>CAZFRV010000216.1:0-8587 GCA_964521445.1 uncultured Acidobacteriaceae bacterium
GCTTCATCGGGGTAGCTTGCAAACAATCGCGGTTTCGTGATGCGGACGAGGCTTCCGGAAGAAGCGGCCGCGTGCAAGCCTCACTCATGCCGCAACGCGATCATTGGATCGATTCGCGATGCCTTGTGCGCGGGCACGTAACCCGCGAGAAGCGCGGCGCCCAGCAGGATCACCACGGCTGCCACCAGAGCCCGGGGATCATTGGGTTGGATTCCAAAAAGAAAAGATTCGACAAACCTCGACGTACCCAGAGCTGTAGGCACGCTGATCACGAGCCCCACCGCCGCCAGGATCACGACCTCGCGCAGTATCATCCAGACCACCGTACCGCGCTGGGCTCCCAAAGCCATCCGAATTCCGATCTCGCCCGTGCGCCGCGCGACCGTGTACGACATTGTCCCGTACAATCCCACGCAAGCAATCGCCAGCGCCAGGATCGCGAAACCCGTGCACAGCCGGGCGAACAGGATCTCCTGGCTCATCTCCCCATCGATCTGCGCAGCTTGCGTGCCCAGGTTCGTTACCGGAATGCGCGCGTCCGCCTTGTGCACGATCTCCCTTACCGTTCTGGCGTACGCCAGGGGATCGCCCGTAGTGCGCAAGAAAAACGTCATCTCCTGGACGGGGACGTTCAGGTTCTGTTCGAACGGCATGTACACAATGGCTGGAAAATCGCCGGCCACGTCATCGTACCTTGTGTTCCTGGCCACGCCGATGATTTCCATCTCCCGCGGCTTGAGCCCCGGCCCATAGCTCACGACATGTTGCCCCATCGGATTTCGGTCCGGGAGATTCGTCTTCACCCAGGCCTCGTTCACAATCGCCACGGGCGGCGACCCCAGTCTGTCCCGTTCATCGAATTCACGCCCGGCCAACAATCGGATCTGCATGGTCGTGAAGAAACCCGGTCCGGTGGCCAAGACGTGAGTGGCGGTGGCATCGACGCCGGAGCCATGCCCGCTGGGCGCTTTCTCCGGCCGCGGTTGACCAAGGGGGACCACGGGCCAGCCCCAGGCGCCATCGCCGATTAGCGGCGAATTCGCAAGAGTCGCGCTGCGCACTCCTGGAAGAGCGGCAAAGCGTTGTTGCAGATCGCTGTAGAACAAAATAATCTCCGGGTCGTGGTGTCCTGCCTGCTGCGCATTGAGTCTGAACACCAGAACATTTTCGCGATGGAAGCCCATTTCGAGCGATTGCAGATTGGAGAGGGTCCGCACAAATAATCCTGCCGCTACCAGCAGCAGCAGCGAAATCGCGATTTGCGCAACCACCAGCATGCGGCCCAAACTGAACCGCAAGCGCGTACGCGGCCGCCCCTCGCCGGTCCGCGTGTCCTTGAGCACCGGCATCACATCCACCCGCGTCGCCTGGAGGGCCGGTGCCAGCCCGAACAACAGCCCCGTAATCATCGTCAGAGCCGCTGCGGCCGCAAGCACGTGCCAATTCAACTCCGCGTGCAGCGTGAAGTGATCGTTTCCGCCGGCGAGCAGGAGCGTCAGAGCCCGGACTCCCCAGATCGCAACGAGAATCCCTGCCGCCCCGCCGACGGAGGCGAGCAATAAGCTCTCCGTCAGCAACTGCCGGATCACGCGCCATCGTCCGGCCCCCAAGCTGAGCCTCACGGCCATCTCGCGCCTGCGCGAGGTCGCCCGCGCCAGCAGCAGGTTGGCGACATTCGCGCACGCGATCGCCAGGATCAAGGCCACGAGCGCCCACAACATGAGGAACGGCTGCGAATACTCGCGGCGCAGGCGGTTCAGCCCGCCCGCACCCTCGCGGAGCAGGAATTCCGGCAGATTCTTCCGCTGCAGATCGCTGGTCGCTGTACCCGCCACCCACTGTTCAAAGACCGGCCCCACAGCCGCCTGTGCCTGCTCCAGGGTGACGCCCGGCCGCAGCCGTGCCATCATTTCGATCCAGTAATAGTGCTCGTTGAGATAGCGTCCGCCGGGAGTGGGGCTCGGGTCCCGCTCGGAATCCACGAGGAAATCTGTGTGCAGAGGAAGATAGAAGTCCGGCGCCTTCGCCGGATCCACGCCGAAGAACCTACGCGGCGCCACCCCAATCGCCGTGAAGGGAACATTGTTGATCATCACTGGCTGGCCCGCCGCCCGGGCGGCATCGCCGAACCGTGCTTGCGCGAATCCGTAGCTGAGCACCGCGACAGCGGGCGCGCCGACGCGATCGTCATCGCCGACGATCAAACGCCCCGCCGCCGGGGCCAGCCCCAACCCGCGAAAGTAGTCGCCCGAGACATACTCGCCGCTTACCACCTCGGCCTGACCTTGGACCATTACGGTCAGCCTGCTGGAGGGACGATACGCGAACAGGACGGAAAACACGTCGTTGGACTTGCGCAGAAGCTCGAAGGCCGGGTACGGAAAAATCCCCGTCGTCGTGCCGTTTTTGGGATCGTCATAGTAGTAGCCGCTGGCGCCATGCACGACGGAGTCATCAACCCTCTTCTTGCCAGTAAGGTGCCAGTTGAGCACCGCGAGCGATTGCGGATCGGTCACCGGCAGCGACCGCTGCAACAGCGCGTCCATGAAGCTGTAGATGGCGGTGTTAGCTCCGATTCCGAGCGCAAGCAGCAGCGTGGCCAGGACGGTGAAGGCGGGATTCTTGCGCATCATGCGTACAGCGTAACGAACATCCTGAATCAGCTGTGCCCAGAATGTCGAAATCCATACCGCACGCATGTTCTCCTCTAATAAGGTGACGTTGCCCAGTTCGCGTCGCGCCGCCCAGCCTGCCTCCTCCTGAGAGACCCCTTCTTCGCGGCGCTCTTCGGCTTCTTCTTCAAGATGGAACTGGAGTTCCTGGCGGAGTTCGGCCTCCTTGTGGCGGCGTTGAGTCAACCACATCAACTTGCGGATGAACGATCTCATCACCCCTCCTGATTTCCCGGTTTCAAGATCAAGCCCATGGCGCGGGAAAAGGCCTCCCATTTCGATTGTTCGCTCAAGAGTTGTTTGCGTCCCTGCGGCGTCAGATGGTAGTACTTGGCTCGCTTGCCTTTGTCGGACAGCTGCCACGAGGACGCGATCCAGCCTTGTGCCTCCAATCGATGGAGCGCCGGATATAACGATCCGGTCTCAACCTGCAGCAGGTCCTCCGAGGTTCGCTGGATGTGCTTGGCGATAGCGTGTCCGTGTGCGGGGCTTGCCACCAGGGTGCGCAGGATGAGCACGTCAAGCGTGCCTTGCAGAAGCTCCATGCGGGACTGCGGCTTTCGGCTCATTGCGTAGATACTCTACACCATATTATGTAGAGTGTCTACTAGAAAGCTTTTACGCGCATTGAGCGAGGTCCTTTGTGGGCATTTCTTGCTCTGACTCTTGCTCGGTGGATCGGCTTGCGCAGCCTGGTGTACGTCCGGGAATTTATAATCCATGCACAATGAACAAACTTCCTTTCGTCCTCCTTTTCGTCATCAGTGCTTTGTCTTGGAGCCCTGCCCAGCAGACGGCCCTTACTCCGGAACACCAGATCGCCCGGGACATTTTTAAAGAGCTTATTGAGATCAACACCACTGACACGCCTGCCGGCAATGTCACTACCGCAGCCGAGGCTATGGCCGCTCGTTTTCGCGCGGCGGGCTTTCCTGCCGAAGACATCAACGTCATTGGGCCGCTGCCCGATAAGAAAAACCTGGTGGTGCGGCTGCACGGACATGGGCAAGGCAAGCCGATCTTGTTTCTCGCCCATCTGGATGTAGTGCAAGCGCTGCGCCAGGACTGGTCCATGAACTTGGACCCTTTCAAGCTGAATGAGGTCGACGGTTTCTTCTATGGCCGCGGTACTTCCGACATCAAGGAAGGCGACACGTTTCTAGTAGAGAACTTCCTGCGTCTCAGGAAAGAAGGCTTCGCGCCCTCCCGCGACCTGATTCTGGCGCTCACTGCCGACGAAGAAGGCGGAGAATCGAACGGCGTGCAGTGGCTGGCCAAGAACCATCGCGAGTTGATTGACTCCGAGTACTGTATCAACACTGACGCCGGCAACTTTGAAGCCAAGAAGGGCAAGCGCCTGCTCTTGGGCATGCAGACCAGCGAGAAGAACTATGTTGACTTTCGCCTGGAGGTGAAGAGCAACGGCGGTCACAGTTCGCGTCCGGTAAAAGGCGAGAACGCCATTTACCATCTCGCGCAGGGCTTGTCGCGGCTGGCGGCGTTTGATTTTCCCGTAAGTTTGAATGAGACCACGCGCGGCTTCTTCGAGCGCACCGCGGCTCTGGAAACCCCCGCCACCGCCGCCGACTTTCGCGCGGTGACTGGCTCCGATCCGGCGAAGGCAGAAGCGGCCGCACGGCGGTTGTCGGCCTCTCCTTATTACAATGCGCTCCTGCGCACCACCTGCGTGGCCACGAGACTGGAGGGCGGTCACGCGAACAACGCTCTGCCCCAGACGGCCGCCGCCAATGTGAACTGCCGCATGCTGCCCCAGGATTCGTTGCAGAATGTGCAGAACACCTTGAAGCGTGTTCTGGCGGATGACCGGATATCGGTGAGCGTGGTGGGTGAAGCCGTGCCCGCGCCCGCCTCGGCGATCAACCCGGCGATCGTGCACACGCTGGAAGGTCTGAGCGCCCGGCTGTACGGCGGCCTGCCCATCGTGCCGGTGATGGACAACGGCGCCAGCGACGGCAAGTATCTCCGCATCGCCGGTATTCCCGCGTATGGCGTCCCCGGCATATTTACTGATGTGGATGACGACCGCGCTCACGGCAAAGACGAACGCATTGGCGTCAAGGACTTCTACGACGGCGTGGATTTCTACTATGAATTCATCAAGGCCCTGGGCGGTAACCGATGAGTTCGACATTGACCCTGGCTCCTGGGTGGCCGATTCGCGCGGGGCAGGTGCATTTACTTGGGTGATTGGCCCATCCGCAGCCCAGCGGTTTATCATTTCCTCTTCACATGACCAGTCCCAACCTATCCAACGCGCCGCTCCTTGAATTCTGCCGGGAGAATCAGTCCGAGATGCTGGAGTTGCTCAGGCAGATGGTCGAGATCGAGTCGCCCAGCGACAACAAGGCCGCAGTGGACAACCTGGGCGCCTACCTGGCGCGCGAGTTAGAACGCATGGGGGGCAAGGTCAAACTTTATCCGACGGAAAAATACGGCGACCATCTGTATGCGGAGTTTCCCGGACGCGCCGGCGCCAGACCGCTGCTGCTGCTCGGCCACTTTGATACCGTGTGGCCGCTGGGAACGCTGGCCAAGATGCCCTTCCGCGTCGAGGGTGGACGCGCCTTCGGGCCGGGAGTCCTGGACATGAAGGCGGGCATTGTGATGATGATGTTCGCCGTACGCGCGCTGCGCCGCTTGAACCGCGACGATCATCGTCCCGTGGTGGTGCTGCTGGACACCGACGAAGAGGTGGGGAGCGAAACTGGCCGCCCCATCGTCGAGGCTACGGCCAAACGATGCGAAGCCGTCCTGGTGCTGGAGCCGGGCCAGGGAGTGCACGGACATCTGAAGACCGCGCGCAAGGGCGTGGGCGGTTTTACCATCCACGTGCGCGGCCGGGCGGCGCATGCCGGCGTGGATTTTGAGAAAGGGCACAGCGCTATCGTGGAACTGGCCCGCCAGGTGCTCGAGGTTTCGAAGTTCACCGATCTCAGCCGCGGGATCACAGTGAATCCCGGCGTCATCCGCGGCGGCACGCGCACCAACGTAGTGGCGGCCGAGGCCCGGGTGGAAGTGGATATCCGCATTGCCCGCGCCGGCGACGCGCGCGAACTCGAACAGAAGTTCGCAGCGCTCCGGCCGTTCGATCCCGAGTGTACACTCGAGGTCAGCGGCGCTGTGAACCGTCCGCCCATGGAGCGGACCGAGGGCACGGCGCGGCTGTTTGGCATTGCGCGTGAGCAGGCCGGCAAGCTGGGGATGGCGCTGGAAGAATCGGCCACCGGCGGCGGTTCTGACGGCAACTTCACCTCGGCGTTGGGAATCCCCACATTAGACGGTCTGGGCGCGGTCGGCGAAGGCGCTCACGCCGCCCATGAATCGATTCTGCTGGAGGAGTTGCCGCGGCGCACCGCATTGTTGGCTAGTCTTCTCGCAAGTGTATGACTTATAACGACTTAAGCGAAGCCGTGGCGCTCCGGCAGCCTTTTCGGCTAACAATGATTCTTTGACTCCCGCCCCCGGATGGCCTAGAATCATCTGGAAATACTACCCTTTTAAGAGAACGGAACGCTCTTTAGTCCGGCGGTTCCGGATGGAGTAAAACATGTTTGGTGGAAAACTTGGTGTACCGGAACTGCTGATCATCCTGGTGATTGCCCTCATCTTCTTTGGGCCGAGCAAGCTGGGCGATCTGGGTAAGGGCCTGGGTGACGCGATACGCAACTTCAAAGGCGCGATGAAGGATAGCGAGGGTAACCCCGTCCAGCCTGCCCCGCCGGCCGATAAGAAGTAACTTCGCTCCTTCCGCATCACTTCAATCCGCTTTCACTTAACATCTCTTTGACTATCGTCACGGGTAGCCCAACCACGTTTGTATAGTCCCCTTCGATGCCCTGGACCCACGGGCCCGCGCCACCCTGGATAGCGTAGGCGCCGGCCTTATCCATGGGTTCGCCGCCGGCAATATAGTGCTGAATTTCCTCCTCGCTGACGTCGCGAAAAGATACTAGCGTGATCGCGGAACGGGTGTGGGAGCGCCGTTGCGGCGTCACCAGGCAAACCGCAGTGATGACCTGGTGGCCGCGGCCGGAGAGCAGGCGAAGCATGCGCGCGGCATCGCTCGCGTCGCGGGGCTTCTCCAGGATTTCACCGTCGACCACCACGATCGTATCGGCGCCCAGAATGTAACGACCCGGGAAATCACCCGCCACTGCTTGCGCCTTCTCCTGCGCCAGGCGGCAGGCGTATTCGAGAGCCGTCTCGCCGGCGTTCCTCTCTTCTGGAGTGTGTGCTGGATGGACGTCAAAGACAATGCCGGCCTCACGCAGCAGCTCCTGCCGTCGCGGCGACGATGAGGCTAAGATGAGAACCTTCCTCGTGGGATCAAGCATCATTGGATCAGACATTGTTGACCAAGCATCCTGGTGGATGAGCGGTCCGTCTCACTTTACGTGAAGAACCCGCGGACAATCAAAATCGGAGAATCCATGCTCGGGGCGCGGCTCGAAGACGACTTTGCTGAATTCCGCGTCTGGGCGCCGTCGGCCAAGCGCATCACGTTGCGCTTGATGCGCCAAGAAACAACGCGGGATTGGGAGATGCGCCGGGAAGGCGAACATTTCGTCCTGCAGGTCTCCGCGCGCGCCGGCGACCGATACTTCTGCATCGTGGACGAGAACAAGCCGGTTCCCGATCCGGTCTCGCGATTTCTGCCCGAGGGCGTGCACGGTCCCACCGAGATCGTGGATCCGGCAGCCTTCGCGTGGACCGACCACGGCTGGCGCGGTCTACGGCTCGAGCACTGCATTGTCTACGAGCTGCATGTGGGCGCGTTTACTCCGCAAGGCACATTCGATGCCGCGATCGAGAAGCTTCCTTATCTCAAGCAGCTCGGCGTCACCATGATTGAGCTGATGCCCGTCGCTGCGTTTCCGGGGACACGCAACTGGGGCTACGATGGCGTTTCCATCTACGCGGTGCAAGCCAGTTACGGCGGCCCCCAGGGGTTGCGCCGGCTTGTCAATGCCGCCCACGCGGCCGGCCTCGCGGTCATGCTCGACGCGGTGTACAACCACCTGGGCAATGAGGGCAACTACCTGCGCCTGTTCGGCCCCTACTTCACTGACCGGCACCAGACCCCCTGGGGCGAGGCCATCAACTACGACCAGGAATGCTGCCAGGCGGTCCGCGATTATGTGGTCGAGAACGCCCTCTACTGGATTCGTGAGTATCACATCGACGGCCTGAGGCTGGACGCGGTGCAGACCATCCTGGATGATTCGCCCAGGCATATTCTCGCGGAGATCGCCGAGAACGCAACTTTGCTCGGGCGCGAGCTGGGACGGAACGTGTGCATGATCGCCGAGACCGATCGCAACGAAGAAAAAATCGTGCGCCCGCGGGCGCTGGGCGGCTACGGCTTCGACGCCCTGTGGAGTGACGATTTCCAGCACGCGGTCCATGCTTTCTTCACCGGTGAACGCGTTGGTTATTATCAGGACTTCGGCCGGCCGGAGCAGATCGTCCGTGCACTGAATGAAGGATTTGTTTTTCAGGGCCAGCCGTTCCAGTACTGGAACGGGCTTCCGCGGGGGACGCCGGCGCAAGATCTCCCGGCTCCCGCGCACGTGATCTGCCTGCAAAACCACGACCTGGTCGGCAACCGCCCTGGAGGCGAGCGGCTGACCGCGCTTATCCCCTTCGGCGCGCGACTGCTGCTTGCGGCCCTGCTTCTGCTGGCTCCGCAGACGCCCTTGCTTTTCATGGGCCAGGAATACGACGAACAGAATCCTTTCCTGTTCTTTGTCGACTATGGCGATCCGCTGCTGCAGAAAGCGGCCCGCGAAGGACGCCGCAAGGAACTCGCGGAACTTGGCTTTCAGTTTGAAACCGTCCCCGATCCCGAGGACCCCGCTACTTTCGAACGATCAAAACTGAACTGGCGGCTTGCG
>CAZFRV010000217.1:0-4681 GCA_964521445.1 uncultured Acidobacteriaceae bacterium
GGTTACGCCGGCCAGCAATCCAGTCACAACCGCGAGAATGGCGGGGTCCCAGGCAGTCACGCCGAACAACATGCTGCGCATCAGATATCCTGCGCCAATGGCTGCCAGAACTCCGAGAATCGCACCGGGAACGATCAGTCGCACGCCCTCCAGCAGAATCAACGTGAGCACGTTCGCTCGCTGCGCCCCCAGGGCCATGCGGATGCCGATCTCCTGCGTGCGCTGGCTGACCGAGTAAGCCACCAGTCCGTAAAGTCCGATGCTTCCCAGAAGCAGGGCCAGCACCGCAAAGCCGCCCGCCAGCCACGCCGGGTAGCGATGCAGAAAGGCGGCCGGAGAACGCTGGATGCGGTCGTCCATGGTTTGCACGCCAACCGTCACGGCGTCGGGATCCATCTGGTGGATGGCGGCCTGGACCTCTTCGATCGCAGCTTCCGGTTTTTGGGCGGTGCGAACCACCAGGTTCACGTAGGTGCGCGGCCTAGCCTCCATGGGGAAATAGATCGCCGGGCGGCTGGCCGCGTCCAGCGGACCCTCTTTCACGTCGCGCACTACGCCGATGATCTGCCGTGGCTTCTCCTTTGGCGAGTATGTCAGGACCACCTGTTGCATCAGCGGATCCAGGCCGTTCAGGAAGAGATCGGCAAAGGTCTTGTTGACGATCACGCGTTGTGGCGCGGACGCATTGTCCTGGTCGCTGAACCAGCGCCCGGCCAGCAACTGCGCTTGCAGCGTCTGAAAATAGTATTGGTCTACGGTGCGGCTGTTGGCCTCACGGCCTTCTCCCACCACGGGTTGGCCTTCGATACGCACCAGGTTGGTATTGCCGCCATTCGAAACCGGCAACATGCTGCTACTGCCCACGGAAACCACTCCAGGCAAGGCGCGGATGCGATCCAGCAGGGCGTGATGGGCTTCCAATTGTTGCGCGGGCTGCGGGTACTTGGCGTCCGGCAAGGCCACGCCCACGCCCAGCAGGTGGCTGTGTTCAAAGCCAGGGTCCACGCGCAGCAAACGGTACAAACTCTTCACCAGGAGGCCGGAACCGGCTAGCAACACCATGGCCAGCACCACCTCAAATACCACCAGCCCAGACGCAAAACGCCGCCACGGTCCGGCCGCGGAGCTTCGTGAGCCCTCTTTGAGCGCGCCCTGCACCTCAGCGCGCGAAGCCCGCACGGCCGGCGCCAGCGCGAACATGACTCCGGTTAACAGGGCCAGAACCAGCGTGAACAGGAGTACCCGCCCGTCGAGGCCCATGTGCTTCAGGTAAGGCATGGTATCCATGTACGCCACCGGAATCATGGCCGCGAGTCCCTTGACGATCCAATGCGCCAGCACCAGTCCCAGGATGGCGCCGGTGAGCGAGAGCGCCAGTCCTTCGGTGAGCATGAGCGCAATGAGACGGGAGCGGCTGGCGCCCAAGGCAGTACGAATCGCCATCTCCCGGCTGCGGTCCACGGAGCGCGCCAGAAGGAGGTTGGCCACATTGGCGCAAGCGATCAACAGCAACAGAGCCACCGAGGTCAGCAAGACCAGCAAGATGGGGCGAATCTGTCCCACGATGACCTCAGTCAACGGCACCACAGCCGTACGCAGATCATGGTTGGATTGCGGAAACTGCTGCTCGAGCCGCTCGGCAACCACGTTCATCGCGGCCGCGGCAGTGTCTTTGGAGACGCCGGGCTTGAGCCGTCCCACAACGTTCAACCAGTGCAGGTTGCGGCGAAGTAGCATGTCCTGTTCGGCATGGGTGGTCAGCCAGATATCGGGATCGCCGACCGGAGCAAAGTGGAAATTCGCCGGCAGCACGCCGATGATGGTGGTCGGCGCGTCGTCCAGGGAGATCGTTTGCCCAATGGCTTCAAGCTTGCCCGCGAACTGCTTTTGCCACCAACCGTAGCTGATAATCGCGGTACGCGGGGCTGCGGCCAGGTCTTCTCCCAACCGGAAGTCGCGGCCGAAAGCGGGCTGTACGCCTAACGTGCCGAAGAAATTGTCGGTAGCTACGGCGGAATCCACTACCTGCGGCGTTCCCTTTCCCCGCAGCAGCACCTGATTTTGCTGGTACGCAGCTAGAGAATCAAAAACCTGGTTCTGCGCCCGCCAATCGAGGAAGTCAGGATAGGACGCCTCAAACTGGGTGAACACCTCCATGTGCCGGGTTTCGTACACCTCGTACAGGCGCGCGGCATCGCGGTAGGGCAAGGGCCGGATGAGCGCCGCATCCACGAAGGTGAAGATGGCAATATTGGCGGCAATGCCCAGAACCAGGGTGATCAGGGCAGTCGCGGTAAAACGGCCTGACTTCATCAGGCTACGCAACGCAAAACGAAGGTCCTGAGCAAAGCGCTCCATAAGACTCCTGTCGGCCGGTGATTTCCTGACGTCAAGCCATCAGACTCCCCGGGGGCACCACCGTGAGCGATATTGCAAACAAAAACAAGTGGGATGTACCGGTAGACTTTAGCCGATGTTCAGCGGCTGGGTGAGACGGAAGCCGATGCGGCGGTCGGTGTCGAAGCCGGCTTCTTTCCTGCCGGTGGCGGCCGAGGAATCGGTGGCTTGGAAGGACTGCGATGGAGATCCATCCGTTCCGCTCCTCATGAAACTGAAGTCGCGGTTCTTGAAGCTGCCGCCGCCGGCAATGGCACTGTTGGTCTGGATGGCGATGGTCTTGCCGTTCAAGGCGATTGAGGAGAGCGTAATGCGTACGTATCCGGCGGCATGCAGGCGCCCGGACTCGCGTGCCGCCAGCACCTTGCCGGTGATCTCAGCGCCCTGCGGGGCCACGGTTTGGCCATCCACCAACAAGGGCTCGTCGAGAACGGCGGCAAAGGTCTGACCCGGCTGTGCCGTGGCGGTAACAGGCTCCCGCAGCCGGACATAGATAGTAGTGTTCGCCGCCACAACCGAAGGCTTGTTTTCGGTAAACGGCAACTGCTGCCCGCCACCGGCACCCTCGGGGGCCTGAGCCCCCAACCCGCAGCCAACCAACGCCACCAGCATCGTCAGCAATACCGGCACCGAGAACTGCCGCCAAGACCGCGCTTTCATTTTTTAACTGCTCCAGGCAGTGTGGCGCGCTGCCGAGGATGGCTCATGCACGAAAGATGCCATAATAAGTCTTTTATTTTCAATTTCATAGAATTACACATGCATACTTCTTAGTGTATGTTTTACAGGAGGGTAAGTACCTCTTTCTGGGAGAACAATCGCTCCAGATGAATTCGACTCTGGAAATATGTATATTGCGTGATATATATTCTTTCCATGACTGATGTCGATCTTCAAAGGTTCATTCCACTCAAGAGCCAGTGGTTCCACATCATGCTCACGCTCGCAGGCGGAGAGCAGCACGGATACGGGATCATGCAGGAGGTCCTGCAGCGCACGACCGGAAAAGTGCGGTTGTGGCCGGCGACCCTGTACGGGTCGATCAAGCGCCTGATCGAGGCCGGCCTGATCGAGGAATCCGACGAACGGCCGGCGCCGGAATTGGACGATGCGCGCCGCCGCTATTACCGGCTCACGACTCTTGGCAGCCGCGTGCTCGACGCCGAATGTGAACGCTTGCAGGAACTAGTTCGCACAATTCAAGTGAAGCAAGGCATGGTAACGCAATGAGTTTTGCATCTCGCATCTACCGGCGATTGGCCCGGGCTTTTCCCCACGAATTCAAATTGGCTTATGGCGCCGAAGTGATGCAACTCGGGGAGGATGTCGTGGAAGACATTGCCAGACGGCATGGAGTTGCCGGACTGATCCAGTTGCTCGCAGACATTGCGATTCGGGTGCCGATGGAATACCTGACGGAGATGCGCCAAGACATGCGCTATGCGTTGCGCGGACTGATCAAGTCGCCCGGATTCGCGCTAGTCGGCATCATTTCGCTGGGGCTCGGCATGGGCGTGACCACATACGTCTACAACTCGAAATTTCAGCTGTTATTTCGTGAGCTGCCGGCGGCTGCGAATGCCGGACGGTTGGTAATGCCGGAGAAGGCCGTCTCGTACTATTATATCGAGCAATACCGGGAGCAAAAGAACCTGTTCGCCGGGGTAGCCGCATTGCAGACCGGTATCCCATTCAATGTCACCTTCCAAAGTGACGTGAGCGCGACGCCGGAGCGCGTCTTCGGACAACTTGTATCAGCCGATTATTTTTCCGTGCTAGGAGTCGCACCACAGAGCGGAAGAGTGCTCAGCCCTGCCCTGGACAAGCCTGGCGATGCGCCGGTGGTGGTAATCAGCGATCGTTTCTGGCGCAATCGCCTCAACGCCTCTCCCGACGCGGTGGGACAAACGCTTCGCCTGAACGGACAACCCGCGACGATTGTGGGAATCACTCCGAAAAACTTCAACGGCGTCCTATCCATCAATCCGTCTGAGCTTTTCGTCCCCATCACAGTGCCGGCCGCGCTGGCTCCGGAGCTCGCGAATGACGTGCTGCATCAACGCACGGCAAAAGAGTTCCTGGCCCTGATCTGCCTGGCCCCCGGTGTCACGATTGATTCCGCGGAAGCCGCTCTCGACGCGACAACGCGTCATCTCGACGAGCAAGACTCTTCGGCCCTGCTGCGCGCCGACAAAGGCAGGCGCGTGACCTTATTCCTGGCAGGTACCGCGGCGCCGCTTCCCAGAGACGTCAAACCCATGTTGCTCGGATTTTTTGTCGTGCT
>CAZFRV010000218.1:0-17129 GCA_964521445.1 uncultured Acidobacteriaceae bacterium
CTGCCGGTGACGGACGCGGCGGGAACGCGGCAGGAACGGATCGACTTGCCGCGCAGCAACACCGTGCAGGCCCCGCATTCGCCCTCACCGCAACCGTACTTGGTCCCGGTAAGGCCCAAGCGGTTGCGCAGGACGGAAAGCAGAGACTCGCCGGGCGCAGCCTCTGTCTTGCGCTCGGTTCCGTTCACATTGAGGGTAATGACCAGCATGAGGTTCTTTGACTATGCTAACTCCGCCGGCCCACGTTTTTCCAGAACAGAATCCTGCCACTACGTGCCGACCGGGCGTGCCCCTTCGCTCTGCAACAACGCCGCCTTGCGTTTTGCACCCCAGCGATAACCGGCCAGACCGCCGTCCTTTTGCACCACGCGATGGCACGGGACAACGACAGCAACCGGATTTGCCGAGCAGGCGCCGGCTACAGCACGCACCGCTTTAGGCCGGCCGACGGCAGTGGCGATCTCCGAGTAGCTGCGGGTTTCGCCGCGAGGAATGCGGCGCAGGGCGTCCCACACCTGTTGTTGAAACGCCGTCCCGCGGATGTCCAGAGGAATTCGCGAAGGATTTTGCGCGCCCCGCAGCAGTTCCCGGACGTGGGCGGTAAGCGGCTGCAGAGCACGGTCATCACGCTCAATCGCTGCTGCGCCAAGTTCCTGGCGAAGCTCGCGGAGCAGCGCGGCATCGGTCGTGCCGAACCGTACCGCGCACAGGCCACGCTCAGTGGCGGCCACCAGGAGCTTGCCCAGGTCCGTAGAAAGGATGGAGTAACGGATGGCAGCGCCCTGGCCGCGGCTTCGGAACGCTGAGGGAGTCATGCCCAGCTGCGCGGGAATGCTCTCATAGGCGCGGCTGCTCGAGCCGTATCCAGCCTCGTAAATGGCGTCCGTGATACTCGCGTCGCTCTTGAGCGCGCTCTTGAACTTTCCGGCGCGGCGCGCCTGTTGATATTGACGCGGGCTGATGCCGAGAATTCTCTTGAACATCCGCTGAAAATAAAAAGGGCTGGCGCCGGCGCGGCGCGCCACCGCGGAGAGACTGATGGCCGTATCCAGGTTTTCGTCGATATAACGGCACGCCGCTTCTACTCGTCGCAGTTGAGGATTGCGCTCGGTGGGCGTGCAGCGCCGGCAAGGCCGGTATCCAGCGTCCTGGGCTTGCGCCGGGGAACGAAAGAATTCCACCAGTTCGCGGCGCGGCCGCCGGCTCGGGCACGATGGCCGGCAGAAAATGCCCGTTGACTTTACCGCGTAGACGAACTGGCCGTCGGCACTGAAATCTCGTGCCAGCACCAGAGTCCATTGTTGATCGGGATTGGAAATGGTCTGCATTTTTTTCTCCGCAAACCAGTCTAGGAAACGGCGACAGCGGAGGCTATCCGAAGCTTGCTCTCAAAATCTTTAAGCCTATCCCGCAATTCTACTCATTCCGCTGAAACATGTAACTCCGGCTCGAGTGCCAGCCAGTGGTGAAATGCGCGAGTTCAGCCTGCATACTCGCCGCCCAACCCGTCGAACCCTAGAAGAGACATACACGGCATGCACAACAAAACGTTGGAGACGTGGAGTCAAATGGACGGAGCCCGCAAGCCTGGTCCCGTGAAGATCTGAGAAACGAGGAAACGGACCGCGCAAAGCGTCAACGTTTCATGTCAGTTCCATTTTGGGACAACGTATTGACGATCCATGATCTTGCATAAAAGAATTCTAATTAGAAAGTTTTTAGGCTGTGCTACAACATCGAGATGAACCGCTATAACGGCTTCATTTTCGCGCCACGACACCCTATGAATCGTTGTAGCCCAGGTGCCTTTAAAGTAAAGGTGAGACTCTCTAGAATTTGTCTCACAAGTGGCATTCCAGCCAGTCTAACGCCCGAGGATCGGCGTTTAGTTTCTGAGTTCTTTAGAAACATGCTATCCTTCTCGGCAACTTTGGTTTGTTCCCAGGCGTGCTGCGGTTTTCGAGAGAAGCAGGAGAAGTAAAATGCATCACTCCCCTACCGTTCGCCGACGTTTGGGCGCGTGGTTCCTCATCATGTGCCTGCCTGTTGTCGCGTGGATTTGTTCGAATTATTTCTTTCCCCGTTCCTATGAAGCCGTGCTGTTCTTCACGTTGGCGGCGTGCCTTTCCGCCGCTGTCGGCGGCATGCGGCTGGCGGTAATCGCCCTGGTCTTGAACATGGCAGCGCGCAATTTGTTTTTGTATCTGCATGCGCCGAGAGCATGGGGCTGGGCCAGCGCGCTCTGGTCGCTGATTCCGGCAGCGCTGGTCCTGACTATAGGTTATGCGCGCGAAAAATGGTCGGCGTCGGCTTTGCTTGCGGAAGGATTGAGCGGCGATCTGGCACGGCTTCGCGAAGAATTAGAGGTACAGCGCACCGACCTGAGAGGCTTCCATAATCTAAGCGTGCGGCTTTCCAGCAACTTGGAACTGCAGCAACTGCTGAACGACATACTCACCTCGATTGCCGCGCTCCTCAAAACGGACTTGGCGTTGCTGTTGCTGCTGCCCGAGCGGAGCAGTGGTTTCTTGCAGGTAGAGACTTTTGCCGGCTTCAATGCCGGGCAGATTAACCTGTTCGGGAAGTTTTCTACTTCCTTCTTTTCTTTGGACCGGTCGGTCTTAGTGGAAGACATCAACCGGCCGGGAACGTATTTTCCGTTTGTCGATGCGGCCGAACAAGTCGGTTTCCAGGCGGTTTTCAGCGCGCCGATTGTCAACGCCAAAGGCGAACCGCTGGGAGTGGTGGCTGCGTTCTTCCGCAATCCGCATTCTCCCAGTGAACGCCAAACAAGGCTGGTAAACCTGTATGCGCTCCAAGCCGCGAACGCACTGGACAATGCCCGGCGTTATCGCGATTCGCTGCAGACTCTTGCAGCCGAGCAACAGCGTACCGTAGTCCTGCGCGCGCTCGCAGAAGCATCGGTGCAGATTCACTCCGCGCTTTCGCTCGATTCTTTGCTTCAGGCGATCACCGACCAGGCCAGGAATATCGTCGGGGCTCACCGGGCCTTCACCACTTTGCTGGCCAAAGGCGCCTGGCAACAGAGCATGACCTGCTTCTCTGCGGCCGAAGGCCAGCCTGCTTTTGAGTTTCCGCAGGCGAACTCGGAGATGCTCATGCTGGCGTGCACGTTGAACAAGCCAGTCCGGCTGAAGACGGCCACGAACGGAAACCGGCCATGGGCCAAGGCGGATCCAGGGTCGAACCACGGCTGGCTGGCGGCTCCCCTGGTCACGCGTGATGGCAGGAACCTGGGGCTGATTCATCTCTCCCACAAGATCGGCGGGGAGTTTACTCCCGACGATGAGGCCATCCTCGTGCAACTGGCGCACATGGCTTCCGTGGCCATTGACAACGTCCGGCTCTACCGCGAAGCCCAGGAGCAGATTGCCGAGACCATGCGTACACAAGAGGCGCTGGAACGCAGCAAAGAGAGCATGCAACTGGCGCAGCAGTGCGTCGGCATCGGTATATGGGAATGGGACCTGGAGAACGGAGAGCTGGTTTGGTCCGACGAGATTCGCCGCCTGCATGGCTGCGGGGCCGACACGTTTGACGGCCGGTACGAAAGCTGGATGGAGAGCATTCATCCCGACGACCGAAGGCAAGTACATGAGTCCATCAGCCAGGCGGTCGCGGCCAACGGTGAATACGAGATCCAGTATCGCGTGATCTTGTCTGACAAAAGCATCCATTGGCTGGAGGCGCGTGGCCGCACCATTATGATCGGAAATACGCCGGTGCGAATGCTGGGTGTGGCCATGGACGTTACCGCGCGCAAGATGGCGGAAGAAGCTTTGCGCAGTTCGGAAAAACTGGCGGCCACCGGGCGGTTGGCAGCAAGTATCGCCCACGAGATCAACAACCCACTGGCCGCCGTCACCAATGCTCTTTACATTCTTCGTACCAGCAAGCAGGTGCCCGAACCAGCCATGGAGTATGTGAAAACTGCCGAGGCGGAACTGGCACGAGTGGTGCATATCACCAAGCAGACTCTGGGGTTCTACCGCGAGCTTGGAGTGCCGGTGATGACTTCCATACCCCGGTTGCTGGACGAGGTCCTCTCCGCCTACGACGCGAAAATCGAAAAGAGCCACATCGGCATTCACAAACAATATCGAGGGGGGCAGCTGGCGGGATTCCCCGGCGAGTTGCGTCAAGTGTTTTCCAACCTGGTCTTAAACGCGCTTGAGGCCGTGACTGCTACCGGCACGGTGTCTGTCCGCGTAAAGCAGACCCACAACGCTCTTGAACAACAGGGCATTCAAATCACTGTCGCCGACAACGGCCCTGGGATCCAGCCAGCGAACCTGCCCCGGATTTTTGAACCGTTCTTCAGTACCAAAGAAACCAAGGGCGCCGGGCTGGGACTGTGGGTGAGCCAGGGGATCGTCGAAAAACATGGCGGCACGATTCGCGTCCGGAGCAGCGTAGAGACTCAGCACCATGGCACTTGCTTCGTGCTTTTCCTGCCCTACCGCCCGGCGCGAATGAACGGAGTGAATCAAGAGGCGGTACAGACTTCCTCGCGAACGGCCCCAGGCTTAATGGCCAAGGCTGCTTCCGGCAATGACCTGACTGCTGCCTAATACCGATTCCATCCTGGCCAGCAGCGTCAACAAGTCAAAAGGAATGAGGAACATGAGGCGAAAATCGATGGCCTGCGTCCGCCGCATGGACCTTCCTGCAGGAACAGGGCAGCCGTACCTCTCACGCCAATGTTGGACCAATCACGCGAGTGATCTTAAATCGCTGAATTCAATGCTTTTACCTCCCATGCCAGGCTGCCTGGAATGCGTATTCTAAGAAAATTATTTGAGGCTTGGCCGGGCATTTTTGGTTTATGCTACTGCTCTTACCCAAGTGCTATGTCAAGAGTAAGGGCCAAATCCGGCGTCCATCGGCCTTTCGCCAGCGGTTTTTCCGTTGTGGAAATTCTGGTGGTGGTGATGGTAATCATGGTGATTGCTGCTATCGCTATTCCCAGCATGCTTCAGGCGCGGATGCGGGCCAATGAGGCTGCCGCCGTAGCTTCGATGGGCGCCATCCACACTGCTGAGGTTGTATACGCCAACGCTTACCCCGAGGTGGGATATGCCGGCAACCTCGCAGACCTGGGTAGCCATGGCAGTAACTGCGAGACCACAAGCAAGACCAATTCCTGCCTCATCATGGATGACGCGCTTACCAGCGGTCTCAAGGATGGCTATACCTTTGATTTGGTGGGTGACGGTAACCATCCGGACGCGAATTACACGCTTACGGCAGCCCCTGTGTCTGCCGGGACCACCGGCCGTTGCGCCTTCGCGACCAGCGAAAGCGGCCAAGTCGCGGCAACGCCGGCGACCCCAAACCACGCGGGCCGGTTCATGATCGGCGAATCCTCCTGCGGCCAGTCATAGAAGCCGACGCGAGTCGCGCTTGATCGCGCAAACGAGTCTTCCCAGGCCAAAACGTTGCGATAGTACAGCGTCGAACGTTCTTGCGCGTGCCCATAAGGCACATTAAGCTATACCCGACCAGTTTCATAAAAACGTGTAGCGAGGCATGCCATGAGAAAACACCTGGCTGTTTACGGACTCCTGTGGATGGGCGCTGCCATCGTGGCCGCGCAGGGCCAGCCTGCCGTTGCGCCGGCGGGCAGCGTTTCCCGTACCACCAAAGCCGTTAACTACCGGTTACGCGGCGAGGCCGTCACGATTGGTTTTCGCGGGACCGATCTGCTGGCCAGCGCTTCCGGCGAAGCCAAGGTTGAGGGCAAAAAGAGCAGCATCGAGATCGACGCCAAGTTCGAGAACCTTGACGATCCCACGCGATTCGGCCTGGAGTATCTGACGTACGTACTGTGGGCGGTCTCCCCTGAGGGACGTGCCGTCAATCTGGGCGAACTGGTGCTGGACCACCGCAGCAGCCACGTCAAAGCGATTACCGACCTGCAGACTTTCGGCATGATCGTGACCGCCGAGCCCTATTTTGCCGTGAACCAACCGGGCAATACGGTGGTGATGGAGAACACCATCCCAGCGGGTTTCCGGCAGGAGAATATCGACGCCAAGTATGAACTGCTGGCGCGCGGCACGTATTCTTCCACGCAAACGCACATTGAGAATGCCATCTTCGGCATCGATCCCAAGACCCCGCGGGCTTTGTTCGAGGCGCGCAACGCCGTCAGAATTGCGCATAACGCGGCTGCTGATCAATATGCCTCTTCCATCATGGCCAAAGCGGACCAGCAATTGACCACCGCGGAAAAGTCTTATGCCCAAAAGCAGGGCCGGAGCGCCGTGGAGACCGCAGCCCGCGAAGCCGTGGAAACCGCGGAAGAAGCGCGGGTGATGGCAGTGAAAAAGAAGGCGGAAGAAGACGCCGCTGCAGCGGCCGCAGCTCGCGAGGCGCAGGCCAAGGCACAAGCCGACGCGGAAGCCAAACGACGCGCCGAGGCCGAGGCTGCGCGTGCCGACGCGGAAGCAGCGCGCACCAGCGCGGAAAATGCGCGCGCGCAGGCGCAGGCTGCCCAGGCTGAAGCCGAGCGCATGAAGGCCGAGGCCGAAAAGGCGAAGCAGGAGGCCGATGCGGCGCGCGCCGCGGCCGAAACTCAACAAAAAGCCCTGGCGGTAGAGGCGGAAAAAGCCCGCAAGGCAGCCGACGAATCCGAGCGCCTGCGGCAGCAGGCGGAGAAAGACAAGGCCGATCTCCGCGCGCGGCTCCTTGCCCAGCTCAACACCATTCTTGCCACCCGCGATACGGCGCGCGGACTGATTGCCAACATGTCGGACGTGCTGTTCAAGACCGGCAGCTTCGAACTTTTAGGAGGGGCCCGCGAACGTCTGGCAAAAATTTCCGGCATCGTGCTGGCCTACCCCGGGTTGCACCTGGATGTAGAAGGTCACACCGATAGCGTGGGAACCGACGAATACAATCTGACCCTCTCGCAAAAGCGAGCGCAGGCGGTGCGCGACTATCTGGTGCAGCAGGGAATTTCCGAGAACAGCATCGCAGCCCGAGGGTTGGGCAAGGCCGGCCCCGTGGCTTCCAATGACACGCCCGAAGGACGGCAGCAGAACCGGCGGGTGGAGTTGGTGCTTACCGGCGAAGCCATCGGCGTCACCGATACGGCCTACTCCGGCGCCCCTGCCCCGGCAACGCAGCCGCAGAAGTAACCAAAACCAAGAACCAGTGCCTTCCTGGAGACGCTATTGGCGAACGAGAAGGAGCGCGCCTCGGCAGAACGAGGGCATTTCAGATGGCTGCCGGACGAATCTCGTCGTGGCTCAGGATTTTCGTCACAGAACGCAGTATGTCCTCGCGCGAGTCTCCTGTGACGAAGCAGTTGCCGTCCATGTCAGGACGCGTGCGACCAATCTGAAGGATGGGTGCCTCGGGAAGAAAATGGCGCACGGCGAGGCCGATTGCCTTCTTCATCCTCGGTTCTACGGCGTCTGCCACCAGAACCATGTCGAAGTTCTCGGCGTTGCAGGCCTGCTCAACTTCTTTCAGGCTGCTCGCCGCGCTGACACGGTAACCGGCGCGTTCTAGCCACTCCAGGCCAAGGCGACGGGCCGCCTCAGTGGCCGCTATCAGCAAAAGAGAAGCTGCGGGGATTGAGCGCATTCGAGGGTCTTTCCTTGAACAAGAGGTTATCGATAACTCTAAATGGGAACCACAGTCCGGAGCACGACTATTCGCCATTTGTTTTCAATCAGATAGAGGGATAACCACCACAGGACGCGGATTCTTAGAGGCCCGGTTGCAGCTCTCGTGAGTTGAGAATGGGCCTTCGCACTCGCCTTTGAGCTGGCGCCGGCGCAAACCACATCACTCCTTCTCTCCGAATACCTGGCACCGCAACTGGGATGCGTCCGCTGTTTCTGACCGGTGTTGGTCGCCGGAACCGGTTACCTGATGATTCGGGGGAAACCGACGCCGGCACGCGCACGCGCGCGAAATTTCGCGAGCTAGTTATCACGTTTCAGGCGCGCGGTTACCTTCGTACTTTGCCGCTCTCCGCCAGTGTGGCCTATGATCCTGACATCTCAGCGGTGCCACCTGCGTTCGGGTCGCTTTTCTGCACGTACCGGCCGCAGCAGAGGAGTGAGAAGGTGACCAACGATTCCAGGCGAAGCTGTGCCGCCTCGCAATGGAGGGGCCTCAAGCTTTGTGTAGTACTGCTCTCAGCGTTTTTCCCGGGGTGGTGTAAACCCGCGTTCGCGCAGCAGGTCCAACACGTCCAGCAGGAAGGCCGCAAGATCAAGTTCAGCGTGCAACCGGCCTACCCGGACTTGGCCAAGAAGAACAACATCCAGGGAAGTACCCGGCTGCAACTCGCGGTTGCGGCGGATGGGACAGTCAAGGATATTAAAGTACTGGGTGGCAATCCGGTCCTGGTGCAAGCCTCCGTAGAAGCGGTAAAGAAATGGAAATATGAGTCCGCTCCCGGGGAATCTACCGCATTCGTAAAATTTGATTTCAAACCGTAATCATGGGTGCCTCCTAAATTGCTCGATCGGACGTCTCCGGCCTGGATGCAAGTCATCCAGGCCCTTTTTTGGTCTGAGGCGGTCCTGGCGCAACTGCGGATGTGCAAAACTAATGTCTATGAGCCAGGAACTGTGGAACGCCGTCGACCGCTACATCAACGATCTGCTGGTGCCATCCGACTCGGCGCTTGGTGCCGCGCTTGCCGCCAGCGCCGAAGCCGGCCTGCCGGCCATCAACGTGGCGCCTAACCAGGGCAAACTGCTGCAACTCGTGGCTCGATTGCAGGGTGCGCGCAACATTCTGGAGATTGGCACTCTGGGCGGCTACAGCACCATCTGGCTGGCGCGAGCGCTCCCGCCGGGGGGCCGGCTGATCACGCTGGAGGCTGAACCCAAACACGCCGATGTGGCCAGAGCCAACATCACGCGGGCCGGTCTCACGGAAATGGTTGAGCTACGTCTGGGGCGTGCTCTGGATACGCTGCCGGCGTTGCTTCGTGAAGGTCGCGGCCCATTCGATCTGATCTTCATTGACGCTGACAAGCCCGGGTATCCGGATTATTTCGCTTGGGCGCTCAAGCTTTCCCGGCGCGGTAGCCTGATCGTCGCCGACAATGTGGTGCGCAAAGGCGCGGTGGCCGATCCTGCCAGTGTGGATCCCATGGTCCAGGGAGTACGTCGTTTCATGGAAGTGGTGGCTGCCGAACCACGCGTGAGCGCCACCGCCATCCAGACCGTGGGCAGCAAAGGCTACGACGGGCTTGCCTTCGCTCTGGTCATGGCCGACGCCTGACGCCCCGCTCTCTGGCTCTATTGAACTTGAATCGATTGCTTGAGTTTGAACTGCAGAGTTGACTCAGCCGGGAGTTGGATCTCCTTGTTCCCGGTGTAAGCGGCTCCCGCAGTACCTGCGCCTCCGCCAGCGACTGCGCCGATAGCAGCACCTTTGCCGCCGCCGAAGATGCCGCCCAGAGCCGCGCCCACGCCAGCGCCCCCGCCGATAGCAACCGCCGTTCTTTTACCTTTGCCTTTCAGCGTTCGCGACCAAAGGCTGGTCTCCACAGCACGGCGCTCCCCCTTGATGGTCACTGAGTCCAGCCGGAGTTCCAGCAAGGCTCCGCCCTTAAAGTGTCCCATGGCCTTGGCGGCAACCACGGTACCGCGGGCCGTGGCGCCTCGTTCGATCGCCGGTTGCCCGTCCACCTCAACCGTTTCCGCCACACTGCCGGAAAAACTCTGCCCTTCCTGGCTGTCCTTGGAACTCAACGGCTGTGCTAAGCGCACAGTAATCGTCCTGCCTGCGTGAATGATCAATGGCGGGGGCGGCGTAGCTGTGGCTTGGGACTGGGTCTGAGATGCTACGTTTCCCACCGGGCTGCTTGTCGAAGAGCCTGCGGCGGCAGAGTCACCGCCGGGTGCGCCACTTAAGTTAGGGCTCGAGTTAGGACTTGCGTTTGGAGCAGGGCTTGCTGCGGGGTTATTCCCGCTGCTGCTGCCGGGGTTGCCGGCTCCGGGCTTGCTGCACCCCGCGAGAAAAGACAACGCCAACAGCGTCACGAGACAAACCAGATGTGCAGTTTTCACACAGCCCCCTTGTGCTCAGAACTCAGATCAGGAATTTGTACCAGAACGACTCTGCCTGGGGCAATTGCACAAAGGGACGATGCACCAAAGACCTAAGCCTGAAGAAGGCGAACCATAAGCCGCGGATCGCCCCGACTAACGCTCTAGATCTCTTCGCTGGCCGCGGCGGCAGCAGCGTCGGTTGCGGCAGGTTCGGCGGGGTTGGCGGCGTCCGCGACAGCAGTACCATCGGCGGCCGTCTTCAGTTTTTCCAGATACCTGCGGGAATTGAGCAACGGACGCTCCAGGCTGGGATTGTAGCTGGTCCACTCTGCGTTCGGTTCACGCTGGAAGTGAGCGCGCATGCTCTCCATCTTTGAATCCAGATCGTCCAGGTAATGCAACATGAGCGCTTCCGGGAACATGGGCATTTTGGGGCTGCCGAATTCATATTTGCCGTGGTGGCTGATGATGAGGTGCTCAATCAGTGTTTTGTATTCTTCGGGAAAGCCGGGAAGCTGGGCCAGCTTCTGCTGCAGCATTTCCAGCTCGATGATCATGTGCCCCAGAAGCTGTCCGCGAGTCGTGTAAGTAAAGGAGCGCGCGAAGCTCAACTCGTGCACTTTGCCGATATCGTGCAGGAAGGCCCCGGTTAGCAGCAGATCGCGATGGATCATCTCGGGATAGTTGCGGCAAGCCAAGTCGCAAAGTTGGAACAGCGAGACCACGTGGTCTAATAGGCCGCCGATGAACGCGTGGTGCAATGATTTCGCCGCGGGTGCGTTCTTGTAGGCGCGCTCGATCTGCGGATCGGCCATGAAGGCCTGGATCAGCGCCTTGAGATGCGGATCGCCGAAGCCGGCCACGAACTCGCCGAGCGTTCGCCAAAGCGCGTCGACGTCTTTGGTGGTGCGGGGAAGATAGTCGTCAAACTCCACCTCCGATTCCTGCAGGGAACGCACTTTGTGCAGGGTAATCTGGAAGCGGCCGTTGAATTTGTTGACCAGCCCGCGAATCTTGATGAAATCGTCCTGCTCGAAGCAGTCGATGTGGTCGGACACGTTGTCCCACATCTTGGCTTCGATGTGGCCGGTCCGGTCCCCGAGCGTGAGCGCCAGATACAGCTCCCCGCTCTTCTTGGGTTTGGCCTGCTTGGAGACGACGACAAACGATGACGTAATCACCTGGTTCTCGAAGCGCGACGCCTCGGCAATGTAGAAGTCTTTCATGAATGTACGCGACTCAGTTTATCTTACTGCACTTCTCTGCCCTGGCAAACCGCCCGGATGGCGACCAATGCATCGCCACTATCTAAGTGCATTCAAAACTGACCTTCGCGCTATCATGGTCGGGGCTAAAATAGCGGCAATCACCGTGAAACAGACTTCATCCGTTTTTCGTGTCCAAGCGCACAACACCGCGGCCGACTCCGAGAACAAGATTCATGACGACCGCGTTGCCTCCGCCTACGGATTTCGCGGCGGACTGGTGCCGGGTGTGACCGTCTACGGCTATATGATTCCTTCGGTTCTCGAACAATTGGGAGACGGTTGGCTCGACCATGGCAGCATCGCCGTGCGCTTTCACGCTCCATGCTACGAGGGCGCAACGGTTGTGGCCCGGTGCGACGGCTCCGCCGTCACTGCGGAGCAGGAGGACGGTACGCTCTACGCTTCCGGCTTAGTAGACAACGTGACCGGCCAGCCAGCGGACACCTACTCGGTTCATCCCCTGCCGGAGACGGATCTGATGGACCTCCGGCCCGTGGCCTCTTCGCAAACCATTGTTCCGGCCACACCCCTCGGCAGCATTCGCCAAACATTGGACGTACAAGACGCGGCCGCCATCCCCGAGCGCTTGCTCCGCATGGCCAACGAGATCTTGGTACGCAACTTCCGCATGAGCCCCTGGATTCACGCCGGCAGCCAGGTGCGCCACCATCGCCTCGCGACACCTGGGCAAGAGATTACTGTCACTGGAATGATCCAGGAATGCTTCGAGCGCAAAGGACGGCGCTTCGCCGTCGCGGGAATAGCCATGTCGGCTGAAAACCAACCGGTGGCGACTGTTCGCCACACGTTCATCTACCAGATGTAGAAGGAAGAACGGCCGGGACCGGCAGATTGCGAGATAAGCGGTCGCAACGAAACTCTCTCAGGAGCTGGAGACGTAACAGGGCACCGGCTTCAGCCGTGCCGTAAAGCGTCTAAAATCAGTTGGGCTTTTAGCCCGTGCGGCCGCTACGCCATTCAATCTCGGGCTGTTCGTAATCTGCTCAGCAAGAAGCTCTGACGCGGCGACGATTCATCAAGACGGATCGAAGGAAGGATGGTCGAGCTGGGGTGCCACGCTAAAATCTACCCAAAGTCTCGGCTTCCGTTTGCAAACGTTTGCTGCTGAAATCAGTCAAAAACCCGAGGAGCGAATCCATGCACAGCTTGTTCCAGGACATTCGCTATGCGTTGCGACAATTGCGGAGAGGGCCCGGCTTCGCGCTGGTGGCGGTGCTATCGCTCGCGCTGGGGATTGGCGCGGCCACGGCGGTATTCAGCATCGTGTATGCGGTCTTGCTCCATCCTTATCCCTTCCGCGACTGGGAACGGCTGGTAACGCTCACATTTCGCGACCAAACCGGCAACATCAGATGTTGCCTCGCGCTGACGGGAGGGCAATTGCAGCTGCTTCGCTCCGCCGCATCGATCGAGGAGGTTGTCGGAACTGACCAGGAGAGCCTGTCCACAACGGGCAGCGACCTGCCGGAAGACGTGAGTGCTGCCTACTGGACTCCCAATGCTGTCAGCTATTTCGGTGTTCCTCCGGCGCTGGGCCGCGGACTTCTCCCTTCCGATGCGCCCGATGGCCAGGACCCTCAGCCTGTGGCGATGCTGAGCTACCTTTTCTGGCAGCGCCATTTCGGCGGAGACCCTGGCATCGTGGGACAAAACATCCAATTGGCTCGCACCAATTACAGGATCGTGGGGGTCCTGTCGCCTCTCATCACCTGGGGTGGCAGCGACGTCTATCTTCCGCTCAAGCTTACCCGCGATCCCAACGTGCGGCTTTCGATCTCCATCCGATTGAAACCGGGAGTGACCACGGAAGCGGCGAGCGCTGACCTTCAGCCGCTGTTGGAGGAGTTTGCCCGGGAAACGCCGGCTAACTTTCCCCAGGGTTTCCGTGCCCACATCCGGCCGTTGTCTTACGGGATCGCGACGTCACTGGGGCCTTCGCTCTACCTGCTGTTGGGCGCGGTGTGTCTCCTGTTGCTGATCGGCTGCCTCAACGTCTCAATTCTCCTGATGGCGCGCGGCACCAAGCGGCAATACGAACTGGCGGTACGCGAGGCCATGGGCGCCGCACGCGGCCGCGTCGTGCGCCAGTTGCTTACCGAATCGCTGGTGCTGGCTGCGAGCGGAGAGATCCTGGGCATCGCCCTGGCTTATGGACTGCAACGGCTCCTGGTCCAGGAACTGCCGCTATACCTGACGGCGCGGCGGGCTTCGATTCACATCAATCTACCTGTACTCTCCTTCAGCGTCGTCCTGACCTTGTTGACGGTGATCGCCTTCGGGTTGCTGCCGGCGCTGCAGTTGTCCCGGCGCGAACTCGGGCACGCCCTGCAACTCGGGGTACAAAGGATCACAGGAGGTTGGGGGAAACAAACGCGCAATGCGCTGATTGCGGGCCAAGTTGCGCTGAGCCTCATGTTGTTGGCTGCCGCGGCAACTTCGATTCGCGCCTTTCTCCACCTCATGCACACCGACCTGGGCTACGATCCGCACAATACTGCCGCTCTTGGCATTCCTGTCCACGAGAACAGCTACACCACCTGGGAGGCGCGCTCCGCTTACTTCGAGCGGCTACAGCAGAAGATCGCATCCACGCCGGATGTAGCCGCCACCGCTGTCGCGATCGGGGCCGTGCCGCCGGACAACGGATGGAACACACCGTTCGAGATTCTAGGCAAGAACTTGCTGGGAAATCAGCAGGTGCGCGCCAGTTTCGTCAGCCACGAGTACTTTGGCGTCCTGCATATTCCTCTCTTGCGCGGCAGGCTGTGGAGCGGAGCGGAAACTTCGCGCGCTGCGCACGTCGCAGTCATCAACCAGACCATGGCGCTCGAGTACTGGCCAACTGGGGACGCCTTGGGCCGGCAAATTCGCCTGCCCAAATTACTCTCGAACCCTCCATTTCAGCTCAGCGGACCCGCCAGTGACGACTGGGTGGAAATCATTGGCATCGTCGGCGATGCACTGAATGACGGCCTGCGGAATCCGGTGCAACCAGCGGCCTATTTGCCCTATACCTTCCGTATGCCGATGTACAACCAGATCCTGGTCAGAACCAGGACCGATCCTCTTTCGCTCTTGCGAACGTTTCGCGCCCAGGTGCAGGCCGTGGACCCGGAACAGCAGATCATGAAAAACACAAGCAGCCTTGAAGAGTGGATTGCCCAGCAGGACGACTGGCAACGGGAACACATGGTTGCGCTCTTATTCGGCGCCTTCTCGCTGGTCACGCTGGTGCTGGCCGGGGTGGGTCTCTACAGCGTAGTCTCGTATGCGGTGGCCCAGCGAACAAATGAATTTGCAATTCGCATGGCGCTGGGCGCGCAGCGAGCGGACGTGCTCTTGAATGTATTGCTCTCGACCACCGGCGTGGTCGGCATTGGCGTAGCGGCAGGCATCGGGCTGTACATGCTGGTGGACCGTCTGGTGGCCCAGTGGGCGTATGCCCCTGCGCGCGATCCCCTCATCCTGGTTCTGGTTGTACCGCTGCTGGTGTGCGTGGCAACACTCGCCTGCCTTGTCCCGGCACGTCGTGCCATGTCCCTGGACCCGATCAAGGCATTGCGTCACGAATAGGTTGTGTCAAGTCGAAACCGGCATAGGTCATTCGAAACCGAAGGTCACACGATCTTGGACCTTATCGGACCTACTTCGCGGCTGCGGCGATCCGCGACCAATCCGCCATTTGTACCCGAGCGACGAGCACATAACTGCCATTCTCCGGGCGGAAGATCGAAGCCTCACCTTCCTTCACTTCGAACCAGTCTTTACCGAGCGCATCGACGATGTTCGGCTTATGGGTGACCAGAACCGTATTCGTCCCGGGATTCGGCGGGACAGCAAGCATCTTGCGAAGAGCATCGGCACGACGGTTGTTTTCGTTCGGCGACACAACCAACCCACCTTCCGTGAGGTCCGCCGTTTTCTCGATATTCTTAAAACCCGCGAGTATTGCGGTCTCATAGGCGCGGTTGAACTTGCTGGTGTAGACGCGGCCGATCGGAACCCCGATTTGCCGGAGGGCTTCACCAAAGGCTTTCGCCAGCGCCTTGCCGTTTTCGTTGAGATTGCGCTGTGCGGCGACGTTATCGAAATGGTACGGGTCAGTGTCAGCCTGATCGGAGAACGTCGCACCATGACGGACGACGATGACGAAGCCGCCGCCGCGCAAAGCCGACGCCAGCGCCTTATCGTCCATGGCTGCAGGTGCTTGACCGATTGCTGGCAGGAGTCCAAGACCGGCGCACGTAAAGGCTAAGGCGGCGAAGGTCCATCTGGAATGAACAAGCATGTCGAAGCTCCTCCTCAAACGACTGGAGCGCACGGTCGAGTCCGCCCCGAGTCGGTACCTAGGTTACCATTCAGAAGAGAACGAAGAAATGGTCGGGACGGGCAGATTTGAACTGCCGAATGCGCTCGTTCCGAGCGGCCCCTCGCAAGGCTTCTCTTCGCGCGCATCAGCTCCGCTGCAGCGCGTGACCTTGGGGCGCTCGCGGTCGGCAGCTAAGACGGAACCGCGCCCCAAACGCTGATCCAGGAAACAAAGAATGGTCGGGACGGGCAGATTTGAACTGCCGACCCCTCGCACCCCAAGCGAGTGCTCTACCAGGCTGAGCCACGTCCCGACAGGAAGATAAGCCGCTCTATTCTATGATTCGGGGTTGTATAGCGGCAGACACCAAGATTATAACACCCGACCTCGTCCCCAAATCCCAATGGCGCGGACCGCCGCCAGAGCGAAGGGGCCTATTTCTTGGTCGCCTGGCACCCGAAAAATGCGACTTCCACCTGGAATGCGCTGCCACCGTAGGTTCCGCCGAGATTCAAGTTCTGTGGCAACTGCACGCCGTTGACTTCCTGGTAGGCAATACTGACCTTCAAGTGCGTGGTCTCGCTGGGGGTCTTGCCGAAATAGTCGGCCTGATAGCCGGTGAGGAGAAAGCCTTGGGCGGAGTTGGTGAATTGCGGTTGAATCGTGCTGTTGAAGTCAGGCGTGGTGACTTTGAGCTGACGGATGGCGAAATCCTTGCCCATGGTCGTAACCACATCCGCGTTACCCTCTTTGTAGGAAAGCTGCCATTGGTCTCCCTGTGCGACCAACTGGTAGTCACTGGCGGCGTCCGGAAACGGGTTGGTGACCATAAACGGAGACCAAGTGTCAAAAAAGCCGGTGAGCATTTGCTCCATGCCGCCGTAAATCTGGTTCAGTCCCTTGGCCATCTCGTCATTCTGAGCTGCCACGGTAGTATGGGTCACCTTGGCGGAGCCGCTGGTCCCCAGCGACACCGTGAACTTGAGTTGATTCAAGGTCGAAATCGCGCGATCCGCCCCGGCGGGATCTGTTTTTCGCGTATCGGCCAGGAGAGCGCCCCAGTTAGGCGAGAGATTGCACTGAAACTCTGCCAGCCCTTTCGCCTTCAGGCTGTAGTAGGCGCCGTGCGCCTGGTTGATGACCTCTTTCTTGCTGGCCTGGTCCGCGGTTTGGGCGCTTGCGGCGGTCAGAAACAGCAGACACACACTCATCATGGAAGCGCCTATCCGGCCTGCCGATCGCTTCATTGGGCTCTCCTCGCCTGTCGTATTAGCCTGATGATTATCCAGTAACTCTGTGCTCATGGGAACAGGACTTTGGTCACCTGTCCGAGGATCGGGTATTGCGGGTTGGCGAAGGAAAAGTGTCGAGCGTGCTCCCCAGGGCCGGCAATTACGGTTTGGGCGGGGGCACAAACTCCTTGGGCAGGGAGGACCCGGCGCCGAAGAAGAAAGCCTCCATCTGTTCCACCAGGAACTGCTGGGC
>CAZFRV010000219.1:0-15600 GCA_964521445.1 uncultured Acidobacteriaceae bacterium
ATCACCTGCAACAGAAGGCGCTTCGCTTCTTCGGTCTTGCCTATGTGCATGTAGGTCTGGGCCAGCCCGGAAAGGCCTTCCACTGAGTTTGGCTGCCTGCCCAGTCCGCGGTCATAGGCATCTACCGAAGCCTGGTACTTGCCGGCCAAGCGAGCGGTATAGCCCAGCAGGAACCAGTTGCGGGCCTCATTGGGCGCAGACTGGGTCATGCGTTGGGCAAAATTCATGGCAGCGGCGTAGTTCCCCTTTTTCAAGGCGTCTTCGGCAGCGCGGGCGTTGCGTCCCACCTCAATACTGCTGCCCCAGCCCATGCCGCCCGCCGAAGAAAGCGCGCCGGAAGACGGTTGCTTTTTGCCCTTTTTGTCCGGCTGCTGTTTCTGGTCCGGTTTCGATGGCTGTCCGCCCAGCTCAAACGTCTGTGCCTGGCCGAGACTGGCCAGAAACAGGGAACCAAAGAGAGCCGCACCCAAAAGGCTTTTCTTCACCGGACCACCGTTGTCGGACGTCTGCGGCAGGAACGGGAACAATTGGGTCCCTGGCCGCGGTTTTTGACAGAACTTGAAGAGCACCGCAGCACGCGAGCAACAGCAGCTCTGTTCTTATGTTGAGAGCAGATGCTGTTTTCGCTTCCGGGGATTCCTTGTCTCGGTAAGACTGTGCAGGAGTCTGGTACAGGTGAGAATCCGGATACCACAAGGCAAACCCTCAGGCCCTTTTGCGAATCGAACTTCTCTTGTAGCGAAACAGCAGCTCAGGATTCGCATCCCGCTCTTCACCGCAGGCAATCACGGAGGTTCCTTGATGAGTTCCCCATCCTTCGCTCCCGGGAGCCAGGCCCCTGGGCTGAGCCGGCCGGTCCCGTTGAGCTGGATTTTGCTGCTGGCGTTGCTGGTGCACGGCCCGCTGCTGCTGATGCAGCTCCCTCAGGACTCCTATGATGCCCACCTGCACGAATTCTTTGCCGCCCACTACGCCCAGCATTGGTTTGATCCCTGGAATGAAAGGGCGTTCACCGGCTTTTCCCAGACCACCTATCCGCCGCTGGAACAGCAGTGGATCGCCATCTTCTCGCGCGGGATGGGGCTGAACCTGGCTTACATGCTGGTGCAGTTCATCGCCATCATTTTGCTGCCGATCGGCGTTTATCGCTATGCGCGCATTTGGGTGAGCGAGCGCGCGGCCAGCTATGCCGCTGTCGGCAGCGTGCTGATGGGCTCGCTCTCCTTCCTGGTGTACCAGGCGGGACAGATTTCCACCACCTGGGCCGCGCCCCTCTACTTGAATGCGCTGCCCTACTACTATGAGTGGGCTCGCGAAAGCAAATGGCGTTCTCTGCTCAAGGGCCTGGTTTTGACCTGCGCCGCGGCTGCCGCCCATCACGTTACTCTGCTTTTTGTCAGCGTCTTGTTCACGATTCCGGTGCTGGTGACGGCCATCATGGACAGCAGGCGCGACGGCGTCGACGCCAGCCGTTCCGGAGTGATCTTCCGAACCGTGATTTTTGCGGCGCTGGCGATTGTTGGAATCGGCGTGGTTCTCTACCCATACTGGGTTTCCATCTACCAGAATCCCATCAAGCAAATGCCGATCCCGCATGCCAGCCGCAACAACTACTTCCTGGAGCCGATCTGGTCACTCAATTACTTCTTTATCCCCTGGGGCGCGCTGATCCTGGCGCTGCCCTATATTTTTGTGAAGGGGCTGCGCGAGCCGCGCATGCGCGCGTTGTTCTTGAGCTTCTGGCTGACCATGATCTTCGCCATGGGCGGCACCACACCGCTGCCTCGGCTCCTGCTGGGCCGCGCATTCGAAGTCCTGACCTTTGAGCGTTTTAGTTTCTACGCCAGTTTGATGGCCCTGCCTTTCGTAGGCATGCTGGCGGTGCAACTGATCGATCGCTACGGGCAAAAAGCCGCGCTGGGCATGAGCGCTCTGGCCGGGCTGACCATGGCCATGGCCGTGGCCTGGCCGATCTATCATCCCATGCACGATCTAAGCTTCAGCACGGCGGAAGTCATCTCTTTCCTCAACCGCGACGGGCACGACAAGTATCGTTACCTGACCTTGGGATTTGGCAGCAAGATCTCTGAGGTCGGCACCTACGCCAACGCCTCCAGCGTGGACGGCGAATATAACTCCGCCCGCCTGCTGCCGGAGATGACCCAGTACGGCTCCGCCCAGCTCACAAACTCCAAATACTATGGCACCAACGGCATGGAGTCTCTGCGCGCAGTACTGAAGCATGCCGACCAATACGGACTGAAATGGATCTTTGTCCGCGATCTGTACTACGAGCCGCTGCTGGCCTTCGCCGGCTGGCGCAAGCAGGAAATCTACGATCACGGCAACGTGAGCTTGTGGGTGAAAGACGGAATCCCGCCCGCGCGTCCGACCTCGTTCGGCGCCCGGCCAACCGTGTTCGAAGGGATTCTTTGGGGGACGCTGCCCATCGGCAGCAGCATCCTGGCGTTGATCCTGGTTATTTTCCTGCGCGACCGTCGCCGCCTCGCGGAGACGCTCCAGTTTCCCTCGGTACGCGAAACCGAGCCCGAGTTCAAGGAGGCGCGATCATGAGCCGCACCCTTCCGATCGTCTTCGCGCTCCTGGTTGTGGGCTTGATCGCCGTGGGCGCGATCCACAAGAGTTCCACCGCGCCGGCGTCGAGTCCGGAAGGCGCGGTGCAATCCATGTTCGAGGACGTCAAGGCCCACAACTGGAAAGCCGCTTATTCCTACGTGGCGCCGTCGAGCAACGTGGATCCGTCCAACTTCCAGCGCGATCTCGCCGGCCGTAACAGCAGCTTGCGCACCTACTCCCAGTTGGAAGGAGTCAACACCCGCGTGCTGCACGAGAGCGATAACGAAGCCCTGGTGCGCACGGAACTCAGGTACTCGACCGCCGTGGGAGCTTCCTACGATACGCGCGACCTCAAAGTAATCAAAGACGAAGGCGCATGGAAAGTAGTATGGATGGGAGAGAAGGACGTCAACGTGCCGCCGCAGGTGATCCCCGTTAACTACCTGCGCTGGGACGTGATCTATCGCGGCGCCGGAGATGATTGGGGCGCGCAAAACGCGGAAAATCCGCGGGTGCGCATTCTCTCCATGAATCCTACGGAGCACGATGGCGGCATCATCATCATGGGTGAAATCGAGAATGAAGACACCGTGCCGGCGTTCGTCTCCGTGGGCGCGACCCTGGTGGGCAAAGACGGCCAGGACGTAGCCCAGGAGGCCAGTTTCGACAAGACATCACACGTGCTTCTACCCAAGGAGATTTCGCCCTATCGCATCGATTTCCCCAAAATGAAGCTGGCGGACATGAAGTCGGTTCGCATGAAGCCGGATTCCATGCTGGTGCCGGCCTCGGCTGATCCGGTGATCGGCGTGCTTCACCAGCGCATCGAAAAAGATGCCCGGGGACGAACCGTGCTGAAAGGCGAACTGCTGAACGAAAGCGGTCAGATCGTCAACATCCCGCATGTGCTGGCGACGTTTTATGACGCGTCGGGCAAGGTGATCTGGGTTTCCGACGGTTACGTGGACCATGCTCTGCTGCCGCAGACGCCGCAACCCTTCGCCGTGGACCTGCGCGACGAACTCACCGCCAGCGTGCACAGCTATCGAGTGACCGTAAATCAGTACAGCTTGAACCGCCAGGAGTGATCAATGCGCATGCTTCGATTTCTCGCGCTGACAATCCTCGCCGGCTTCCTTGCCGCGATTAGCACCTGGGCCCAGGAAATCCGCATGCCGGAAACTGCCGTCGCCGGCCAGGCAGTGACTGTGGGAACTAGTGGCGCCGGCCAAGGCACACTTTACCTCGTGGGCCCGGGACAGGTCATGAAGCGACCGGTGCAGGCAGGCCAGGATGTCCAGATCAAAGCCGGCGAGCTACGCAGCGCCGGCCGCTGGATCGCCATCCTTCGCACCGGCAGCAACTCGCAGTCGCACGCTTTCTGGGTCCGCCCGGCGCCGCCGGAGAATCTGAGTTTCCTGGCGCGCCCCTCGCGTGTCCCGGTTGCGCGGCCAGGCGTGATCAGCGGCATTGCTGTGGTCTTCGATAGGTTTCAGAACCTCGTACTAGAACCAACTCCCGTCAAATTCAGTCTTTCCATGTATGGCGAAGGCGCCGGAGCCGCCGAGACCGTGACGAGCCGCAACGGCGTGGCCTGGATCAACAGCTCATCGGCCCGCAAGGCAGGCCAGGCGCAGTTTGTGGCGACAGCCGGCGAGACCTCGGTGCGGCGCGTGGTCCAGCAGGTGGCTTCCGATCCCTGCAACCTGCGCATGCACGTGGTGGGACGAGACAAGAACGGCGTGATTCTCGAGACCGATCCGGTGCGTGACTGCACCAGCAATCCCGTCCCCGACGGGACCATTGTCACCTTCACGCAAACCGATAGCCGCGGCCGCAGCACCGTGGATGCGCGCATCAAGAAGGGCATCGCCCGCGCCGTGTTGCCGGCATCTGACAATGCCACCATCACCGTGGCCTCGGGCGTGGTGCTGGGCAATGAGCTGCATGTGGGGGGCGGGCAATGAAGCCTCGTCGGGCTTGCTTCAGACGTGAGACGCCGTTGCCTGTCATCCTGAGCGGAGCGCGTGAAGAACGCATCCTGTCCGTAACTGATGGGCGGGGAGTCGAAGGATCCCGAAGGCCTGTCCCCCGCGGGGCTGTTCCAGGGCGTTCGCCCCAAGCGGTCTCGTGCGAACTCCCTGACGCTGCACTCAAGCTTGAAACATTATCGGGATCCTTCGACTCGCCTCGGTCGCATAGCTCCCTCGGCTTCGCTCAGGATGACAGTCGTTGGAGTTGTGGAGGCCGGCGCACGAAGTACTTACGCGGAAAGATCAGCGCTGTCGCGCTCACAGTCTTGTTCGTATTGTCTTCTTGCATCAGCGCTGTTTTTCTAGCCAGAATCCACGCTGACACCAAGCCCTCCGTGCAGCTCAACGTGGACCATGCTACCCCACGCGAGGTGAGTGACACCGTGGAGCAAGCCCTGGTTCGCGACTACTCTGCGGCGTGGCAGGCACTGGCCGTTGCCCTGGCCGACAACAACGCCGGCGCGCTCAGCGACAATTTCATCGGCTTTGCCCAAGACCAGCTGAGCCAACGCATCAAAGACCAGCAGCAGGCTGGATTGAGAACGCGCATCGTCGATCGCGGCCATAACGTGGAGGCACTTTTCTACTCCACCGAAGGCGCCGCCATCGAGTTGCGGGACACAGCGACGCTGGAGACTCAGATTCTCGACGGAGAGACTGTCATCCACTCCGAGCGCGCGCAAGTTCATTACTACGTGATCATGACTGGCGCTGAAGACCGGTGGAAGGTCAGGGTGATGGAGAACGCGCCGGGCGAGTAAGGTAGTCAGTCCCTGAAAATCGGCGGCGTGTCGCTGATTTCCAGATCCATCGATTCTCTTTCCCGCGACAGTTCGGGAATGGCCTGCATCAATCGTGCGCAACGGTTCCAACGCAGCAGTGCGTCATCATTGCCCTCAGGGCGGATCTTCTCCGCCTCTTCAAAGCAGTGCATGGCTTTTTCAAAGCTGGCGAGCAGGCTGTGCGCCAGATGGCCGGCGCGCATCTGGGCTTTGGCGCGTCGCTCATAAAGAATGCCCAAGTAGTACGAGCGCTCATAGGGGCTCAAGAGTTTTTCGAAGCAGTCTTGCGCTTCCTGGCGACGGTCGCTCACAGCGCCGGTGAACTGGTCGGTGATGGCCAGCCCGAGAAGACGCAACGCTTTCTGGTTCTCAGGCTCGACGGCCAGAATGTCGCGACAGATGGACTCGGCCTCTTCAGCCTGGTTGAGATAGCGATAGTGCTTGGCTTTGGCCAGAGCCTCCGTGATCCCGGCTTTGGAGATGGTCTTCAACTGGCGTTCCATAATGCAATTCTACTGCGGTTTCACGATTGCTGTATCCAATACAGCGTGGAGCAAGCATTCATGCCTGCGATTTGCCACTGCAAGAACTGACCGGCTTCAGCTACTGAGGTGAAATGCAGGCTTCACCATTTCTGGAGCCTTCTAATCCGCTTTGGGGGCGCCGCGTATCTTACGCACCAGCCGCAGGATGGGATCATAGAAATCGTCCACCACGCGCTCTTTCAGAGGGATGATGGCATTGTCGGTGATGTGGATCTCTTCCGGACAAACCTCGGTACAGCACTTGGTGATGTTGCAATAGCCGATGCCCAACTGGTTTTTGAGCAGGCCGGTGCGCGAAACGCTGTCCAGCGGATGCATCTCCAGTCCGGCCACGCGTACGAAGAAGCGCGGGCCGCCGAACTCTTCTTTCTTGTTGTGATCGCGCAACACGTGGCACACGTTCTGGCACAGGAAGCATTCAATGCACTTGCGGAATTCCTGCACCCGGTCCACGTCTTCCTGGTACATCTTCCAGTTCGTGCCGGCCTTGGGCGTGAACGGCGGAATCTTTTTGTTGACCCGGTAGTTCCACGAAACATCGGTCACCAGGTCCTTGATCACCGGGAAGCTCCGCATGGGGCGGACGGTGATGGGCTGATCCTGGGGCAGCGAATCCATGCGCGTCTTGCAAGTAAGCCGGGGACGACCGTTGACCTCCGCAGAACACGATCCGCACTTGCCGGCTTTGCAGTTCCAGCGCACGGCAAGATCAGGCTCCAGGTGTCCCTGGATGTAATGCAACGCGTCCAGAACCACCATCCCCGGTGCGATGGGAACGGTGTATTGTTTGGTGCTTCCGGTTTCTTGATCGCCCCGGAACACGTCCAGGATCGCGTCGGCCATAAAACCCCCTGAGCACTTCGTAATTAGCAATTAGCACAGCTAAACCCAGCCCTCAAGAACACCGTAAGCTTCAGCTTTAGCTGGGCTAATTGCTATTTGCTAATTGCCAACTGCCTATTTTTCTTCCGCCAAAATCTGTTTCAAATCCTCCGGCATCTCTTTCACCGGGACTTGCCGCAACTTCATGCTGCCGTCAGAGCTGCGCGAGATCACGTTGTTCTGCTTGCCCCATACCTTGTCGTCGAGATTGGGATAGTCGATGCGGCTGTGGGCGCCGCGGCTTTCCTTGCGTGCCAGCGCGCTATGAGTCACGGCTTCCGACACCGTCAGCATCGATTGCAGATCACGCGCCAGATGCCATCCGGGATTAAATAGCCGCGAGCCTTCCACGCGGACTCGCGCCGCCCTCTGCTTCAGCTTGTCCAACTCTCCGATCGCCGTGGTCAGGTCCTCTTCGGTACGGAAGATACCCACCAGGCTCTGCATCACTTTTTGCAGATCGCGATGCACGGCATACGGGTTTTCGCCATCGCCGCGATCAAACGGCACCAGTATGTCGCGCTCGGCCTGGCCAACTTGCGTGGAGTCGATGGCTGCCGCCGGAGTCTTGGCGGCAAAGGCCGCCGCAGCGAGACCGGCCAGGCGTCCGAACACTACCAGGTCGGAGAGCGAGTTGCCGCCCAGGCGGTTGGCTCCGTGCAGTCCGGCAGCGGCTTCACCTGCGGCAAAGAGTCCGGGCAGCGACGACGCGGTGGTTTCAGCGTCCACTAGAATTCCGCCCATCATGTAGTGGCAGGTTGGGCCGACCTCCATGGGTCCTTTGGTGATGTCCACGTCGGCCAGCTCCTTGAACTGGTGATACATGCTGGGCAGCTTGGTCTTCACATACTCCGCCGGCTTGTGAGAAATATCCAGGAAAGCGCCGCCGTGCTCGCTGCCGCGGCCTTCTTTGACTTCGGTATAAATGGAACGCGCCACCAGGTCGCGTGTGGAAAGCTCCATGCGCTTGGGGTCGTACTTTTCCATGAAGCGTTCGCCCAGTTTGTTGCGCAGGATGCCGCCTTCGCCGCGCACCGCTTCCGTCACCAGAATCCCCTGCACACCCGGAGGCCACACCATTCCCGTGGGATGGAACTGGACAAACTCCATGTCCAGCAGATCGGCGCCGGCTTCGTACGCCAGGGTCATGCCGTCGCCGGTGCACTCCCAGGAGTTCGACGTGATCGGCCAGGCTTTGCCGATGCCGCCGGTAGCAATCACGACAGCCTTGGCCTTGAACACCACAAACCGGCCTTGCTCGCGCCAGTAACCGAAGGCGCCGGTGACGCGGTTGCCCTCTTTCAGCAGGCGGGTGATGGTGCACTCCATGAAAACGTCGAAGCCCATTTGCACGCCGCGGTCTTGGAGGGTACGGATCATCTCCAAACCGGTGCGATCGCCTACGTGGCACAGGCGTTTGAAGGTGTGTCCGCCGAAGGCGCGCTGGAGGATGTCGCCATCGGAGGTGCGATCGAACAGAGCGCCCCACTGTTCGAGCTCGCGAACGCGTTCCGGCGATTCCTGCGCGTGAAGCTGGGCCATGCGCCAGTTGTTGACCAGTTTGCTGCCGCGCATGGTGTCGCGGAAGTGGGTCTTCCAGCTATCGGCTTTATCCACGTTGGCCATGGCCGCGGCGATGCCGCCTTCCGCCATCACCGTGTGCGCCTTGCCGAGAAGAGATTTGGAGACCACGGCCACGCGCGCGCCCTGGCCTAGAGCTTCAATGGCCGCGCGCAGCCCCGCGCCGCCGGCGCCGATGATCAGAACATCATGTTCGTGAGTTTCGTACTTGGTCAAATCAGTCACAGGATTCTCAGGTCGTGGATTGCGCCGCTGGCCACCAGGCGGACGTAGAAATCGGCGAACCCGACCGACAACAAGCTCAGCCAGGCAAACAGCATATGCCGGTCGTTCAGAAAGCTGCTCTTCTTCCACATGCCGTAACGCGCGCGGTTAAGGACGGAACAGGAGAAGCAATCGAGCTTCCCGCCGATCAAATGCCGCCAGGAGTGGCAGGAAAGCGCGTAGAGGCTCAGCAGAATCACGTTGGTCGACAACACCAGCGATCCCAGGCCGATGAAGAAGTGCCCTTCGAACCAGAACGAGCGTATCGCGTCGTACCACAGGAAGATGAGGAAAATGAGCGAGGTCAGCAGCCCGTAGCGGTGGAGGTTCTGCAAGACCAGCGGGAACTTGGTTTCGCCGCTGTATTTGTGACGCAGCTCGCCCACGGCGCAGGCGGGCGGATCGAGGAAGAAAGCGCGATAGTAGGCCTTGCGGTAGTAATAACAGGTCACTCGGAAACCCAGGGGAATGGCCAGGATCAACAGGGCCGGCGAAAACGGCCACCAGTGATGATGAGGGTCAATGAGCGGGGAATAGAACGGCGAGAGATAGGGGGCCGCTTCGTAGAATTTGCCCTCAAAAGCCCTGAACGTGGCATAGAGTCCGAAGCTGCCGAGCACGATGATGACGGGAAGACCTTCCACCCACCAGGCGTCGCGCCGCAAGGTTCTCCCAAATCCGACAGCCGAGCTTCTGATCTCAGCCAAACCCCACCTCCAATCGAACAAATGTTTTCGAACGGTCCTCTGCCCTTGGGACTTTGCCGGGTCGGAGGGAATCTGAAACTCATAAGTGTAACAAATGTACGCAAATTCGATTGCGCCGGGCCAGGCAATCTGGTGGAATGGTCGCCATGACATGGCCAGGACATATCCGTTATGCGGCGATGTGGCTGGGGCTCGCCGGGTTCAGCGCTCTTCAAGGCCCCGCCCAAAGCGAGCACGACCTCCTTCCAATAAGCCGGGCCCAGCTGTGCATCACCAAAGGCGCAATCGAAGACGCTGGCGATTCGCGGCTGGAGGTCAAAGTCCCGGAGATGCGGGCGGTGGTGGCTTATCCGACCACGCAGGTTGCGGAAGCCAAGCTCACTTACCTGGGCCCCACCAGCGAGGACAAGCCACTGGCATCAGGGCAATTGCGCCGCCAGTTTGGACTGAAACTGCGCGCCCAGAACGGCTGCAACCTGGTCTACGCAATGTGGCGAATCGCGCCTAAGTCTGAGCTGGTGGTGTCCTATAAGAGCAATCCCGGTATGAGCACCAGCGCAGAATGCGGCACCCACGGCTATCACACCCTCAAGCCCACCCACGAACTCGCCGCCCCACGGCTTAAGAAAGACACCAACCATACGCTCCGCGCTGAGATCAATGGAAACGACATGCGGGTCGTGATTGATGGCAAGCTCAGGTGGCAAGGACGCCTTGACCACGAAGCCCTCGCCTTCGATGGTCCGGCCGGAGTTCGTACCGACAATGGCCGTTTCAAATTTGAATTCTTCTCGAGCCCGCGCTCGGCCCATGGCGAGAACCTGCCGTGCCATGCTGCGGATGGAGACGAATAGATCGCCTTGCCGGGGCATGCTTCATTTCAGCCCCAGATCGCTTTTGCTGATCCCGGTTTTCTGCGTCGCCGCCGCTTGCAACGCGGCCAGACGCTGGTTGCCCTCCTGCACCTTCTTGCGCAGATCGCTGCTGTGATCAAGTTTGGTGTTGAACTCCGCGAGCACGCCGGCATCGGCAATCACGACTTTTTGGTCTTTGACCTTGATCGCGGAGGCGTGTTGCAAAGCAAACGTGTAGAGATCGACTGAGGCGGCCTCCCACTGTTCCTCTGCGGAGCGAATCTCGCTATAGGCGGCCGGGATCCCAGAGCCGCCATAGCCCTGCTCGAAACCGCTCATGACGTCTTTTTTATCAGATGAATCGAGATCGGAGGCATCCAAGCGCGCTTTGAATTCCTGCGGCAAGCGTTCAAACTTGCCTGTCATCTGCCCATCTACTTCCAGGATCTTCTTCAGCGCCGCAATCATGTCCTCCATCTGCTGCTTGCCGCTGAACGATTGTGCGGTGTATAGCGTTGCGAGAACGGGCTCCAGCGGGGCGGCGTCGGCGTCGTGCTTCTTGCGTGCCGCCAAGACGTCGCTCATGAATTCGCGCAGGAGCCGATCCACTTTTCTTTCCGACGGGCTGCCCGATTCCGACACAGGCTTGGTGCCCGCGGCTTCTTGAGCAATCTCTTTCGGTGTCTTCTGACGACCGAAGACATGGTCCGGCATGGAAGCCAGCATCGCTCCCAACCCAATCACACCGACCAGACAGAAGACGGTGGAGAACGTCCGCATTCGCTTTGCCGGTTTGAAACGCACGACCGCGAACGCAATCAAGGTCGGCAGCAACATGGTTCCAATCCAGTAGCCGACGGCTTCGCCCGGTGGCGCGTCACGTTCGGCCAGCCAGGTTACTGCGAACGCCATCACCGGCACCACGGCCAGCTTGACCGGTATCCAGAGCGAGGCCTTTTCCCGCTCAGGCGCAGCGATCCCCGGGACCATCGCGGCAGGCAATGCAGCGTCGGGCGACGCTGTGACAGGCAAGGTCATGGCTGCAGGCGAAGCGCATGCCGCGCAAGACGTGCTGCCCTGCGCAATCACGCTTCCGCATTTCTCACATCGCAATTCCGGAGTGGGCGGCGGTGGGGTTCCCGTAGTCGTTCCCATATTTTGGTTCCTCCGTGCCCTTGATTGGCCTGCCAATCCTACGCAGTTTCCAGGCAAGAATTCCAGGGTTTTCGAATGGCCGTAGGATGTAGCTATTCCCGCCAAGGAATCGTGATAACATCTAAGTCTTATGCCTTTAAGATATAAACCCCCTCGCTTGCCATTTAACTGAGTTCCAAGGCGGCGGGATGACGCATCTCACCAAGAGTTGCGGCTGCATCAAGCAACCCTGAAGCAGCCTGATCGAGGGCCCCGGAATGAAGTACAGCGAACTCCTGGCAGCATGGCGAACCATTCTCACCGGCCGCAAGCCTTTCCTTTCCATTGAGATCACCCGAGAATGCCCTTTGCGGTGTCCGGGTTGTTACGCTTATGGCGATACGCACCTCGGGTCGGCAGGCGTGACGCTTCGCCAGTTGAATGATTTCAGAGGAGACGATCTGGTCCGCGGCGTTCTGGACCTTGTCGACGAGCACAAGCCTATTCATCTCTCGATCGTCGGCGGCGATCCTCTGGTCCGCTACCGTGAACTGCAAACGCTGCTGCCGGCGTTGGACAACCGCAAGATTCACGTGCAACTGGTCACGAGCGCGTTCCGCCAAATACCTTCGGAATGGAGACGCCTCTCGCGATTGAACGTTGTCGTGTCGATTGACGGCCTTCAGCCGGAGCATGATGTCCGCCGCAAACCGGCGACCTACGCCCGGATCTTGAAGAACATCGCGGGTCAACGGGTAAGCGTTCACTGCACCATCACCGGACAGATGATGAAGCGGCCCGGCTATCTGCGTGACTTCCTTGCCTTCTGGACCTCCGGCGACGAAATCAAGCGCGTGTGGTTCAGCATGTTCACGCCGCAGGTGGGCGATGTAGCTCCGGAAATCTTGACCCAACAGGAGCGGCGGCTGGCCGTGGACGATCTCTTGCATTTGCGACGGGAGTTTCCCAAGCTGCACATGAGTGAGCCAATGATCCGCGAATTCCTCTCGCCGCCAGCCTCGCCCGGCGAGTGCATCTTCGCCCAGACCACCACTCCGTTATCTGCCGATCTGAAGACGGTCCTTACACCCTGCCAGTTCGGCGGAAATCCCGACTGTTCACAGTGCGGTTGCGCGGCATCCCTGGGCCTGGCCGCGGTTGGGCATTCCAGTCTGCTGGGTGTCATTCCCCTGGGAGCGCTCTTCGCCGCGTCCCAAACAGCCGGGCGCGCGGTGGCCAGTCTGGGAAGAAAAAACGGCTCGGTACAACCGGTTTCCGCCGGTTTCGGCGAATACGGGGGCGTAAAGGCGGTCTCGCGTCCATCGCAAGATGCGGCAGTCGAGCAGACGGAGACGCGGGAGGAAGAGCAATTGAGGTGATTGTCGTCTCTCGTCCGCAGCCCTTATCATCTGCCACGGCGGTTGCCGGCGAAAAAGGCGCAGGAAGATTTCACCGGACACTGCGTACATCGCGGCTTAGTGCGCTTGCAGAGCTCCTGGCCGTGGCGCTTCAGTAGTAAATAGGCGCGAATGCGGGCGTCAAACTTCTCAGGAACTTCCTCAGCAATGGCCTGTTGCGCTTCCTTGTAGGTCACGCCGTAATTCTTGCGTTCCAGTCCGCGTTGAATGCGCACCAGCACGTGCGGACAGTTCGAAGGAACGGCCGCCACTGGCGCAATGCCGGCGAAGAGCAGAATGCGGTCGGCGCCGGGGTCAGCGATGTTGGAAAAACTCTTGAGGATCTTGCGCGCCTGGGCGATGGGTCCGACCAGCGCCGCGCGCAAGTCGCCCACATACTCATCTTTCACCCTCGCCGCGATGTCCTTGAGACGCATGGCCCGAAGTTCCGGCACCATCCCGCCCGGCTTCAACGCGCCGGCAAGCTTGTCGGGCGACGCGGCCAGAAGTTTCTCCGGGCTAGTGCCGATCTCCCGGTTCAGCTTCTCCCAACCCTTGGCGCAGGCGGCGTCGCTGGCCGGATATCCGCAGTGCCACCACACTATGAAAAGGTAGGGATCGGTGGGCCAGTTGGGCTCCTGCGGACCATAGAAAGATTCCAAGGTGCGAAGAAGTTCGGGAACGAGGACACGCGATTTGGCCATTGCGGGACTACATACTATATCGCTATGTCAGAAAAGAACAACCGCTGCACCTCAACTGAGGCGAACAGGTGATTGTTCCGCGGCAGGTGGGATCCCAGCACAGGCTGAAGCTTATTCGAACACCCATCACTTCTGCTCTTGAAAATGAACCTTGACCCAGTAAGATGGCCTCGGCGGGGCCGGGAAGGTACCAGTCTTGACCTTCGCTCCGACGCAGCTGCTGGCGTCCATGACTACCGAGGCGTAGACTTCTTCGACCGCCCCACTGTTGCCTACCCGCATGGCTAGGTCGAAAGGCATCAAGAGCGTTCCGCCTGAGGCCTTGACGCACTCGCTGAGGGTGTCGCCGTAATTTGCTGCAAAGATCTTGGCAACCTGCTTGTCGAAGTTGCGGCCGTCGGGGGTTTGCAGGTTATCGTTGGCAGCCTTGAATGCGGCCTCAACGGTCAATGTCTGGACGGACCATTTGGCCCATGCGCGGACTCCTTGGAAAGACTTCTCATTTTGCCAGACCGCCGGGTCCCAGTTCTCTCCAATCCGGTCAAACAATTCCATGGCAAATGCCGGGTCCCCCGCAGCCCCAGCCATAGCGCCCATCTTGTTCATATTATCCAGAGTCTCGCCATACTGTTCCTTCACCACCTGGTAACCGCGCTTGATGCGTGGCCATGACATGCCATTGAGGTTATTGTCGGATTCGCAGCCGCAGTTCACAAACGTGGCGATCTGGTAGTAGATCTCGTCGCCTTTTTTGCCGCCGAGCCGATCTGCCGCTCGCTCGGCAAAAGCGGCCATTTCGCCCTCTTCACCATCCCACTTGGGCATCAGCATCTCGGCCTGGAAGCGATAGTAGTACTGATAGTCCGGCTCGAAGGCGACGGCCTTCTCAAAGATGGCGTTTTGCGCGCTCTTGTCCTTGCCCAGCGCTTGCGCGACACCCTGCATCACCAAGTACCACTCTGGATCCTTAGTCGGCAGGGCGAAGGCATCGACCAGAGTTTGGCCAGCCATTTCTGCGCGCTCAGCAAAGTGTTTCCATCCTTCCGCGGTTACCTGGTTGGCGAATCCTTCGCCTCGCGCTCTCCATCCGTAGCGAAGGTATGCCCCGGCGAGGGCGACCCGAGCGGTGACGGATTGCGGGCGCTGCGCTACCCAGCGCTTCAGCCGATCAAGGTGGGTAGTCCACTCAGTCTCGCTGGCTTGTGTACCCCGATGCGGCCCCTTTAGAGCGTCATACAGAATGTGCAGCTTCCAATAGCCGCCTGGATAACGAATCTGCGGCCTGCGCGCCTTATCCGCAATCTCGTCAAGTTTTTCAAAGTCTTCCTGGTCGAGGAAGTAACGGAAGCCGTCTTGGTAAGGCTCGACGAAATGGAGCGGTAGATGAGCGGCAACTCTGAGTCTAGTTGGAACGTCGGAGGTCATGTCCGTTGGCCGTACCGCAACGGGCTGACTCGCGGTCGGTTGGGGAGTGACTTGAACCGCTGGATTGTTTGCGGTAGTGGAGGCGCTCGAACTGGGCGCGGTTGCCGGACCTTTATCTTTCTCTTTCTCGGCGCGTATCCGTCGAGCCGCATCGCCCAGTGATGGAGCGTCCTGACCGTAGAGCACGGGAATGGCAAACACCATGCCCAAGATGATTAGGTACTTAGCTTGCATCCCTGGAGCATAGCGGTTCTTAGAAAGCGATCACAGTTACGGAGGTTCTAAAGCAACCGTTTTTATCTCTCAGTACAGCTGAGTCCCTTACATATGAGTTGACTTCTTAGTTCATCTGTGGAGAATTGCCGCAGCTGCACGGCCGAAGCTTTTCACGACGTGCATGTCCCCGCCAACAGACCGCTGGGTCACGCCGGCGAAAGCAGGTGACGTGAAGTCGCGAAGTTAGCTAGCGGTGCTGAAAGCAAAAGAAGAGGCCCAAGGCGAAATCGCCGGGGCCTGGTACCCTTCAAAGCCTGCCCTCTACGCTTGCTCGGCTTCCTTCTCTACCGTTACCTTTATCTTGCTGGTAACGTCGCGGTGCAGTTTGATCGCGACTTCGAACTCGCCCAGGTTCTTGAGCGGCTCATTGAGCTGGATCTTGCGGCGATCGATGTTGAAACCCTTTTGCTCCAGGGCCTCGGCGATATCGGACGAGGTA
>CAZFRV010000220.1:0-13898 GCA_964521445.1 uncultured Acidobacteriaceae bacterium
CTCCAACATTCTGGAGGACGCCAAGGCCGGCGTATTGGTTGCTGTGGCCCTGGCCGGCGCCTCCATCCGCCGCGACCTGGCCCTGGTTTTTCGCAAGGATAAAGCCCTGAGCCGGGCAGCGCTGGCCTTCATCGAAGTTGCGGTCAAGCTGAAACCCGCCGCGGCATCTTCTGTTTGAAACCTGGCACTCCTGCCTTCGTTTTCCGCAACCGGATCAGTGCACCATCGACGGTGCATCTCTCATTGCTGCCGAAGACCGCCGGGTTACTTCCTCGGTCACCTAAATAATTCTTTGCAAATTCCCAGCGTGGGCGGCCCGCTGTGTGTTATTTTTTGTGATTCCGGCAAGAATCCTTTTGGGGAGGACAACTACATTGGGGCTTGACATGGTGCCCAAGCGCATCTTTCTCACCAAGGGGGTGGGCAAGCACAAGGAACGTCTCACCTCTTTCGAGCTGGCATTGCGCGACGCCGGTATCGCAGCCCAAAACCTGGTGCGGGTTTCCTCCATCTTTCCTCCACACTGCAAACTGATCTCGCGCAAGGAAGGGGTCAAGTACCTCCATCCAGGCGAAGTGACCTTTGCTGTGGTGGCGGAGAATTCCACCCGTGAGCCGCACCGGCTGACGGCGTCCTCTATTGGTTTGGCCATTCCCGCCGACCGCGGGACCTATGGCTACCTGAGCGAGCACCACTCGTTCGGTGAGACCGACGAGCAGGCCGGCGAATACGCCGAGGAACTGGCCGCGGAAATGCTCGCCACCACGCTGGATTTGGAGTTCGACCCCGACAAATCCTGGGACGAAAAGAAAGAAATCTACCGCATCTCCAACAAGATCGTACGCACCACGAACATCACGCAAAGCGGCGTGGGTGACAAACACGGCAAGTGGATCACCGTGATCGCCGCGGCCATTCTCATTTTCGAATAAGGAATAAGGCCCATCCGGGGTGCCATGATCATCTCCTGAGTCCGGCCGTCGCGCGCCGACTTTGCTATAAAAAGTACTTGACAACGATAGCTCGCGGCGCAATCCTATCAGGGTATGCCCGCCCACGGCCCTCATCGCGTGCGCCGTCCGCACCCGCCCTCACGCTCGATGCCGCACTCCGCGCTGGAGGACATCCGCTTCATTCGCGAAACCATGGAGCGCTCGTCTTCGTTTACCGCGGTCCCCGGCTGGGGCCAGGTCGCCATGGGCGCCACTGCCCTGGCTGCCGCGTGGCTGGCTCACCTGCAGCCGACTCCGTCGAACTGGGTCGCAGTCTGGCTGGGTGAGGCGGTGCTGGGCGCGTCGGTAGCCCTGGTGGCCACGCAAAGAAAGGCACAGCATGCAGGCGCCCCGCTCACCAGCGGCCCGGGAAGCAAATTCGTCCGGACGTTCCTGCCCCCGATCGTGGCCGGCGCCGCCTTGACTGTGGCTCTCTACTTCTCCGGGCGCGTGCGTCTGCTGCCTGGAACCTGGCTCTTGCTCTACGGAACCGGCGTGGTGACCGGTGGTGCTTTCTCGGTGACCGTGGTTCGCAGCATGGGGATGTTATTCATGCTGGCCGGCGTCAGCGGGTTGCTCCTTCCGGCCTGGGGCGATGCCTTCATGGCCGCTGGGTTTGGCGGCCTGCACATTCTGTTTGGGATCCTTATCGCCAGGAGGTACGGTGGCTAAGCTGCGACCAGCACGAGAGGCAAGCCCGAGCGCCCCATCGCGCGCCCGCGGCAGAAAGATCTCCGGACCCGACCCCGAACTGCCTGAGCTGGACCGTCTGATCCACGAGCGCATGCGCCTGGGCATGGTCAGCGCGCTGGCCGTCAATGAGGCCTTGAGCTTCAACGACCTCAAGCGCGTCTTGAAGACCTCTGACGGCAACCTGGCGGTACACGCCCGCAAGCTGGAGGAGGCCGGCTACGTGCGCTGCAGAAAGTTCTTTGACGGCCGCATCCCCCGCACCGAGTACCGGCTTACCCCGGCCGGCCGCAAGGCCTTTGAAGATTACCTCGGTCAGATGGAGGAATTCATTGCGTCGGCAAGGGAGCAGGTGTAGTTTTTTGCCGTGCCCGCGAAAAGGAGAACGTCGACAGTTCCCTTCCGTTTCCTACTTGGCCTTCTTCCCGGTCTTCTTGTATCTCTTCCCCAATCTTTCGAATAACGCTGCGCACATGATGGGCAAACCCACCGTGGCATCGAGGAAGACCTCGCCAAAGCGTCCGCCCTCGGCCGGAGGCACAAACTTGCCCCAGGAGATGGCTTCGGAATAGGGAGAACCCGAAAGCCCTCCCCAATAGACTGGCTCCGGACAGACGCGAACGCCGTAATGGTATCGCTTGAGCTCTACGTCTTCGCCGGCGCGGCGCACGCGAAGTTCACAGTAAGGACCGAATTGCTGCGCCCAGTTGCGGGGCACGCCGCCACCGATGGTAAAGATCCCCAGCCGCTTCTGTTGCAAGAGCGTCTCCGCGAAGTGATTGAGGTCCAGGAAGGGATTGAAGTTGATCTGCGGCTGGCCCTTGCGAGCGCGCATGCGGTTGGTCAGGGCAACGTCGAGCCCCAGCTCGGAATCCGTGAAGGCCGGCACGAAGACCGGAACACCTTTCTCAAAAGCCGACTTCAGAATTCCCCGCCCCTTGGCATGCCGCTTCAAGTGCTCGCCGATGGCGCGATTCAATCTCCACGAGCACATGGTCTCCCGCGGGTCCCATTTGCCGAGGACCTCTTCCATGACCAATTCCACGTGGTCCAAATTCGTTTCCGGCTCTAGTGTGTCATAGACGCGGTTGTACCCAGCTTCATACAGCTCAACGTCGTTCATCCGGGGATCGTAGCGATAGTGCTTCTGCCCGGTAGCTTCCACCAGGCCATGGGCCATCAGCGCGCCGGTGGAGACAATAGCGTTGACCAGCCCTTTGTCGATCAGGTCGCAGATGATGAGGCCTTGCTTGGCCACGGTCATGGCCCCAGCCAGAGTCATCACCACGAAGCAATCTGTATCGCGCGCCATGGCTTCCAGGACGTCCACGGCCTCGCCGAGTTGCCGGCCGGTAAAGGCCGTGTCCGCCATCCCGCGCATTAGGTCGCTGACGCTTTTTGCTTTGGACAAATCCAGCGGAAACACCGGCGAAAGCTTGTCTTTCACCGGATCGTGCAGCTTGCGGTCGATGCCCGCGCCTTCATGCTTCTTCGTCAATGGATCACCTCGGGAGACTTAGGACGGAATGGGCAGAACTAAAAAAGTAAACGGTCGCGAGGGGCGGAGTCAATGCGGGCGTGGATGTTATGCTTGGGACGATGCAAAGCAACGACACCTTCGTGGTGGCCCTGATCCAGATGCACTGCTCGCCCGACCCGGACGACAATCTCCGCCGGGCTTGCGACAAGGTTCGCGAAGCGGCGAAGCAAGGGGCGCAGATTGTCTGCCTACCGGAGCTGTTCCGCACCCAGTATTTCTGCCAGCGCGAAGACCATGCGCTCTTCGATCTGGCCGAACCCATCCCCGGACCAACTTCGGACGCGCTCGCGGCGATTGCGCGTGAGAACAAAGTCGTGATTGTGGCTTCGGTCTTCGAGCGGCGTGCACCCGGCCTCTATCACAATACCGCCGTCATCCTCGACGCGGATGGAAGCATCAAGGGAATCTATCGCAAGATGCACATCCCTGACGATCCTCTCTATTACGAGAAGTTCTACTTCACGCCCGGCGACCTGGGCTTCAAGGCTTTTGACACGGAATACGGCCGCGTAGGCGCGCTGGTGTGCTGGGACCAGTGGTATCCGGAGGGCGCGCGCCTGACGGCTCTTCAGGGCGCGAATACTCTCCTTTATCCCACTGCCATCGGCTGGCATCCAGACGAGAAGGCCGAGTTCGGCGTGGCCCAGCACGATGCCTGGCGCACCATGCAGCGCGCCCATGCCATCGCCAACGGTGTCTTTGTCGGCGCGGTCAATCGTGTGGGCCACGAGCATGGCGATATTCGCGGCAGTCGAGCGCAAGGCAAAGGCCTGGAATTCTGGGGCGGATCTTTCCTATGCGATCCATTTGGGCGCATCATCGCCGAGGCCTCCCACGATAAGGAAGAGATTCTCATCGGGCGCTGTGATCTCAAATTGCTGGAAGACGTCCGCCGCAACTGGCCGTTCCTGCGCGATCGCCGCATTGACAGCTACGCTGGCATCACCCACAGGTTCCTGGATTGATGACTCGGGCGAACCAACGGCCGACGCCACGCTCGCTTGGCTTCCGCATGCCGGCGGAGTGGGAGCCCCACAAGGCCACCTGGATCGCCTGGCCGCACAACCGCAGCGACTGGCCGGGAAAGTTTGCCGCCATTCCATGGGTTTACGCCGACATCGTGCGCCACCTTAGCCGCGTGGAACACGTGAATATTGTCGTCAAGAACGCCACTGAAGCGGCGACGGCGCGCGCAATCCTGAAGCGCGCCAGCATCAGTCCCAAGAACATCACGTTCCACCTGTGGCCGACCAACCGCGTCTGGACGCGCGATTCAGGGCCCGTCTTCGTTCGCCGTCAAGCCGTAGCCGACCGCGTCGCCATCACCAACTGGCGCTTCAACGCCTGGGCTAAGTACTCCGATTGGAAGCTGGACAACGATTTGCCGGAGCGGGTGGCCAAGAAACTGAGGATGAAGCAATTCACGCCTCTCATCAGACGCGAAGGCAAACCTTACCACGTGGTACTGGAAGGCGGCAGCATCGACGTCAACGGCCAGGGGCTGATGCTCACGACCGAGGAATGCCTGCTCAGCAACGTGCAGCAGCGCAACCCCTCGCTTTCCCGGAAGAACTTAGAGACGGCCTTTGCCGACTATCTGGGCGTGGACAAGGTGATCTGGATGGGGTGCGGTATTGCTGGTGATGACACCCATGGCCACGTGGATGACATTGCCCGATTTGTCGCCGCTAACACTGTTCTCGCGGTTGTAGAGCCAAACCGAGCTGACGCCAACCACGCCCCGCTGCGGGACAACCTAGGACGCTTGCGAGCTGCCACCGACCTTCAGGGACGCAAACTCGAGATCGTTGAGTTGCCCATGCCCCGTCCGGTCGTCTTCCAAAACCAGCGTCTGCCGGCCAGCTACGCCAATTTCTACATTGCCAACAGCCTGGTGTTGGTCCCCACCTTCAACGATCCGAACGACCGCGTTGCGCTCAATATCCTCGCGTCATTGTTCCCGAAACGCGAGATCGTTGGGATACACTGCGGCGATTTCATTTGGGGCTTGGGCGCCATTCACTGCATGACCCAGCAGCAGCCGGCATGACGGATGGTCAAGACCACTTTTGTTCGGCGCTGGTTTCGTTCCCGTTCTGGTCCAGCACTGCGACTTCTACTTTATTGTTGCCGGGATAAACGCCCTTCTGGGTGAGCTGCTGGTCCCAGGAATCGAGTGCGTCGCCGGGCAGATCTTGGACCTCTCGAACGTCGTTTACACGGACCTCCACCTGTCCGATCTTCTCACCGGCCCCGGCTTCAGCGCTCACATCAATGTCCCAACCCAAGACCGCATTTCTCGCGTGGGAAATTTTGATCTTCATCGTGTCCTTTCGTTCTCCTCAAACAAATAACGGATGAGTCGCGGCCCGCGCGGATCCAGGCGCTATGCTGCAGCCGTCTGCGGACGATATTGAAACAGCTCAGGATCGCTGCGTTGCAGACGCAGCAGCGTGTCCTTCCACAGCGCGGGCAGGGCCGGAATATTGGCCAGCTCCTTCTTGGCGGTGAGGGCATCTTCCGGCTTGATGGGATGTGGTTTCAGTCCAGTTGCCTGTGCTGCCATGGCTACGGAGATGTTGCGCGCGCACGTTCCTTCCAGAAGCATCATCCTCATCATCGCGGCCTGAATGCTCGGTCCGCTGGTCAGCGCGCCGTGGTTGGGCAGGATCACCGCGGCGAACTTTCCCACGGCCTCGGCAAAGGGACGCACCCGGTCTTCGGTGGCCGCCAGACCGCTGTAATCTTCCTCCACAATCCCGATGTCGCCGGCCAGAAAGCAGCTTTCCTGATCGTAAATTTCCGGAATGCGCCGGAACGTTCCGTAAGTGACTGTGGCCGGCGGATGAGTGTGCGCTACGGCGACGACTTGCGGGTTGTAGCGGTGGATCACGGCGTGCAGCGCGATGGTGTCATTCACATAGGGGTCCACTGAGGGATCGTGCTCCACCACTTTGCCATCAAAGTCGAAGGTGCAGATGTCTTCTGGGCGCAACGCGGCGAACGAAGGTCCGAAACGGTTCATCAGCATCCTGTTTTCCGCGATGGCCACGCTCAGATGTCCGGCTACTCCCACGCTGAGCCCGGCGCGAAACAGTGCTCGCGCCGCACAGCAGATATCGAATTGAATGGACTCCACAGACGGTGACATGGTTTTCCTCCTGCGGACAGGAACCCGAGTGCACCATCGTAGCCTCGGCAGCCGGATTTAACAAGGACGCACACGAGACTACCTGCTGGAAGGAATTCGTCTGGGCGCCGCCCAAACAAATGCCCGGACCAAAGAGCGTCCGGGCAGTTTGAGTCGCGCCCGCTGGCTTTGCCTGCGGGCTATTTCTTCCTGCGGGCGATCAAGCCTGAAACCAAGGAGCCCAGGCCCAACAGTCCCAACAGCGGCAGAGGAGAAGCGCTTTGTGGCAATTTTTGGTGTGCGCCCTGGCTTGCGCCGGCGCTCTGGTCAGTGGGAGCTGGCGGCGTAGCTGCGCTTGGAGTTTGCGGCGTGGTTCCGCTTGGAGTAGTTGCGCTAGGGGTCTGCTGCATCGTTGCACTTTGTGCGGAACTGGCAGCGTTGTCAGCCGCGTTCTGAGTTGCATTGGCGGCATTGCTGGCAGCGTTGTCGGCGGAACTAGGAGCGTTCTGAACCGCATTCGCGGTATCGCTGGCGGCGTTCTGGGTGGCCTGACCCGCATTGCTGGCAGCGCTCGTGGCGGCTCCCGCAGCCGCACCGGCAGCGGCGCCCGCCGCAGCACCCGTTCCCGATGACGCGCTGGTGTCCTGCTGCTTGGTGCAGGTATCGGCGATCATGACAACGTCTGTAACCTGAAACGATCCGTCGCTCGCCTGACTTCCCTTGACCTGCACTTGATGTCCGTTATGGGGTCCGAGCGTAGAGCTGTCTCCCGTGATCGGGGTGCTCTGCCCCTCGGCAACGATCACCCAGCCGCTGTCGGACCCTTTCAAGCATCCCGTCAGGGAGCTTTGGCCGGTGCTGGCCGGAGACTGCTGGCCGCTAGGCGTCTGCGGTTGCTGTGTAGACGGCTGCTGCGGGTCGCTTGACCCTGGGCTGCTGCCGCTGGACTGCGCAAATGCCATGCCTGAGGCCAGCATCAGCGCCAAGAAGAATTTTTTGTTCATATTTGTCTGCTCCTTCGAAGTTTCATTGCGCGTCAGGGCGCTGGTTCTCGCTTGCACACCGCCCCTTTTGTTGTTTAGAGATCAGTTAACATTGGATGGTTGACCGCAGCGAAATATTAAGGAGAGTGACTGCCTCCGGTTTGGATGCAACTTTTTCCGGAGCTGCTGCCTGCGTTCTCGAAAGGATAGATTTCATGCACCCGACGGCTATCCGGGCAGAGCGGGGGGAATGCAACCATTCACGCCGGGCTTCCCGCAGCCTAGCACTTCATTATTAACTCATGAGTTAACTTCGTGTACTATCACCGGGGCTTATATAACTCATCCGGAGCCGGGTCAAGCGGCGTCGCGGAAGCGCTTTTCCGCGGCCGGCTTCCTTTTCGCGCCTAAAAAGATGAATCGCAATTCCTCGTTGCCGATCACACGGCTTAATTCCTGCATGGTCACGAACACCACCAGGAGCATAGCCAGCCAGATCTCAACCGCCCAAGTCCGGGCCAACATCAACTCCTGCAACGCTCCAGAGTGGGCGGCGTACAAGCCCATTCCCTTGAAGAGATACTTAATGAACGGCTCCAGATAGCGGAAAACGAGAGATGCCGCGACATAGAGCGAGCTCTTCCATACAATGTTGTGGACCAGCGGCTTCTCGGGAAATGCATGGACGAACGGAAGCAGATCGACAATCAGCAGCACCTTGGCGACGATCAAGCCTCCGACCACTGCCCGGAAAACGCCGGCGACCTCGATGGTGGATCCTCTGACAAAGAGACGCTCGGCGATGATGATCAGGCAGAATCCAGTGGCGAAAAACGAAGCAGCCACCATTATCTTGCGGAGCTCCTCCTTCGCTTTGGCGCCTGCCTTGGACATACCCTGGTTTAGACATCGTTTGGATGTCCGGGGTTGACCTCCACCAGGGTGTGGTCGGGTGACCGGCGGCCACGCTGCCCCACGAATATCGAGGCACAGCGAGCCGCCGAGCCAGATTAAGCCACCAGTCTTTCGGCCACCATTCTTTCCGCCACCTTACCTTCGATGATGTGCCGGACCAGACGTTCGGTCCGCTCGTGGAAGGCGAGCTTGTCGGCAAGAACGCTTTCCAGAAGAACTCCCACGCCGAAGTGGCCGGTCACATCGGCGGCCGCGATCAGCACCATGTACTCGGCAACCCGCAGGTGCGCCAGATGCGTAGCTTTCGCCAGAACGTAGAGGGCCTTCGCGGCAGGAGACTGTATTTCGGCAAACTCCTTCTTGAAGTCCTCAACGAAGACTTCCTGCAGGCGTCCGCTGAGTTTCACCGGCTTTTCGCCGATGATTTCGAAGCACTGATCCAGTGCTTCCAGGTTTTTTTCTGCAATAAACGCACGCGCTTCCAGAGCTTCCTTTACGTCCGGGTTCTGGGCGAATGTGCTGAACTCCCGATAGACCTTTGACGTCCGCTCAGTGTTCTGGCGAGCGTCGCTCAGGAGGGTGACAAAGACCTCTTTTGGATTCTTGGCTGGCATAAAACTTTCTTCTCCTTTTCATTGTTGTGTTCGTGGGTGTGTTTCACGTGACAGGACTCGTCGGCACGTGTTTGCAAATGGAGTGAGTCCGCAATTGCGTTTGAGCGTAGCTGTAGTGCGCCCGGGGTGCATGGTGGCCCTGGGGCCATTTTTCCCTGTTCCAACGAAAGCAGTTCGATCCGAGTTTGTCCAAGGGTTGCCTCAGAGTTCCGGCTGCCGCTTACTCGCCGGCGAAGCCCTCCCCTGGAAAGTGGGTTGACGGCGGTTACTGCGCGATGAGGTTAGAGATCAGTTGCGTGAAAAGGGTTGACTTCGTAAAAGAAAATTAACACAGCTGCAGCTGCTGTAAAATTCTTCAAGCAGCTTTTATCTCTTCCGCATGCCGCAATCCAACGAACCGACCCATCCCACCAGCCTCTTGCGCGATGACGCCGGCTGGATGGAACTTGCTCTGGCGCAAGCTCGTTCCGCGGCTGAAGCCGGCGAAGTCCCGGTCGGAGCCGTGGTGGTAAAGGATGGAGAAATTGTAGGTTTGGGCCAAAACCGGAACCTGCGCGACCACGATCCTGCGGCACACGCCGAGATTGTGGCTCTGCGCCAAGCTGCGGCGCAGCTCGGAAACTATCGCCTGGGGGGCTGCGTCATGTTTGCCACGATCGAGCCCTGCGCCATGTGCGCCGGGGCCATGATCCATGCGCGCCTGGCACGGCTGGTCTATGGAGCAAGCGATCCGAAGGCGGGCGCCGCCGGGTCCGCTCTGGAGGTACTGAACCACCCCAGGCTCAACCATCGGATGGAAGTAACTTCCGGAGTGTTGGCGGAAAGGTGCTCGGAAATCCTGCAGCAGTTCTTCAGACAAAAAAGAGAGCTCGACTGACCTACCGCAGCTCTCGTCAACCACCCGGCAACGCAGGCTACAACGTTCTTTCCATCGCTCCCAGAGCAATGTGATTGAACCGCACCGGGTCTGGAATCTCAGAGCCTTCCGCCAGCAAAGCGAGAGAAAACAACAGCTCGATCGAGTCTGCAATCAATGCATCCTCGCCGTTGGCCTGAAAACGCTCGTACAGGCGCTTGATAATCGCATGATCGGGATTGATCTCCATGATCCGCCGCTGTTTGGGACCGCCCCCCTTTCCCTTTTGCAACAAGCGCTCGAGCTGAGGGCTGTATTCATGCTCTTCATTCACCAGGCATGCCGGGAAGCTTACCAGGCGGCTCGATAAACGCACGCGCTTGACATGGGCATCCAGTGTTTTCTGTAGAGCTTCGAGAAAGCCGGCATACTCTTGCGCTTTTTCATTCAAGGTCTTCTCGGCCTCAGCCCGTTCTTCCTCGGTCCCAAGCTTCATGACTCCCTTATTGATCGACTTCAGCCGCTTGCCATCGCACTCAGAGAGATGCTGCACGAGCAGCTCATCCACGGGATCGCTCAGGTAAAGCACCTCGTAGCCTTTGTGCTGGACGGCCTCGAGATGCGGCGAATGCATGATGACTTTGCGCGACTCCCCAGTCAAATACAGGATTTCAGCCTGCTCCGGCTTCATTCGCTCGACGTAGCCTTTCAACGTTGTGAGTTCTTCCGGGTGGTGCGAAGACTCGAAGAGAAGCAGCGGCAGTATCTTTTCCTTGTTTTCAAAATCCGAGCCTACACCCTCCTTCATGACCCGCCCGAACTTCTGCCAGAACTTGAGGTAGGTCTCAGGTTCCTTGGAGCACATGTCGGAGAGCTCGTCGAGCACTTTGCGCGTCAGCCATTTGCGAATCTGACTGATATGCTGATCTTGCTGCAAGCGCTGCCGTGAGATGTTGAGAGGCAAATCGCTCGCGTCCACCAATCCGCGGACGAAGCGCAGATACTGGGGAAGCAGCTCCGGGCATTTCTCCAGCACCACCACTCGTTTGGCGTACAACCGGAGGCCGTGCTCGGCAGCGTGATAGAAGAGGTCATAAGGCGCCTCTGCCGGAATAAACAGCAGGGCCTCATACTCGTGAAGGCCCTCCGCCTTAAAAGACATGACGCGCATCGGCGGGTTCCAATCATGGGAAAGATGTTTGTAGAATTCGTTGTAGTCTTCCTGGGTAACCTCCGAGGGGCGCCGCGTCCAGATCGGCTTCATGGAGTTGAGCACGGTGCTCACTTCTTTCTGCGCTTCGTCATCGCTTCCCGGCTCATCGGCTGGGCCGTCATAAATGACCGGATAGGCAATCAGATCCGAATGGCGCCGGACAATACCGGCCAATTTCCAACGATCCGTGTAATCCTCAATGCCGGTGTCGGGCTCAGGAGCCTTCAGATGCAGAGTGATCTCCGTACCGGACTCCGGCTTGGTTGCTTCGGCGAGCGTATAGGTTCCCTCTCCGGTAGATTCCCACTTTGTCGCCGTCTCTTCGCCGGCGCGGCGGGTCACAATGGTGACCTTATCGGCAACCATGAATGACGAATAAAAGCCCACTCCGAACTGGCCGATGAGTTCAGCCGCGGTTTCGGCCGACTGTGAATTGCGGATGCGCTCGCGGAGCTCCTGAGTTCCGGACCTCGCGATGGTGCCGATGTTCGCGATCAGCTCGTTCCGGCTCATGCCGATACCGGTGTCGGCCACGGTCAAGGTCCTGGCAGCCTTGTCCGGCCGCAGCCGGATCTCCAGTTTGTGATCGGGCGCCATCAGGCCGGACGTGGTAAGAGACTCAAATCGCAATCTGTCGAGAGCATCCGAAGCGTTGGAAATAAGCTCCCTGAGGAAGATGTCCTTCTGCGTGTAAAGAGAATGGACCATCATCAATAAGAGTTGTTTCGTTTCCGTTTGGAATGGATGTGATTCAACCGCGGCAGCCATAATTCCGTTCCCTCACACTCCGGCAACTCTCAAAGCTTATGATCCAAGGCAAGCAGCTTGAGGCCGTGTTCATGGGCACCAAGCAATGCTGTTCCATTTCGGGACAGGACGAGCTTGGTCGCAGGAGTGTTTTCGGTGGAAATAATATCATCTTCGGCGACGAGGTAAATTCGGACGCACGCGAAGATGCCATACTCGGAAAAGGGTTCTTAATGAGCGTCTACTAATCGGCTGCCGGTGCGGGCTGCCGCCATTCCCGCTTCACGACTTTGGCCGGATCGGCATTGGCATCCACCATCACACCAAACCAGCCAATCATCATCTCCTCCCAGCTCTGATCGCCCCATTTGACCACCACGTTGGGATTGGGATTGGCCGGGTTGTTGACTGAATTGTCGAAGTGAGCGGTGCACTCCATCCGCGTTCCTTTCGGCAGCACGATCGGCTTGGCTTCGTCGTATCCGAGCTGCCAGCTAAAGCTGTAGTTCGGCACTTTCAGCGCCGTGTCCTTCTCGCCGGTGGGAAATACCAGACGATACTCGAAGTCCTTTCCGCGAAGATGCATGTGCGGCTGCATCCAGACCAGTTGCGCATCCTGTTCAAAGGTGACCTGGGAGTTAACCTCATAGTTGGGATCATTGGCGGGAATCGCGAAAGTGAAGGTTGAGGCTCCGATGGTCAGATAGCGATACTTCGGGGTCTCCTTCGCCAGTACCAGGCCCACTTTGGTCACATCTGTTCCCGGCTTGCCGTTGGGTGTGTAGTGCATCTGGAAGACGATATCGGAACCAGCGGGGATGAGTTTGGCCGAGTTCCCAGTCAGGTTGAAGGTCTGCGGTTGTATTCCCGGCACATAAGCCACCAGGAACTCATTCGTGGCGGCGGCCGCTTGCTGCTGCTGTTGCGAACGCTGCTGCGGCTCCGGGCTCCGTGGATCGGTACCGGTCCCGGCGCCATTCGCATCCCGTTTGTGAATCACGGGGACAAAGGGCTCGCCGGGTTTGGCATCTTTCAGCCACTGTGACCCGGGCGGCCGGACGAACGCGATCACGTGATGCGTGACTTGCCGGTTTCCGGGAAGAACTTCGGCTGCCGTAACCCATGTGTCCTTGGTGAAACCGGTGGGGATCACGATGTATGTGTACTCCACCACTCCATCGGGAGGGACGTTGTACGGCTTCGGCATCGCGAATACCAGATCGGGCTTGATGGTCCACCCTTCCGGTGCGAACTCCCGCGGGGCCGGCCGGTCCTTTGCGTCGCCTTCCGGAGCACCGGCGTCAGCCCAGCGAGCCAGCGTCTTGATCTCAGTCTCCGACAGCTTGCGCTCGTTCAAGAAGTGACCATACTTGGGGTCCGCGAACCACGGCGGCATCTGCTTGGTCATCACCGCAGTCTTCATCGCCGCGGCCCACGGCCGCACGTCCTGATACGTGAGGAACGACATGGGCGCAATCTGGTTGGGACGATGGCAGGTCTGGCAGTTGTTCTGCAGGATGGGAAGCACGTCTTTGTTGAAAGTGACGGGAGTCGGTGAAGTGTCGGCAGCCATGGCTGCCATGCTCATCCACAAAACGGCTAAGGGGAGGCGCATCATAACCTTTTCCTTCGGGTTGGCGGACTTTGCAACGCCGTTATGATTTGGTCTCTGTCAACAGCGGGCCCCACATCAAAAACGAATCAGTATATAAGGGCACGACTAAAAATTACAAGCGTTTCACGGTTCGATGGATTCGTTCAGTTTAGAGCTCAGAAGCCCTTTCGATCGATGTAGAGCCTCACAGCTCTGTTGGCTCTGACTCAAACATTTCCAATTCCGGAAAGTCACGGCCGGCTACTCTTGGGCTGTGTGATCTTCCAGAACTTCGATGCGGATGTGGTCCGGCCCTTCAATAAACGCAAACTTGAGCTTGCCGGCGAATACCGAGCGCGGCTCGTCGGTCACCTTGACGCCGTCCTTCTTCAGCCGTTCCAGCGTCTGGTCAAGATTGTCGACACTGAAACCCAGATGGTCGATGGTGTGGCCTTGGCTCGATTCCAGACCGTCGCGGCCCTTCCATGCGTCCGGAAACGCGGCCTTGGCGTTGCCGACGGGATAAATAATGATGCTCACGTCGTCCATCGTCAGGGCGACGGACGGACCGGTCTGTCGTCCGCAGCGGTAGCGCAGCTCGCGCGATGGCGGATTCGGGCCGCG
>CAZFRV010000221.1:0-5904 GCA_964521445.1 uncultured Acidobacteriaceae bacterium
GAATCGGGGGGTAAGGCTTTTTCAGCCGCCTGCCGTCGCGCAGCGTGATTTTCTGACCAACTATGTGTGGCACCGGCACTCTTGCCGGTGCTTGCTTCCTTCAGGAAGATACATAGGACAGGCAAGAGTGCCTGTCCCACACATGCCTTCGCCAACAAGATTGCCGGATACGGCCAGAAAGAAAAACCCGGCTGGAGCCATTCCAGCCGGGAGATTTTCGCTTGAGCTGTCTCTGCCTATTTCGGCGGAGGGTTGGGTTGCTGGGTTGGCGGCGGGCCGGTCAACTCCTCAAGAGCATTCTTGTTGACTACCGTGCCCGGCACGTTGGGTATGGTCTTGACCTCACCGGTGACCGCTTCATCCAGCTTGATGTTGTTGCGATCCAAGGTCTGCGCCGTGTCTTGATCGAGGAGCACTCTGGCCTCGGCGTAATTGGTCATGGCGCTGACTAAGCTGGATTCGGATGCCGTCAACGCGCTCTCATCGGTAAGGATGGCGAGATAGGTGGAGGCGCCCAGATTGTATTTTTTCTGTTCCGCATCCAGGGTCTTCTGGGCCAGGTCTCGCGCCTTTTCTGCCGCCACCACCCGGGCTCGGGCCTGCTCGAGGGTGAACGCGTCATTACGGATTGCGATAGCAATCTTATTTTCCTGCTGCCTGAGCAACAATTGCGATTGCCGGTATTCCAGCCGGGAGCGGACCTGGGTAGCCTGGGCGGCGCGGTTGGAAAGCGGAATCTGGAGGCTGAACACGATCCCTCTGTCGGGCGAGGTGCCATTGAACAAGTTTCCAAAAGCATCACCGAAACCAGTTGAAAACTGGCAATGGTTGGTGGGACTCGGCAACACGCCCGGAGGACACACCGGCTGGCCCAGGTTCTGCACGCCATTCAACCCGGAACCGCCATAGAAGGCCGATACGTCCAAAACCGGCAGTAACCCGGCATTGGCGCCCTGTATGTTGATCTCGCTGTTCATCAAGTTGATCTTCTGCCCGTTATAGTCCGGACGGTTGAGCAGCGCCATGCGGATCATCTCTTCCACCGGGGGCAGGTTTTCCTGGTCTGGAATCTGCACTGTGTCAATGGGAATCACATCCATCTGCATGACCTGGGAATTATTGGGCAGGCTTCGGGTCAACGCGTTCTTGATGGTCAGTTGCTGCAGTTCGAGATTGGTCTTGGAAACGATCAAGTCCTGTTCCGCCGAGGCCACGGTACTCTCCGCCCGCACCACGTCCAGCGGCGCCAGGGTGCCGATCTCCACCTGCTTCTGATTGTCGGACAACGTCTTCTGGGCCAGGGCAAGAGACCGCTCTTTGACTTTGAAATCTTCAAAGGCGTTGACCAGATTCCAATAGATGTTCTCGATCTGGCTTACGGTAGCGATCACCTGCGAGCGAAAGGCTTCCTCGGTGATCTTCTTGCTGTTCTTGGCCTGGCGAATCAAGCGCGTGTTCAGACTGGGACCAAATCCTTGCAGCACATGCTGGGTGACACGCGCGGTAAAGCTCGAAGAAATCGACGGGTTGAAGCTGAGGTTGGGGTTATTGCTGCTAAGTCTCTGGTTGTTGAACCCTACGCTGAGCAAAGTGCCGGGAGAGAAACCTTGCGTGTAGGAGAGGTCCCCCACGGTCGAATTCGTAGAAGCCACGGCAGTTCCACCGCTCAGGAGCGTGAAGTTTTGCAACGCCTCCTGGCGTTCAAAACTGAGCGTTCCGGTCAAGACGGGATCGAAGCTGAACGGCTGGGGTCCAGCGCCGGAGGTCGTCTGCACGATACCTCCGCCTCCGGCGCCCGCGCCTCCGGCGCCGGCACTGGTTCCACCCGCTCCCGCTCCCGTGACCGAGGAGCCTATGCCACCCACGCCGCCGCCGGGCGTGTTTTGCACAACTCCAGTGTTGACACCCAATGGAGACCCGCCCGACTTGGTGCGGAGAATATCGGTATCGGCGATGGGCAGATTGTAACGGGCAATGGCTATGTCCAGGTTATCCACCAAGGCAATCGCGATGGCGTCATTCAGAGAAAGCATAACCTTGCCGTTTTGCACCAGTTCGCCAATTTTGGGAGCGTTGGTAAAGACCGGAGGCGGCACCTCGCGCGGAATGTAACGCGCGAACGGATTCGGAAACAGCTTTACCGGTTTCGAATAGTCAACATGCGTGGGCTCCGGCAATTTCTGTGGTTGCGGGGCGTTGGGTAAAGGCGCGGCCGGTTGCTGGGCCGCGGGTGGCGGCGCGGATTGCGTCGCGGCGGCGCCGCCGGCTTCGGTCCCGCTGACCGGCTGCAAGGAAACGTTGGTGTTGGACTGCTGCGCCGCGGCCGGGAACGCCAGCAAACAAACCACGGAGATCAACTTCCTGATAAAGTCACTGCGAAAAAAGGCTGCAGACATTCTTCTTCTCCCAAAATACATAGGATTATAGAGACGGCGACCCTCTCGTTCCGTCACCCTGCCAATGGAGATACGTGCGCACCACGGGTGAGGTTCCAGACCAAGAGACCGACACTACTGGCGCAGAAACGGTTAGTATATCGGCTCAGCCGCGCCTGCGGGCGTTAAAAAGTGTTGGGTTGACCAAAGTGTCGCGCAATTTCAAACTAACGCTGGCCTATGACGGCCATGACTTTGCCGGATGGCAGATCCAGCCGGATCGACCCACGATTCAAGGCACGCTGGTGTCCGCTATCGAACACCTGACCGGCGAAAAAACTCTTCCTCAGGGCTCGGGACGCACCGATGCCGGCGTCCACGCGCTGGCCCAGGTGGCCTGCGTGAGCCTGGAATCGCCTATTCCGGCGCCCAATCTGCGTAAAGCGCTGAATGACACGCTTCCCTCTTCCATCCGCATTCTCCATGTGGAAGAGGCGGCCGCGGATTTTCATGCCCGCACCTCGGCCCGAGCCAAGACCTATCGCTATCGCATCTACCGCGGCGAAATCTGTCCGCCATTTCTGGCCCGCTACGTCTGTCATTATCCATACCCGCTGCATGAAGAACCCATGATTGCGGCCGCGGAGATCGTGGCCGGCGAGCACGATTTCACTTCTTTCGCCGCCGTGGATCCCGAAGCCAGGAAGGAAGGGCTGGAGCCCAACAACATTCGCACAATTTATTCCTCGACCTGGACGCGCGAAGACGAAGAGCTGATCTACACCGTTCGCGGCAACGGTTTTCTTCACCACATGGTGCGCAATCTTGTGGGAACATTTCTTATGATCGGCAAAGGCACGCTCTCCGGGCAAGACCTGCGCCGCATTCTGGAAGCGCGCGATCGCTCGGCCGCGGCAGCAACCGCCCCAGCCTGTGGCCTGTACCTGGTGAGCGTAGAATACTGAGGGGCAAACTGCCATGAGCACCATTCAAGCCGACCTTGCGCCGCAAACTACGGGCGCTCAGTTTACCGTCTTCAATCCCGCAACCCAGGAGAGTTTGGGCGCCCTGCATAGTTTCACTGCCGAGGAGATCGCCGCAGCCGCAGCCCGGGCCCGGACGGCGCAAGCCCGTTGGACGGCTGCGCCCTTAGCGTCGCGCCTGCGGATGATTCGCCGTTTTCAGCAACTGCTCGGCGATCAAAAAGACAAGGTCGCGGCGGTGATCACTCGCGAAGCCGGCAAACCGCTGGCGGAAGCCATCGCCACGGAAGTGCTCGTGGTGCTGGACACAACCAAGTTTCTGCTCGATAACGCGCCGGGATTCCTGCGCCCGGAGCCGATACCGCACGCGAATCCGGTCATGAAGCTCAAACGCGGACTGCTGTGTCGCGAACCTTACGGCGTGATCGGCATTATCAGCCCATGGAACTATCCCTTCAGTTTGCCGGCAGTGCAGGCGCTTACGGCCCTGGCCACCGGCAATGCCGTGGTGCTCAAACCTTCAGAATTCACGCCTTTCTCTTCGCTCGAACTGGCGCGGCTGCTGCAAGAGGCCGGCCTGGACCACGATCTTCTCCAAGTAGTGACCGGCGAAGGTCCAACTGGAGCGGCGCTGCTTCAATCCCCGATCGACAAGCTGCTTTTCACCGGCAGTGTGGCCACAGGTAAACGGGTGGCCCAGGCCGCGGCAACGCGACTGCTGCCGGTAGTGTTGGAGCTGGGCGGCAAAGATCCCATGATCGTTCTCGAAGACGCCGACATCAACGTGGCCTCCAGCGCCGCGGTTTGGGGCGCTTTCATGAACGCCGGGCAAACCTGCCTTTCGGTGGAGCGCTGTTATGTCCACGAGGCGATCTACGATGGTTTTCTCAAGGCGTGTGTGGAGAAGACCGCCAAGCTTCGTCTGGGTCCGGGGACCGATCCGGCCACTGATGTTGGCCCCATGATTCACGAACGCCAACTGAGCATCGTGGAAAACCACGTGAGCGACGCCATCGGCCGCGGCGCGCGACTCCTGGCCGGCGGCAAGCCCTTGCCCCAAATCGGCGCCAACTTCTTCGCGCCGACCATCCTTGCCGGCGTGGACCACTCCATGGCCATCATGCGTGAAGAAACCTTCGGCCCGGTGCTTCCCGTGCGCAGCTTCAAAACCGACGATGAAGCGGTGTCCCTGGCCAACGATTCCGAGTTCGGATTGGCCGCCAGTATCTGGACACGCGACCGCAACCGCGGCGAGGCCCTCGCTCGCCGGGTGAATGCCGGAACGGTGATGGTGAATGACGTCATCGCCTGCTTCGGGATCAGCGAGGCGCCACACGGCGGCATCAAGGCCAGCGGCATCGGCCGCACCCACGGACGCTTCGGCCTGGAAGAAATGGTCTGGCCCAAGTACGTTGACTCCGATCTTCTCCCGGGAATGAAGAAATTGTGGTGGTATGGCTATGGTCCGGCCTTCGCGCAACAGATGGGGGGATTTATCGATCTGTTGTTCGGCAAGAACTTAATAAACCGTATCCGAGGATCCATTAGGAGCACGCAAGCTTATCTTCATCGCAAACCTTTTTAGAGTAAAATCTGCTGAAAGGGCGATGGAGCCTTATAAAGTGGCATTGAAACACTCTCATCTCATCTACGACTGGAATTCCGTTCCCGGCGCATTGTTCCAGCCGGCGGGCCGGGTGCTGCTGGACGACGAATCCTTGCGTGACGGCCTTCAGTCGCCCTCGGTCAAAGACCCGGCCATCGCGGACAAGCTGCGCATCCTGCACCTGATGGAAGAGCTGGGCATCAACTTCGCCGACATCGGACTGCCGGGCGCGGGACCGCGCGCCGTCGCGGACGTGGAGCGCCTGGCGCGGGAAATCGCCGATTGCCGCATGAAGATCAGGCCCAACTGTGCGGCCCGCACGCACGAGAATGACATCCGTCCCGTAGCCGACATTTCGCAGCGTGTGGGACTGCCGATTGAAGTCGCGTGTTTCCTGGGCTCCAGCCCTATCCGCCGCTACACCGAGAATTGGACTGACGACTTCCTCCTGCGCACCACGGAGCATGCCGTGAACTACGCCCGCTCCCTCGAACTGGAAGTCATGTACGTCACCGAAGATACCTCGCGCTGCGATCCGGAGACGGTCAAGCGGCTGTACTCAACTGCCATCAACTGCGGCGCCACCGCCATCGTGATTTGTGACACGGTCGGCCACGCCACGCCCGCCGGGGCCCAGGCGCTGATTCGCTTTGTGCTGGACGAGGTAGTCAAGCCTTCGGACGAGAAGATCCGCGTGGACTGGCACGGCCACTCCGACCGCGGCTTGGCCGTAGCCAACTCGCTGGCCGCCCTGGCCGCCGGAGCAGACTGCGTCCACGGCACCGCCCTGGGCATCGGGGAACGCGTGGGCAATACCCAGATGGACCAGATGTTGGTGAATCTAAAGCTGATGGAGGTCGCCCCCTGGGACCAACAGGAGCTCACGAAACTAAAGGACTACTGCCTGACCGTCTCCCAGGCCACGGGTGTTCCCATCCCC
>CAZFRV010000222.1:0-14058 GCA_964521445.1 uncultured Acidobacteriaceae bacterium
CGGAATCTTCCAGTCGCAACCGGGGAAATTGGGGTCGACTATTTCCTCGGTAGTCAGGTTGCCGACGCCTAACGAAGTGCGGTTCCAGATCCGGTCATGAAGCAATAGTTCGTTGCCGGTAGCAAGATCGTAAGCGTGGACGGCGAGCCATGCTGTCCGTCCCTCCGGAAAGCCGGTAGGAAAGTTGTGGCCGCTGCCCGTGTTGGCGACAGTAATAAGAAGCGGAGCCTCGGTCCCAGTTCTTGCCGAGGTTGGTCCTTGCAGGCCCATGCTAAGTACGTGGCGCAGGCGATCCCAGGCAAGCCGCGCCTGCTGAGCATAAGCGCCACGTCTTTCCATGTGCGTCCAAAACCCCCTGGAATACACGCTCTTGTGATCGGCCGATGAGAAACTGAAGGCAGACAGCTCAGGATAGGGAGCGAGGCCGCCATGCTCGTCAACGTCTTTCCCGATCAAGCCCGGCACGTAAGCATTGCCCCCTACAAAATGATGAGTAAAGAATGGATGGGGTGACCCTCCTTCATTGGCAACGCGGTCCATCAGGGGTGCCAGCGGCTTACCATCGCGGTACAGAGTCTGGGCTGTGCCTGGCTGGCCATAGTCTTGCTGCATGTGGCAGCTCTGGCAGTCGCGTTTGAAACGCGGATCAAAACTCTTGTTGCCGGGACGGTCTGCGTAGGCGCTGTTCGCCCACTCCGTGTAGGTACGCTCAATCGGGAAACCACCCACCCATTTCCCGATCGCATTCTTGATGGGTAGCGCGTTCGTGACATCATGGCAGGCAGCGCACATTTCCGCGCGGATGAACATGGCCTGATGATATCCCTTGTGTTTGGCAGGATCGATCTGTTGGTAGTCGATATTGCGCCCGAAGATCTGGCTGGTGTAGGTGTCATTCGGGCTGGTGGGTCGGTCCGCGGCCAGCGGACCGAATCGCTCCGGAAATACAATCGCATGCGGCGACAGGCGGTACGCTCCTGCGCCGATGCTGTACCCAAGGTTTTGCTTCCCCGGATCGGGAACACCGAAAACGTCGGGCGGCTTCGGAGCCACTGCATCAGGCCGCGATTGCTTGCTGGTCGCCGGCGTGTAAGCGCTCTGGCTGGGAACATAGTTGTGGAACGGCGTGTCGCGGGTTTCGGCGTAGGTATGGCAGACGGCACAGATGATGCCGCTTTTGCCCGAGGTCGTGTTGCGATACTGGGAGTCGAGCGTGGCGTAGGCTATGCCGGTTCCGTTGTCAGCGGTGGGATTGAAGTTCGGGTCGCCTGGGGCCGACTCCAGATTGTTGCGCGGGTCGATGGACACGTTCTTCAAAGGAACATTGTCCACGTAATCGGTAGGCATGTGGCAGCGCGAGCAGAAAAAGTCCAAGAGTGATCCAGGCCGCGACACCGTGTATTTCCCTGTGCCGATATCAAAGGTCGACGTGCACTGGTCCTTGTCGGCAAATGGATTGTGGGTAGCTTTGGGAGTGCCGTCGGGTGGCTCCGGCGTATCGCACTCGCCGTGCGCTGAGGTCGCTCGCGCCAGGAGCAAGAAGGCTGCTCGCCAAGCCGGATCGCGCCAGGAATTGGACATCATAGAACCGTTCCATTCATCGAAGATCTTTTGATGACAAGTCTGGCATTGACCGGGGCTGTCTTCGCTCTCCCAGTGTTCGTGATAGGGCGGAGGAAAAGCCTGGGCTTCGGCGACCACATAAGGGGCAGCTTCTGGAAGGCGGTTGGGCAGGTCGTTCAGATTGCGCTGGGTGGGCTGACGATAGACGATCGCGCTGATGGCCGTGACCGTCATTGCGAACACAACCAATTTGAACGCCCTGCCATTTCCGTTGATCATTGGTTCGCTCCGGACATTCGGTGTGTGAACACTGGTGAGTCGTGGCCTAAATCTTCGTAGGCGAGAATGGGATCGTTCAATGGAACCAAGGGTGCCCGCCCCAAGGCCCGCACGAACAAGAAACAGAGCAACGCCAGGTAACCGGCGGCAATCGAGACCTCAAGCAATCCGAAATCTGGCGTTCGCCGGAAGGACGGCATAATCAGGAGGTAGAGGTCAAGCCAGTGCCCCGTCAGCAACAAGATACTCATCCCGATGAGAGGTCTTGGGGAGCGCTTGGCTCGCTCGGAAAGTAGCACGACGAATGGGATTACCCAGTTCACGATCAAGTTCAAGGCAAAGAGATAGAGCCAAGGCCCGTTGGTGCGCGTGACAAAGTGAGATATTTCTTCGGGAATGTTTCCGTACCAGATCAGCAGATACTGGCCGGTCCAGATGTAGGCCCAGAAAGTGCTGAATGCGAAGAGCATTTTTCCCAAGTCATGGAGTTGCTCAGCAGTAACTGTGTAGCCCTCGGGACTGAACTGCTTGAGTAGGACGGCTGCGAGAGTTACGGCAGCAATGCCTTGGACAAACATGCCGGCAAAAACGTAAACAGCGAACATGGTGCTGAACCATTCAGGGTCGAGACTGATTAACCAATCAAAGGCGGCCAAGCTGAAGGTCACGGCAAATACGGGAATGAACAGGACCGCGTAACGAGTCAGGCGCTGATGCAAAGTCAGGCTCAGCTCCGGTCTGCGGTCCTGCTCGAGCGACGTCCGTCGATACAGTAGCGCAAATGAGACCCACAGAAACAGTGCGACAGCGGTCCGGACGACGACCCAGCGGACCTGCAGGTATTGGACCTTGCCGGCAATCGCGGGTGCATGGTCGAACGCGCCGGGGCGGCTCCAGGGGAATAGAGTCTGCCGTCCAAGGAAAAGAGCCAGCATGAGCGCGGCAGCCACAGGCAAAGCCAGCATCAGGGCTTCAGGGATTCTACGCAGGCTGGCTGACCAGCGGGCGCCCGTAACCCGCTGGATGGCGAGAAAGAAGAGCGCCGACAAAGCCAGCGAAGTGAAGTAAAAACCGTTCAACAACAAAGAAGGCCACGTGCGCTGAGGGTCTGAGCGTAATCCATAGAGGGCAGCCCCGGCGCCGAGACCAACCAGAACCATCGCAATCGTTTGGCCGCGGCGAGGCACCGTAAACGTGTTCTCACTCATTGCCTGCCTCCTGCAGCGATTGTGCGCGGCTCTTCTCCCTGTTTCTGGAGGGTGGTGTGGATGTAGGTGACAATCTTCCAGCGTTCATCCGCGCTCAACTGGGTAGCGTAGGACGGCATCTTTCCTGTGCCCAGGGTGATGACATGGAAAATACGCCCTGAGGGAAATTGCATGAGCCGGTCTGAAAGATACGATGGTGGCGGAGGAATCTTGCTGGAGATCGGTCCGTCTCCTTTGCCTTGCTCGCCGTGGCAGACAGCGCAATAGGTCTGGAAGAGTGCTTTGCCCTCTTCGAGAGTCTTCGCGGTCGGTGAATAAGGGTTCTGCAGCTCGCGTCCTGCTCGCTCCGCCTCCTGCTCTCCGGGCCCAAAGTGAAAGAGATGATAGCCACGGGGGATCGTGCCACTCACGGGGCGTTGCAGGGTGAGGCCGTCACGAGTGACCGCATTGGGAGCGAAGGCTTTGTAAGCCGGATCGCGCGCCATGTCCGGCATGTATTCGTAGGAACGGCGGTTCGAACTGGCGCCGCAGCCAACCAATGTTATGGCGCACGCAAGAAGTCCCAAAGATCCGAGGCAAAGTCTCATAGCCTGGCCTCCATCTCCCATATCTCGTCGGCGCCGCTGGCCTTCATGAGGTGCGCGGCCAAGGCGGAATCAAAGCGCTCGTCCCGACGGCGGAGCACTAGCGCGAACCTGTCATTGGTGAGACCTTTGGCGGGCAAGAGTTCCTTCCTGCCGGGAAAAAGACGAGCGCGAAACAACAAAGCCGCAAAGGTGCTTAGTCCGCCGATCAAGACGGTGAGCTCAAAACAGATTGGGACGAAGGCCAGCGACGAGTTGTCCGGCTTGCCGCCTACGTTTAACGGCCAGTCGAGAACCGCGGTGTAGAACTGGAATGTGATGGCGAGCAGCAGGGCCGAAGCTCCGGCCACCAACGTGACCAAGGGTAGGCGGGTTCTGCGGAGCCCCATAGCGTGATCGAGACTGTGCACCGGATAGGGCGCGTAGACGTCGTGGATTGAGAAGCTGTGCCGGCGAACTGCGTGCACTGCTTCGATCATGTTGTCAGGATCCGGAAAAGTCGCGACCATATACTTAGGCATTGACGGCCACCTCGCTTTCCTCCTGGTCTTCGTCATGCCGGTTGCTGAGTCTTGCGATGTGGACGCTGGCCGCGGCTACGCCCTTGATTTCCCAAATCGCGATCATGGGGAGGAAACGGATAAAAAGGAGGAAACAGGTGAAGAAGAGCCCGAAACTCCCAACCAGAATGCCCACGTCGAACCGCGTGGGATAAAACATGCCCCAGCCTGATGGCAGAAACGCGCGATGCAATGAAACCACGATGATCACGAAGCGCTCAAACCACATCCCAATGTTGACCATGATGGAGAGAACGAACAGGATGGCGACGTTGGTCCGCGCTTTCTTGAACCAAAGCAGTTGCGGCGTGACCACGTTGCACAGCACCATCAGGTAGAAGCACCATGCGTAGGGCCCGGTAGCGCGGTTGATGAAGTGGTAGCGCTCATAGACGTTGCCGGTGTACCAGGCGCTGAAAAACTCTGTGGCATATGCGTAGCTCACAATCATTCCGGTGAGCATGGTGACCTTGGCCATTTTGTCCAGATGGCGCACGGTGATGTAGCGCTGAAGATGCATAGTTTGTCTGGTGATGATCAGCAGTGTCAGCACCATGCCGAAGCCGGAATAGATGGCGCCGGCCACGAAGTACGGAGGAAAGATTGTGGTGTGCCATCCCGGTATCAGGGATGTGGCAAAGTCCATGCTGACGATGGAGTGGACGGAAAGCACCAGCGGCGTCGCCAGACCAGCCAGGATCAGGCTGACCATTTCATACCGCGCCCAGGTACGATAGGAGCCGGTCCAACCCATGCTTAGCAAGCCGAAGATGAACTTTTTGATCTTCCCTGTGGCGCGGTCACGCAATGTCGCCAGGTCGGGAACCATGCCTAGAAACCAGAACACCAGAGAGATGGTGAAATAAGTGCTAATGGCGACCACGTCCCAGACCAGCGGGGAACGGAAGTTCACCCACAGGGGACCGCGCTGGTTGGGAAAGTAAGGGAAGATGAAGAAAGCGTCCCAGGGCCGACCCATGTGAATGGCTGGGAAGAGGCCGGCGCACATGACGGCAAAGATTGTCATAGCTTCCGCGGAGCGATTGATGGACGTCCGCCATTGCTGACGGAAAAGGAGCAGGATGGCTGAAATCAAAGTCCCCGCGTGGCCGATGCCGATCCAGAAAACGAAATTGGTGATGTCGAAAGCCCAGCCCACGCTATTGTTGAGTCCCCAAATCCCAATCCCTTTGGCGATCAGGTAGGTGACCATGCCACCCAGGTTGAGCAGCGCGGCGAAAGCAAACCCAAAGCAGATCCACCAGCCTTTCCCGGGACGGGCTTCCATCGGCCGGGCAATATCGTCCGTGATCTGCGCGAAGGAAACACCTTCGTCAACCCAGCGTGGCGGCGGAAGCACGGGTCGGCTGATCGCTCCGGATGCAGCATTGGTTGTGCCAACGGCGACGCTCATTGTGGGGCTCCTTAGACGGTGTTCAGATGGTTGCGGACTTTCTTCAGATATCCCACATTGGGCCGCACTCCCAGCTCTTCCAGCACCTCATAGTGGCGCCGGCTCTTGTGGAGTTGCGAAACGCGGCTGTTGGGATCCTTCAGGTCGCCAAAAACGATGGCTTGCGTGGGGCAAGCTTGCTGGCAAGCGGTCTGGATGTCCCCTTCGGCAAGCTCGCGCTTCCCTTGGAGCGCAATGTTTTTGGCCAACTGGATGCGCTGGACACACATGGTGCATTTTTCCATCACTCCGCGTGAACGCACTACCACGTCAGGATTCAGCACCATGCGGCCCAGCGGGCTGGTCATGTTGAAGTCAAAGTCAGGGTTGTCGGTGTAGTTGTACCAGTTGAAGCGCCGTACCTTGTAGGGACAGTTGTTGGCGCAGTAACGAGTCCCGATACAGCGGTTATAAACTTGCTGGTTGAGCCCTTCTGAACTTGTGGTGGTGGCCAGCACGGGACACACCGTCTCACAGGGAGCGTTCTGGCAATGCTGGCACATCATGGGCTGATGCACGCTAGCCGGATCATCGACGTCGCCGCTGTAATAACGATCAATGCGGATCCAATGCATGATGCGGGTGCGCAGGACCTGGTCCTTACCGACCACGGGCACGTTGTTCTCAGCCTGGCACGCGACCACGCAGGCTGAACATCCGGTGCAAGCGTTCATGTCAATGGCCAGGCCCCAGGAATGCTCACCTTGAAGACGCTCCGCCCAAAGTGTGGGCAAGCCCGCTGTTTCGCCCTCTTCGCCGCCCGGCGCTCCACGGTTCAAGTCTTCCAGCGTAGTTTCAAGAACGATCGGCCTGCCCTCCATGGAGAAATGGCTCTGGGTGGTGGCTACCGGCTCGCGCCGCCCTGTCTTTTCCAGGCGAACACCGGCCACCGAGTATTGGCGGGCTCCGCCAGACGTGGAAGTGAGCGGGTAAACATTCACCCCAACGTTTTGTCCGACTTTGCCTACCTGCTTTCTGCCGTAACCAAGAGCCACGGAGATGGTCCGGGCTTCCTGCCCTGGCTGGATGAAGGCAGGAAGCTCAAGTTCGCCCCGATCGGCGGATAACCGGACCACGTCACCTTCACGCACGCTGAGTTTCTCCGCGAGTTGCGGAGAAATCGCAGCGTCGTTCCCCCACGTCACCTTGCTGATGGGATCAGGAAGCTCTTGTAACCACGGGTTGTTGGCATGGCGTCCGTCGCGTGCGGCCACGTTCTCGTAGAAATGCAGTTCATAACGGTCGTCCGCGCGAGCCGTCCGCTGATGCGCCTGAAGAATGGCGCTCGCTGCGGCCTTCCAATCACCGCGATGCGCCGGCGCGCTGGCGCCAGACGAGGGCAGGGCCAACACACCACGTTGCAGTGATTGCTCCCAGAAACTGTCTGGATCATGCACGTCCTTCTGCCGGGGGAATATGTTCTTGGCCCAGTACTCACGCAAGTATGTGTAGTAGTTGGGATCCGCATGCCCTGACCACTTGAGCAGGCTTTCTTGAGCCGCGCGAGTCTGAAAAAGAGGCGCAATGAGAGGTTGCGCCAGGCTGAACTGGGATTCCACAGGCTCGGCATCGCCCCAGGACTCAAGGAAGTGATGATCGGGACAAATCGCGTCAACGTGCGAGCTGGTTTCATCGCGCCGATCAGAGAACGAAACCGAGAGCGGTACTTTCTCGAGCCCGCTGAGAAAATGCGATGCATCGCTAAAGTCATACGCGGGGTTTGCCCCATACAGCAGGAGGGTGTGGACTTCACCGCGGTTCATGGCCTCTACGAGGGCTGCCATGGCGCCATCATCACCGCCGCGCTGGAGCGACGGCCGGGCGAGATCAATGGTCCTTCCAATATTGCCCAGAACGACATTCAGAGCGTTGACCACGACCTGCACGGAAACGTCGTTGATCCCGCTCACGATCAGGGATTCGCCACGATTTCTCCATAATTCCTCGGCGATCGCGTCGAGCTTCTTGGGATCGGGAATGGGATCGGGTCCGTCTGGAACGCTCCCAATTCCGTTTTTGTGTACGATGCGCCGGAGCAAAGCCACAGCGATTAGGCCGACGTCCGATGGAGCCACGGGGATGCGAACGTCCGCATTGCTTCCGGTCACGGTCATTCCGGATTCAAATTGGATGTGAAGCGCCGGCCGCCCTTCAGGCTTGCGATTCGTAGCGTATTGCCGCGCAAATTCAACGGGTGAGAGCCAGGCGCCCAAGAAGTCCGCTTCCAAGCCTACGATGACCCTAGCTTTGTCAAATGCGTAATGAGGAATGACCGCGCGACCAAAGGACTGTGCATTCGCCTGGCGCACGGCGCTGAATGAGACAGGGTCGTAGGCCACATGCTGGAAGTTGGAGTAGTAGTGGCTCCATTCGCCGATAATTGCGTTTGTAGACGGACTGGTAATGGTCTGTGAGAGCAGCACAACCTTGTGGCTGCCCTCGCGCGCGATGTCGAGCGCCTCAAGCACTTGGCGGTCCACTTCCTCCCAAGTCGCGGACTGGCCCTTCCAAACCGGAGTACGAAGCCGCTCGTTATCGTAAAGGGAGAGCACGGTTGCCTGTCCGGTGGCGCATGTCCCACCGCCAAACAGCGTTGACTCATCGTTACCCTCAATCTTGATTGGCCGACCGTCGCGCTGCTTGACCAGCAGGCTGCACGACGAGGCACAACCTCTGCACGTAGTGGCGTAATAGTTTGCGACGCCGGGAATAATGTCGTCAGAACCCACGAGCAAGGGAATCGCGTTCTGGACGGGCGCCCGGCATCCGGAGAGGCCGGCGGCGGCCAGCGTGAACCCCATCATCGCGAGAAAATCTCGCCGCGTTGCAGCCGCGGCGCTTCCCCTATCCTTTACGTTGAGCCCGCCCGGGAACTCCCCTGTGAATCGTGGGCCTTGGACGAGTTCTTCCGCGCTCTTCCAGTAAGCTGGACGCACAGGCTCCTCGATCTGGACGAGCTGCTTTTTCGCGCTCTTGCAAGACTGCTGTTCGCCGCTTTCGCGGTCGTGGTTCATCCGTTCCTCCGGCAACGCAATGAAGTGATGCGTGCCACGTTCATCCTGCTAACTCCCGGCTCACGGTAGGCTCGCTCGTCCGCGCTAATAGTGACAACTTGTGCAATCGAGCCCTGCCGTCGGCTTTTGTTTCTGCTGGAGACTCAGCGCCGCGCGCTGGAAGTCGCCCGTGGGCAGTTTCGCGTGTTCGCGATGGCATTCTAGACACCAGCCCATGGTGAGTGGCGAAACTTGACTCACCCGGACCATGTTCTCCACCGGACCGTGGCACTTCTGGCACGCCACCCCAGACAGCACGTGCTGGCTGTGGTTGAAATAAACGAAGTCAGGAAGGTTATGGACCTTGATCCAGCGAATGGGCCGGTCCTGCTGTACAGCTTCCTTCAGCTTCTCAATTTCAACTGTCTGTTTCTCCAGGATGGTGTGGCAGTTCATGCAAACGTTGGCCGGGGGAATGCCCGCATGGCGGCTGGTACGGGCCGCATAGTGGCAGTAGAGACACGGAATCTTGTTGTCGCCGGCATGGACCTTGTGAGGAAAAGCAATGGGTTGTTCCGGGGAGTAACCCTGGTTGATTCCGATACGCGACATCTGCCATGCTCCTCCCCCGCCGGCAAGACCCAATGCGCAGACCGCAAACGCAATCAATGGTGCCCTCATCGCAATCAATCTTCCTCCGGCCAAAACCAAGCGCTGGGGTTGTGCTTGCTCAACCATGAGTTGATTGCATTTTCGGCGGTCCGGACCGGCTGGCTCAGCAGCGCCTGGCCCTTATACAAGGCAAGAAGAGGGAACGTTGCCAGGCGCGTGAAAGGAATCACTGCCAGCGCCGCGAATGTGGCAAGGATGTGCAATCGCACCAGAAAGGGCATTTGAGCGGCAAGCTCCGGAACAGGTTCGCCGCGCAGAAGCGAGCCGACATACGGAGTCAGGGTAATGACCCCCCATGACGAGCCCCAACGATAGACCCCCGCAACCAGCAGACCGGAGACGATGACGACCAACGCGAGGGCAAGAAAAACCATATCAAAGGCCTCGGTGAGAACGGATCCGCTGGGTCTGCCGAGATGGCGCCACACTAACGCGGCCCCGCTAATCAAGGCTGCCAGGCCCGCGGCGAGGGCCACGCCTTCCAGGATGTAGAGCCTGCCCGGTCGCACGTTCCAAGACAGGATGGCGCGGGGCAACAACAACCCCGCCAAGTGCCCGGCCAGCAACGTAAGCACGCTGAACCACCAAATCCTGCCGCGGAAAACGGACTTGGCCTCAGCCACCTTCCTCGCCAGGACCGCTGGTTGCCGCAGCGCCAGCAAGTAACGAAGGATGATCCCCACCACGAGCAAGGCAAAGGCCGCGTATGGCCAAAGGGAGAAGATGGAGCTATTTCGCGTCACTCGCGACCTCCGTCTTGGCGCTGATTTGCCGAAAAGCGATTTGCCTGAGAAATGCCTTCAATGCAAACGATTCCTTCGCGCTCAGGTAGTGTCCCTCCGGAGCTTGCGATCGCCAGTTGAAGCACGGGTGCCGCAGAAATTCAGTAAGGGCCAGATCTTGGTAACGAAGATAAGAGCTGGTCAAGTCCGGACCCAGGACGCCGCCTTGCAACCCGGCTCCAAGAACGCTATGACACGTCACACAGGCCTGAGCGTCATACTTGGTCCGGGTTTCGCCATAGAACAGCTTGCGTCCCGCCTCTTTTTCCGCAGCAGTCGCAGTGTCCGCGTTACGTTCGTCAGCCGGCTTGATGTCCGGCCCGCCGACAGCGATGTAGTCAAGAATGTCGTGGATCTGCTTGTCGGAAAGGTCGATCCAATCCGGCATGCGCTGCCGCTTGAATTGGGCAAATAGCGCCGTGGCGGTCGGGTCTCCAGACTTGATCACGGCAGATGAAGCATGAATAAACTTCAACAACCAATCGAGCTTGCGCCGCTCACCAACGCCCTTCAAGTCAGGACCGACCTTGATGCCCTTACCGTAGGTATGACAAGCAGTGCAACGGGTGTTAAAAATAGCTGCCGCCTGCGGGGAGAACTTGGCTGCGGCCGCGCTGTCCTCTCCATCGCCGATTTCTAACGTCTGGGGAGCCGCGGCACACACAACTAGAAGCAGGAACAAACCCATCGAACTGCCTGGCCTACTATTAAGGATAAGAAATCGACCAGCTAGACTCATGCCGCAACCTCCTCGCTCCCAATTTATCCGCCAAACCGCCGAACTTCCTTGGCTCAACCTGCCGTCGCGGTAGCAGACGGCTCAGAGAACCCTCATTCCCTGAGCCAAATCTCTTGTCAACTGTTTAGGACAGAAATCGGGGCTCGCACGTGGTCAATTTTCCAAAAACCCTGATGGCGCAGCTGGCGTCGCATTCGTTTCATTGTTGCGTGCGTGGCTCGGGCCCCTTATCGGGGGTTCACGAACCAGCAACCGCGATCGGAGCCGCTTCAATCGCGACGCGTTTACTGCAAAAACAAAAATGGCCCAGAGACTGGTTGTCTCTGAGCCAAATTTTCTTGTCGCGCCGATCAGCAATGTCGGAACGAAAATCAGGGCTCTCGTTTATAAATCAGCCAATTTTATATAGAAAAGACATAAGCTTGTCAAATCAGTGTTGACTCCATGGCTGACACTTTTTCATTGTTTTCGTTGCGATCGCCGGCCATTGCCGTAACCAGCTGCCCGCTGAAAGGTTCCCTCAAGAATATGCTTAGCGGCATCGTATTCCTCTCGCGAGATGGCGCCGGATACCTTGTCCGTCTCAAGCCGAAATAACTCGTCCTTCAACGCGTCCAGTAAGGAAGCCGCGGACGGGGATGGCTGGTGGGCTCGCGCCGTCACGGCTTTTGTTTCGGATGCAACGCGATGCCGGGTGCGCCAGATCAAGAATCCGCAAACTCCCAGCCCTATAATGGTGACAGTTCCAACTACCCACCATTGCCATGGCGACGGCGGGAGCGAATCCCTCCGTTCGTCGCTGCTCAAGGCTGTACGGGATGGAACCGGCGAACCAGTGCTCGCCGGTCCGACGACCCGACCCGAAGCCGCAGCCGTTGGCGATTGCATCGTTGCTTTCGGACGGGCCTGCAGCGGCGCCATGGCTCCAAGGCCAGAGATTTCGAAGCTTGGTCCATCTCCCGCCTTCAACCGGCTGGCCGCGCGGACTTGATAGTTGTTGTCGCCCGTAGCCAGGATCTGGAACGCATGGGAACTTGCGCTGAATTTCATGGTCGGTGGAATCATGACCGCCAACTGTTGCAGCGGGTAGGCAAGTCTGGGGCGAAACGCCGCATGTCCAGCATAAGGGATATCGTAGTTGAAGGCGAACTTTGTCGACCCCGGACGCAAGGGGAAGTTCACCGTGTAGTGCCCCGGCTCGCCAAGCACGGGCGCCGCGGAAATCAGCACGCCGATTTTTCCCGAACTGGCGGCCAGGACCGAATCAATCTTAGCTTGGGCGGGCAGATAAACTTCAAATGTGCGCTCGCCTGACTGGGTCAGCGGTGGACTGGAGTCATTCTTGATCTCGATCATGTCGGAGACGTGAAGAAGGTTTGCGTTGGTCCCGGTGCGGATGATTTCAATGCTGCCGGTCACGCCGGATACTTTTGCGGCCGCGTCGAACACATTGATGGAGAGAGAGTCACCGGCAGAAGTCTGCTGATCGTAGTTGACGCCCTGGTGAACCGCGCGCACCACGTACAACTTGGCAGGATGGTGGACCTTCAGCGCAAACGCCCCCTGCGCGTCAGTCTTGGTCCGGGCCTCTTCCTGCATGCCCTGATCCAAACGAATCAGGACTACGTCGTCCCCGGCTGCGGCCCGACCACCCTGGGTTTGATTGCGCACAACGCCGCTGATGAGATCCGCGGCCGCAGCGCCTGGGGAAAAACCAGGAAACAACGCGAGGGCCAGCAAAAACCCGTAAATGCCGGTCGAAAGTCCGCACCTAGGTATTGCCTTCATTGGCTTGGTTGCCTTGTTGGAGCTGCAGCCGAGGCGGCGGGCGCTTGCCTCCGCGGCGCGGAGCCAAACATGATTCCGGTTTCTACCTCTGCGGGCTGGCCGTTACGCAGATATGGTCTGAACGTCCATTGCATCAGAGCGTCGGTGACGGCCTTGGCCTGGTCGGGAAAGGCGCTGATGAAGTGTATGTGCTTCACCTTCCCGTCTTTGCCGATGATGATTCTGACCGGAACCGGGTTGAACTTGCGTTCGGTAAAAACCGGATCAACCTTGCTGGTCACGCTGTCACCCGAGGCGTAGTCCTTGATGCACACCGGGAAATCAACCCCGCCTGTCCCTGACAGAGGAGCAGCCTCCGCCGGCAATTTCATCTTGTTCATGTCCAGGATGAGGCTTTCCAACAGTTTGGTGTCGCGGCTGGTCAGCACGAATTCGACCGTGTGGCAGCGGATTTGGGTGGCCAGAATATACCAATGTAGCTCTGCCGCAGGCGACCAATACGCGAAGAAACTGAAGGAGTGGCCGGCGATCCTGGTCTCGGTTGGTTGCATTTCCACTTTGTAGTCCGCCTGCAGATGTTCCTTGTTGTAGTTGATCAGTTCGAGGGCGGTGGCAGCGGGCGCCAAGGTAAAGAACATGTCCTGCGCAGTGACCAAAATATTCCCCTTGGCTTGTCCCTTAAATGATGGCGTTGGCCGAAGCTGTGCAAGCACGTAGTAGCCGCTGTCGGAGGGCGGCGGGCCTTTTGTCTTCTCGTACCAGTCCGAGGACAACGGATAAGACAGCCTGAAGTACCGGTTGTTGTAAATGCCGTCGACCAGTGTGCCGCTTTCCGGAATTGGAGTCATCGAATCGCTGGCGCTGGCCACGGCGCCTGGAACCAGAATGACCCCGGACGGCAGCCTGTGCAACTCAGGGTTGAGTGGACCGACACCCTGGGGTACCACCCCGTCCGGTGAAACGCCTTGCGCTCCTGCCAACGCTGCCAGGGATGAGCACATCAGGAAAAGCAATACCCGAGTTCCAACGCGCGACATAAATACTCCTACATGATTCGGCCGTACGTTGCAAAACGTGCGACGTACACGGTGCTCTTCTTGCCTATTGCAATTCAATCTTGGTAACCGTCATTTTGTCTCCGTCCACGGTCCCGCTGACTGTGACTTTGATGGTGTCGGTTTTGTCGATATCGGCCAAGAATTTCGCGGCTTTCTCGTTGCCGTCCTTGTCAAATCTGACGAAGTGCTTGTTTTCGGTCAGCACGCCATAGCCGCTGTTTTCGCAGAATGGCATGCGCAGACATCCCCGAGTATGGGCGACCGCAGCTCCGGGCCTTTGTGCCTTGCGCGGAGAACAGTTGGCATCCATCAGATAGCCCTGGACGGCCGTATCAGCGGCAAAAGCGGTGATGCCAAGCATCGCGAAGAGGATCAGAGC
>CAZFRV010000223.1:0-12593 GCA_964521445.1 uncultured Acidobacteriaceae bacterium
CATTCCAGCCAACCGACAATGTGTTTTTCTCCGCTACAGTCCAGTATTTTGTAGCGAGAGTGAAAGTGCGAACACCAAAAGGATCCAATAGGGCTGCGACCTGTTCATATTTGATGTCAGAAAGAAAATAGTCGCCAAGCACGTAGCCAAGCAAAAGAACTAGCGCCGCGATAAACGGAATAATCTCGTTGCGGGCGAGCACAGCCACCGCAAACAGGACCGCTGCCATGAAGAACACCGTGGGAACCGCGAGTACGGTCACGGCATGCAGGTGAGCGCTCCAGTAGACCGGTCCAAACGTTTCCGGGTCGACCCAAGGCATGTACTTGGCAAGAAGAATGCCGGCGGAAACGCCCAGCATGGGAATCACTGACACCAGAGTACCGCCTACAAATCGTCCCAGGAGAAACTCGCTACGCCGGATGGGAGTAGAGAAGACGATCTGGTTGGTATTAAAACGGAAGTCCCTGAGTGCAGCGGAGTTGATGAACGCCGCCATCATCACCAGCATGAACAGGGAAAAAACCGAATAATAATTCTGGATCACCCAGGGAGCATTGCGGTGGGTGTTGGTCAACGCCCCATTTACCGTAGCGCCGTCGGTGGCTACGATGCCGAATGCCAACAGTCCCAGGCAAAGGAAGAAAACCCATAACATCCAAGACCGCAGCCAGAAGCGAATTTCGAACCATGTAATGTGCCAGAACATAAGCAGCTCCTTAGTTCCAGTCCTTGATCTTGCTGAAGAAAACGTCTTCCAGGTCGGGCGCGCTGGGCAGGAAGCCGTCTCCAGGGGGTTGTTCTCCGTACACGTGAAGCAATGGCCGGCCGCCGACGAGTTTGTTGGAGACAACACGGAATTGCTGCTCGTAGCTCGCCAACTCGACCTTCTCGATGGAACGCTGCCAGATCTTTCCGGTTAGCTGCTGGATTGCCGTCTGCGGATCACCTTCGAAGAGCACCTTGCCGTTGTGAATGATGGCCATTTTCTTGCAGAGGTCCATCACGTCTTCCACAATGTGCGTGGAGAGGATCACGATCACCTGCTCACCGATTTCAGAAAGTAGATTGTAGAAACGGTTGCGTTCTCCGGGATCGAGACCCGCCGTCGGCTCGTCGGCGATCAACAGTTGTGGATTGCCGATGAGCGCCTGGGCGATACCGAAGCGCTGGCGCATGCCGCCGGAGAAACCGGTGAGGGCCTTCTTACGGTCGCTATAAAGGTTGCAGCGTTGCAGCATGGCGGCCACCACCTCTTTGCGTTCGCGGGAATTGGTGATCCCTTTCAGCAGGGCAATGTGGCTGAGCATGTCCTGGGCGGACGTCCGCGGATAGACGCCGAACTCCTGCGGCAGGTATCCCAGCCGCTTGCGGACTTCGTCCTTCTGCTTCAGCATGTCGATTTCGCCCATGCGCGCGCTGCCGGAGTCCGGCTCCTGCAGGGTCGCCAGGGTACGCATCAACGTGGACTTGCCCGCGCCGTTCGGACCCAGCAGGCCGTACATTCCGCAAGGGATGGTCAGGGACACGTTGTCCAATGCTTTTACGCCGTTCTTGTAAGTTTTGGAGAGGTTCTGAATCTCAAGTTGCATGCTCATATCCTTTTGCAAACGCGAACCGGTTCTTTTTGAGATACGGACGTGACTACCGAAAAGTTGCCGAATTTCCGTTGCTGCTTTGGCGTCGGGAGCGGGCTTGCAACCCTTCCATTTCGACGTTTGCCCGACTGTAAAGTTAGCCGAGAAATCCGGTCATTGCGATTCGCCGACGATTTCAACTACCCGGTTCTTGTCGAACGTCACCGTCACCAGTTTTCCGTTGCTCCGATACTGCGCCCAGCGGTTGCCGTAGTCTCCGGGGCTGGCGCCTACCATGTTGCCCAACGCGAAACTTACCTGGAGTTCGTTCATTCCTTTTTGGACCTGGTGCTGATCAATAACATGCCATACATCGGGTGGCCAATGCTTGTACAGCTCGTGCGGGTCCTCATAGTAGAAGATCTCATTAACGTTGAACGTGAAATCATCGCCCGTATTGGCTCCGATGGAGACAGCAAAGAGTCCGGGGTGATCGGCTTCTTCAAAAACGGCCATGATCTGTTTCCGTACGATCGCAACCTGCCCGGGAGCGAGCGAAACCGGCGCTCTTTGCAATATCACGTCCTTGACCTGCAGCTTGTCCAGCGGCGGCAGCAGGCCGGCCTTGGACGCAAAGTCCACAAAATGAGTTTGCGGATGATAACGATAGTATGCGACCGCATTCCCGTTGCGCACCCATACCGTCTTGCCGGCAAGCTCTTTCACGGCCGACTTGAGGTCATAAGGGACGATCCGGTGCGGGGTCACATAGTCGTCATCCGTCAGAGTGAGCGACGGCGGTTTAGGAAGCGGCGCCGCCGGCTTGGATCGCTCGTAAAAAATATAGGCTGTCCGCGCCGTGACCAGCGCCACCACAACGACCATGATGAGAAGAATACGTTTGCGCCAATCCGCATCCATGTTTCTTCAATGTAACATGCGCGCTTCTTTTACGTTTTCCGAAGATAGTTCACTCCAGGGCTTTGGTTTGGCGAAAAATGATGCCGTAGTTCCGACCGCCGAAGCTGAATCCCTGTTGGACCTGGCCGGTCACGGACACCTTGGACCCGTTGCCGGGCAGGCCGAAGTTCTGGCTCATGACCCAAATGCTTCCGCTCCCATCGTTCACTTGAAAAACGCCATTGCCAAAACCACCGAAGGAATCGGAGGCCTGGCCGCTGATGGTGATCTCTTTTCCGGCGAAGTGGGCGGGGTCACGATTGATATCGGCGATCGAAGTGTGTGTGGAACATCCCACCAGGCACGAAACCGCGAGTATGAGTACTGCGCGAAATAATCTCTTGGGGTTCATCACAGAGGTACAATCCATTCGTCAAGAGAATAGAATAGACGATCGCGTTTCGCCAAATCTTGAGACTCCCTGCCGCTCGCAAGATTGGGATTAAGCGTGCGCCAGTCCCGCATGCTTTGCCGGTTCTTGATCGAACTTCTGTTTGCATCCCGCGCAACAGAAGTAGAACCAGCTTCCCTGGTACTGGGACTTATAGCGGGCTTGGCTCTGATCAACCATCATTCCGCAAATCGGGTCTTTGGCTTCTGCCGTAACCACCGGGAGCACCTGGCCGGCGGATTCTTTTGTCCCCGACGAAGCCTGTGTCCGGCTGACCTGGACGATCTCAGCCAGAATGCTGATAGCAATCTCCTCCGGCGTTGCTGCTCCAAGGTTCAATCCAGCCGGCGCCCGGACCTGGCCCAGTCCTTCACCGGCAGTGCCCTTCTGGCGGAGGTAATCGAAGACTTTGGCGGCCTTCGTCTTGCTGGCCACGAAGGCGATGTAGGCCGCGCCGCTGCTCGCCGCCTGCTCCAAGGCTTCTTCATCGCCCTCGCCCTGAGTTGCGACCACAACATACGTCTGCCGCGTAATTTTTATCCGACTCAAGTTGAAGTCTTTCGCCTGAATCAGCTCAGCATCAGCGAGACCTTCCCCCCAGGGTTCGGCGGCGACGACAGAAGCCGCGTACCCTGCGGCGCGGGCGAGTCTGGCCAGAGTCTGGGCCACGGGCGAGCGTCCCAGAATCACGACGTGCGGACCAGGCCGCATGGGCTCGATGTAGATGTCCAGAGCTCCACCGCTGTGGCAAGTCATGGTGTAGTCAACAACACCTTCTTCCGCACCGTCGGCGGAGGGACTAATGCGGACCAATCTCGGTTTACCGTCAGCCAGCGCCTTCAGCGCTTCCCTGATTACCACAGGTTGCGCGCAGCCGCCGCCGATCCAGCCCCACAACCTGCCGTCGGCGTAAATGATCGCCTTGTCGCCTGGCTTGCCTGAGGTGGGAGGCTGGCAGCGTACGACCGTAGCCACCGCAAAAACCTCGCCCTTGGCCAACAGCTCGGTCGATTGCTTCAGGAATTGATCAAGCATTTGTGTTCACCGCCGGACGAAACGCCGCAGGCTTACGTTTCCGACTGCGTCCGAGGTATCGTTCCAGCGCCAGCAAGCTCTCAAGATTATGCGCCGCAGCGAATACGTCGATATAGGGCAGCGCGGCGGCCATGCCCCGCGTCAGCGGCTGGTAACCGTCCATCCCTAACAGCGGGTTCAGCCAAATGACCTGGCGGCTTTTCCGCCGCATCACACTCAGCTCCCGGGCAACAACTTCGGGCTCCCCCGTGTCCCATCCGTCGCTCAGGATCATGACCAGCGTATCCGGTGAGAGAAGCCTCCTACCATAACGATGGTTGAAATCGCGCAGCGATTCACCAATCTTGGTTCCGCCCGACCATCCGGAGGGTTCCTGCGACAACGCCTGCAAAGCTTCCGGCAAATCCCGTGTTCGCAGTGTCGCTGTCATATCGATGAGATGGGTGCTGAAGACAAACGTGTTCACGCGCTTGAAATGCTTCTGCAGTGCATAGGCGAACCTCAGCAGAAATAAGCTGTACGCATTCATGGAGCCGCTGACATCCAGTAAGATCAGCAGCCTGGCCCGTTGCCGCCGCCTTCCCTTCCGGCTGAGATCGACTGGCTCGCCTCCGCGGCTGATGCTTTGCCGGATGGTCCGGCGCAGATTGACGGGTCCCCGAAGGCTCATGGTCTTGAATCTTCGCGATAGCCGCAGACTCATCTGCCTTAGCAACCGCTGGGCGATGCGCTCCAGATCGGGCAAATCGTTCCGGGGAACCTGGGAGAAATCGATTCGTCTCAACCGTTCCAGGGCGGTGGCGCCGCTCACAGCCTTGCCCTGATCGTCCGTAGCGCGCGCTTCGCCGGCTGCGCCGATGAGTTCCACGGTCCCACTCTGCGGCCGGTTCCACTCGTCTGTAGGCTGCTTCGGTTTTTCCGGAGACGCCGCGCGCCGTTCCTGCCAGAATGCGTCAAAAAGCCCGTCGAACATATCCCAATCGTTTTTCGACGAGCACAATACAGCCCTGAGCGCCAGCTTCAAGATGTCCCGATCAGCGAGGCCGACGGCTCTCGCTGCCTTGAGACAGTCCAGAGTCTCCCTCACTCCACCTGACAATCCGTTGGCGCGGCCGAAACGGCAGAACTCAACGATGGCTGCGTCCGGCCGGAATGTTGACTCCTGCGGCATACATTTTTTTTCGGCGAGAGACTAGCCGACCTGCGACAGCATCTTCTGAATCCCCGCGCTCTTGATATGGGCTGTGTCCTCCACTGATTTTGACAGGCAGCCTAGCGTTTCCTCAACCGCTTCCGCATCCAGGGTCTTCTTATCCAGGGCCATCAGCGATTGCGCCCAGTCCAGGGTTTCGGCAATACCGGGCGCCCGAGTGAGCTTGAGGCCGCGCAAGGCCTGCACAAAACTTATGATTTGCCGGCTCAGGTCCTCTGCAATGCCGGGCAGCCTGGCCGCGACAATTCTCATTTCTTTTTCAACGCTAGGATAGTCGATCCAGTGATAAAGACATCTCCGCTTGAGGGCTTCGCTCAACTCGCGGCTGCGGTTGGAAGTCAAAATGACATACGGAATGTGTTTGGCTCTGATGGTGCCCAGCTCGGGAATACTGATCTGGAAATCGGAAAGTAACTCCAGCAAGAAGGCTTCGAAGGCTTCGTCAGCTCGATCGACTTCGTCGATCAGCAGAACCGGCGAAGCTGTCTCCGCGCGCACGGCTTGCAAAAGCGGACGCGCCAGCAGAAACTCCTGACCAAACACCAACTTCTCCTTCTCTTCAACCGTCCTGTTGGTTCCTTCCTGGAGTTTGATGGCAAGCAACTGCTTTTGATAGTTCCATTCGTAGACCGCGGAATTCACATCCAGACCCTCGTAACACTGGAGCCGGATCAGAGGAGTCTCCAGGAAACCGGCAAGCACCTTCGCCACTTCCGTCTTACCCAACCCAGTGTGCCCCTCCAGCAGGATTGGTGTTCCGAGTTTGAGCTGGAGATAGATTATCGTGGCCAATCCGCGATCAGTGATATAGCCGAGCTTCTCAAAGCCGCGGACCACCTCAGAGACGTCTTTGACTTGTTTTCCGTGTGGCAGGGTGAACGATGTCATGGTCGGACGGAAGGAGGCTATTTGTCCTCTCCTGATTCGTTTTTAGCTTCTTTCGAATCTGGCTTGTCTCCGCGCCGGGTCACTGCGGCCTTGAGGGCCGAGAAGGCGACTGACAACCCGCTCACCGGCTTGGCTTCGGCTTCCGTTCCCGCCTGATCCGGGCCTGCCTGGAGTTTCTGCCGGAAGTCCGTGGTGAACTTCTCAAACATGATGTTGGAGACTTCATTGATAACCCGGTTGCCCATCTGCGCGAGAATGCCAACCACGTTCAACTCGGACGCGGTAAACACGTCAGTGCCCCCGTCGGGCAGCGCGGTGAGCTTGCCGGTCATCTTCATAGAGGCGCTGCCCTTGCCGCGGACATCCTGGCCTTTGCCCAGGATTTCGATCTCATGCGCCTGCGCATCCAGGCGAACGATCTGCACCTCGCCTTTGTAGTCGGTCACGCTCGGTCCTACTTTCACGCTGATGGCGCCCTTGTAGGTCCGTTCGTCCACCTCCTCGGTGATTTGTGCGCCGGGAACGCAGGTGACCACCTTGCGCGGATCGCTGAGGAACTCCCAGACTTTCTCCACCGGCTCCTGCACGTGAAAACTTTTTTCAATTTTGACCGCCATAGGCTCTTAGCCGGTGATTCCCTTCTCTTTCAGGATGTTCCAGACTTTCCACGGCGTAATGGGCATGTCGATGTGGCGCACTCCGAGATGCGACAGCGCATCCACCACAGCGTTAACGAATGCGGCGGGCGAGCCCACGTTGGGCGATTCGCCAATGCCCTTGGCGCCGAGAGGATGGTGCGGCGAAGGCGTGACCGTCTTGTCGGTCTCCCAATGCGGAGTTTCCACCGCGGTGGGCAGCAGGTAATCCATGAACGTTCCACCCTGGACGTTGCCGTTGTCGTCGTAATCGATCTGCTGCATGAAAGCGATGCCCAAGCCTTCGGTCAAGCCTCCGTGAATCTGGCCTTCCACGATCATGGGATTGATGATGTTGCCGCAGTCGTCCACGGCGACAAAGCGGCGGACTTTGACTTCGCCCGTGCCTTTGTCGATATCGACCACGCAGATGTATGTGCCAAAGGGGAAGGTGAGGTTCGGCGGATCGTAGTAATCCACGGCCTCCAGCCCGGCTTCCATTCCCTGGGGATGGTTGGTATAAGCAGCGAAGGCAATTTCTTGAATGGTCTTGGCCTTGCTCGGTGCGCCCTTCACAAAGAATTTGCCTGGCTCCCATTCCAGGTCCTGCTCGCTCGCCTCCAGGAGATGTGCGGCAATTTTTCTGGCCTTGTCGCGGATCTTCCTCGCTGCCATCGCTGTGGCTGCGCCGGAAACCGGCGTGCTGCGGCTGGCATAGGTCCCCAAGCCGTAGGGCGCGGTATCCGTATCGCCTTCTTCTACTGTCACGTCCGCCGCGGGGATGCCCAGTTCCTGAGCCACGATCTGGGCATAGGTGGTTTCATGTCCTTGCCCCTGGCTCTTGGTGCCCATGCGGCACATGGCCTTCCCCGTGGGATGTATGCGGAGCTCGCAACTGTCGAACATCTTGATGCCGACGATATCGAAAGTTTTCGACGGGCCGGCGCCAACGATCTCCGTGAAGCTCGATATGCCGATGCCCATCAGTTCGCCCTTCTTGCGTTTCTCTTCTTGCTCTTTGCGAAGCTGCTGGTATCCGACCTTGTCCAGCGCCTTCTTCATAGCCGCATCGTAGTCGCCACTGTCGTAGGTCCAACCCAGAGGGGACTTGTAAGGAAACGCCGAAGCCGGAATGAAGTTTTTGCGCCGCAGCTCGACCGGATCCATCTTCAGTTCATTGGCCAGGACGTCCACCACTCGCTCGATCAGGTAGGCGGCTTCGGTGACGCGGAAGGAACAGCGATACGCGATCCCGCCGGGAGCTTTGTTGGTGTAAACGCCATCCACTTCGCAAAATGCATGAGGCAGATCGTACGAACCGGTGCAGATGCTGAACAGTCCGGCGGGAAACTTGCTGGGCTGGGCCGCGGCATTGAAGGCGCCATGATCGGCCAGCGTCTTCACGCGCAACGCGGTCATCTTGCCGCTCTTGTCCGCGGAAATCTCGGCGGTCATGTGGTAGTCGCGGGCAAACCCTGTGGACATGAGATTCTCCGAGCGCGTCTCAATCCACTTCACGGGCACGCCCAGGGTCAGCGAAGCCACCACCGCACACACATAGCCGGGGTAGATCGGCACCTTGTTGCCGAAGCCTCCGCCGATATCCGGCGAAATCACGCGAATGTTGTTCTCAGGAATTCCGCCCACCAGGGCAAAGAGGGTGCGGTGAGCATGTGGGGCCTGCGAGGTCATGTAAATCGTAAGCCGTCCCGTGGCTTTGTTCATGTCCGCCACGCAGCCGCAAGTCTCCAGCGGCGCCGGATGACAGCGCTGAAAGAAGGCGTCAACCCTGGCCTTGACCGGCGCCTCATGCAACGCCTTTTCCGTCCCCGGTTTGTCGCCGACCTCCCAGTGGAAGATGTGGTTATCTTTCTGTTCGCGATCTTCACGGAGAAGCGGCGCGTTTGGGGCGAGCGATTTCTTGGGGTCCACCAGCACCGGCAGTTCTTCATACTCCACTTCCACCAGCTCGGCGGCGTCGGCAGCCGTGTAGCGATCTTCGGCTACCACGAACGCTACTTCCTGCGACTGGAACAGCACTTTGCCCGTCGCCAGCACCATTTGTTTGTCGCCGGAGAGCGTGGGCATCCAGGCCAAGCCGGCTTTAGCCAGGTCTTCTCCTGTAATGATCGCCAGCACGCCGGGCAGCGCCTTGGCTTTTTCCGTGTTCACGCTCTTGAGCCGCGCGTGTGCATATGGGCTGCGCACCAGTTGGCCGAACACCATGCCGGGAAGATTTACGTCGTCAACGTAATTGCCTTTTCCCTGGATAAACCTCAAGTCCTCTTTGCGCTTGATGGAGTGGCCCATGCCACCGACTTCAGGAGATGTCTTGAACATTACTTTGTCCCTCCCTGGACCGCGGTCTTGCTTTCGGCCATCTTCTTGGCGGCAAACTGCACCGCGCGGACAATGTTCTGGTAACCGGTGCAGCGGCAGAGATTGCCGGAGATGCCCCAGCGGATGTCCTGTTCGCTGGGGTTGGCGTTCTTCTCAAGCAGCGCGTACGCGGAGATGAGCATGCCTGGAGTGCAGAAACCACATTGCAGTCCATGTTCCTCTTTGAACCCTTGTTGCAAGGGATGGAGCTCCCCATTCTTCATTAGGCCTTCGACGGTGAGAATCTCACCGCCATCGGCCTGCACGGCAAACATCGTGCACGACTTCACCGTCTTGCCGTTGAGGAGAACTGTACAGGCGCCGCAGTTGCTGGTATCGCAGCCGATATGGGTGCCGGTCAACGCCAGGGCTTCGCGGATGAAGTGCACCAGCAGCTGTCGCGGTTCGACTGCGGCCTCGCGTTCGCGGCCGTTGATCTTGACTTTCACCAGCTCTTTCTTCGCCATCGTTCTTCCTCCGCTGATCTCCGGAAACTTCTTGTTATTTACCCGCCCGCTCGACCGCCCGGGTGAGAGCCCGCTTGGCCAATTCCTTGACCAGGCCTTTCTTGTACGCCACCGGGCCGCGCAGGTCAGAGCTGGGCTGAGCATCGCCCGCGGCAAGCTGGGCCGCCTGGGCGATGGTGGCCGCGTCCGGCTTCTTGCCCCGCAGAAAATCTTCCGCCTTCTTGGCCTTCAAAGGCGTGGCGCCGACGTTCGTGAGCCCGATGCCGGCCTTCTGTACTACGCCCTTATCGTCGAGCGTGAGTTGGACCGCGACTGCGACCGTAGCGAAATCTCCCACTTTACGCTCGACTTTGACGTAGGCGCCGCCACTCTTCGGCGGCGGGACGGGGATGCGTATCTCGGTGAGAATCTCTCCTTGCTCGAGCGCCGTGGTAAAAAGCGATACAAAGAAGCTCTCAACCGGTATCACGCGCTCGCCTTTGCTTCCCGTGGCCACAAGTTGCGCGCCTAGCGCGATCATGGTTGCCGGATGATCGTTGGCAGGATCGCCGTGGGCCAGGTTGCCGGCGATCGTCGCCAGATTGCGCACCTGGGGATCGGCGATCACAGCGGCCGTATCCATGAGCAGCGGGTACTTCGACCGGACCAGTGGGGAAGATTCGAGCTCGGCTTCCCGGGTCAAGCCGCCGATCTTGAGGAAGCCGCCGTCCTCCTTGATATAGGACAGGCCGGCGATTCGATTCAGGTCCACGATGTAGGCGGGCCGCGCCAGCCGCAGCTTCATCATGGGGATCAGGCTTTGCCCGCCGCTCAGAAGCTTGGCGCTGTCGCCATGCTGTTTGAGGAAAGCCAGAGCTTCAGGAATGGTTTTGGGCCGGAGATACTCAAAGGGTGGCGGAATCATCGTTCACCTCTTCCTCTGCAAACGCCGCGAGCAGTTCGGGAATTGCGCCCTCGCGCTGCTCTCGCGAGGCGGGCCCGAACACACCAGACACCTGCGGGCTTATGCCCCGACGCCCCAAGCATTCTACTCCCTGACGCGATTCCCTGGCATCCAGTGGCACTTAAGGCGCGGCTGAGCGGCCAATGGATAAGGGCTCAGATGCACTTTTTCCCCTTCCGGCAATCCGCATTGAACCCTTGCGCCACAAAAACTATGATGGAGATGGTGTTTGATGAGCTTTTATTCCAAAGCGGCTGAGTTCTCTTCACAGCGAAAGCCGTTTGCCATCGCCATGGTGGTGCGGGTGCAGGGCTCCTCGTCGGCCAAGCTGGGATCGAAAGCCCTTATCGACGATCAAGGCAAGATCGTCATGGGCTGGGTGGGCGGTGGCTGCGCCGAGAGCGCGGTTCGCAGCGAAGCGCTCAACTGTATTCGCTCGGAACATCCCCAGTTGATCACCCTGAACATGCAGGACGAAGTGCTGGGAGTGGGCATGCCTTGCGGCGGCATGATGGACGTGTACATCGAGCCGGTGGTGCCCGCGCCGGAGCTGCTGATTGCCGGACACGGACGCATTGTCGAAACACTGGCCGCGCTCGGACATTGGATGAATTTCTCAGTCACCGTCAACGATCCTGCCGCCAGTCGTGAAAGTTTCCCCCACGCCGACCGCGTGATTGCCGAAGATTTTGACCTCACCCAGGTCCGCATCGATTCCCGGACTTTCGTGGTCATCGCCACTCTGCACAAGAACGATCATCTCTGGCTGCAAAGAGCTCTCGAGAGCGACGCCGGTTATGTAGCCCTGGTGGCCAGCACCCACCGCTCCAACTTGGTGCTCGATTATCTGCGCCTGGAAGGAATCCCGGCGGAGAAGCTGGACCGCGTCTGGACGCCGGCTGGGCTGGACCTGGGCGCCGCCACTCCCGAGGAGATTGCGCTAAGCATCATGAGCCAGATGGTCGCCCTGCGCCGAGGAGGCAGCGTGAGATCGCTCAAAGAACGCAAAGGTCACGGCCGGGAGCAGCTTGACACTACGGAAAAAGTTATTCGCCAGTGCGAAACTGACTAGCTCCGCCAATCCCGCCGCCACGATTCCGCTCGGCGACGATCTCGGCCACAATGCTCAAGGCAATCTCTTCGGGATCTTTTGCGCCGATATCAAGGCCAGCCGGGGCCCGAAGGCGGTCGAGGTGGTCCGCCGCCATTCCTTTGCGTTGCAAGCTTTCCCGCAGCTCTTGCGATCGTTTCGAGTTGGCCAGCAAGCCGGTATAAACCGCCTCGCTCTGCAAGGCTTGCTCCACGGCTTCTTCGTCGAACTGGCCGCGGCTGGCCACAACGATGGAGCGATCGCGGTTCGCGGGCAGCCGTGAGAAATCCAGCACATGCAGGATCTGGCCGGCGTCAGGAACCTCGCTCAGCGAAAGGAAAGGGTCAACCACGGTGGTGGAGAATCCCAACAATCGCCCGAGTTTCATCAGCGCCCGCGTCACCGGATCCTTGCCCACAACTACCAGCTCCGGGTGATTGAGAGAGACCCCCGCGCCGCTTTGCGGATGTGCCGTTTCCAGTTCGGCTCGCGGCAACGCGGGCGTTACGGCAAGCTTTTCGAGATCTTCGCGGGTGTCGACGTCGAGCAGGATGCCGGCGTCGTCTACTGCCAGCTTGGCGATGTTTTCCGTGTGCGCGCCGAAGATGGCGCGGCAGCCGATGTCGCCCTTGAGGTTCGCCACTTCCGGGAAGACCGATCGATCCAAAAGGACGGGATTGCCGCGAAAACCCCGGTACGTAGGGATGACAATCTGCGGCCGGACCTTCTGATGATGCTCAATGAGCCGGTCCAAGGTGGAGGGCAGTACAAAGGGCTGGTCCGCCAGCACGATGAGTGCAGCCTGCGCCTGGGGATGAACCATGGAAATGCCCGCGCGTAGAGAACTTCCCATGCCTTCCTGATAGGCTTCATTCAGCGCAACCGTGACGCCGAGAGTGGAAACGTTTTCCTGAATCTCCTTCGCGCCGAAACCCAGGACCAGAATGATTTCATCGACGCGCGACTGGTGAACCGTAGCCAGCGTGCGCTCCAGCAAAGTGTTCTCTCCGGCGCG
>CAZFRV010000224.1:0-16660 GCA_964521445.1 uncultured Acidobacteriaceae bacterium
CCCTGGCCCCATGGTGGTCTCTCCGGCACAGGCAAGTACTACGGGATCAACGATGGCCAAAGCGACGTTTTTGCGCTGATCAATGCCATGCAGAAGGCGGGCGGCCAGGTGTTCATCGCAAACAAAGCGGGACAACAGCCGGGCATAGTGTTCTCTGCAAATGAGCAGCTCGCCGCCAATGCCGAAAAGCTACATCTGTCGCTCAACCGGTTGCCGGATCTTCCCCAGGACGCCACGCCCATCAAACCGGTACGCATCGGCCTTTACAAATCGTACATCGCCTCGATCGACGAGGGCTGGACCCGCTTTGTTCTCGAGCAATACAGCTTCAACGTCAAGAACGTCGAGAACAAAGAGGTCAAAGCCGGCAACCTGAACGCTGCTTACGATGTGATCATTGTTCCCGATTCCACGCGCGAGATCATCGTGGATGGCCGGCAGAGCCGCGAGGGCTACACCGAGGAGTTTCCGCCGGAGTATGTGGGCGGCATCGGCAAAGAAGGGCTACGCGAGCTCCGAGACTTTGTGGACAAAGGCGGGACATTGATTACTCTGGCCCGCGCTTCAGAGATCGTGATGGGTGAAGAATTCAACCTGCCGGTACGCAACACGCTGGCCGGCGCCACGGAGCGAGGAAGAGGTGTGCAGACCGCCGACTTCAATATTCCCGGCTCATTGCTTCGCGTGTACGTCGATACCAAGCATCCGGTTGGTTACGGCATGCCGAAGGAGATCGCTGCTTTTTACGATGGTCCCATCGCCTTCCAGACATCCGCGCCCGCGCCCGATGTGCAGCGCTCGGTGATTGCCTGGTATCCCGACGACGCTAAAGACATCCTGATCTCCGGCTACGCTCACGGAGCGGAGAAACTGGAGCGCAAGGCCGCCGTCGTCAGTTTTACCCGGGGCAAAGGCAAGATCGTGATGTTCGGTTTCCGTGTCCAACACCGCGCCCAAACCGAGGGTACGTTCCAAATGCTGTTCAACGCCATCTACTGGTGAGTCATGAGAGGTAGAAGTCCATCGCAGACTGACTGCGCTCCGAGCTTAGGGCAACCTGCTCCAAAGTCCCCGGCATCCTCCCAAGCAGATTAACCCTGGAGGGCGATGGATCCGGGAAAGCCGAAACTCGTTGGCGGTTCCCGGCCAGAAGAACCGCCGTCCTCCCCGGAGCAAACCACTGCGAGCGTCAGCGCGGTTGCTCCGGGTCTGCGGCTGACGACAGAACTGCAGATCCACGATCGCAAAGTCTCCTACTGGTCCCTGCTGGCCCTGACAGCAGGAGCGCTCTATCTCGCTTACATCATCTACCTTCCCTTCCTCAAGGCGTTGTTCCTGGCGCTGGTTTTGACCATCGCGTTCTGGCCGCTTTACCAGTGGATTGCCAAGCGGGTACGCAGCGGAACCGCGCGGGCGCTCCTCACCACGCTTGCGGTCGTGCTGCTGATCATGCTGCCGCTGCTGTTCATCAGTTTCAATCTCGTGTCGGAAGCAGCGAGTCTTTACGGTTTCATTTCGCAGAAAGTGGCAGGTAATTGGTCCGGCCATTCTGCATGGCTGAACGAAGGGCTCGGGCGGATCTCAGAAAGCACCGGGATTCCGGCGGCACAAATCAGGTCCACCATCACGGCCCGGGTGCAGGGATTAGGATCCTGGCTGGTGGGGATCGCCGGCTGGGCAGCACGGGGCTTCGCGCAGCAAGTCGGCACCGCCATCCTGACCTTGCTGATCATGTTCTTCTTTCTGCGTGACAGTGCAAGGTATACACGGGCTCTGGCCCAAACTCTCCCGCTGCCCCCGGGCCGCGTGCAGCAATTGGCGGAGACATTGCGTACCACGGTCGTCTCCAATGTCTATGGGATGGTTGTGGTGGGATTGATCCAAGGATCTTTGACCGCCCTGGGCTGGTGGATGACCGGCCTGCGGGCGCCGCTGCTCTGGGGAGCTATCGCCACGCTTTTCTCGTTCGTGCCCATGGTCGGGCCTGCATTGATATGGTGGCCGGGAGTTTTCGTTCTCGCGATGCAGGGCCGGTGGATTCAGGCAGCCGTACTTCTGGCCTGGGGTGCTATCGTGGTAACTTCGGCCGACTATATCATCCGGCCCAGGTTTGCCGGCGGGCGCAACAACGCAAATACGTTGCTGGTTCTGCTTTCCTTGCTCGGAGGATTGAAGGCTTTTGGCGCCGTGGGCATCATTGCCGGGCCGGTCGTGCTCTCGGTGGTCACCGCGCTCTTGAGCATGGTCCGCGAGGAGCAAGCCAGCCAGAATGAGACCAGGAAGATGGCTGCGTAAGGGCGGTTCTGACGGATGGTCGTGAGAGTGTCGGAAGGCGCTTCCTAGCGTTCCCCCTGCTTCTTGTAACGAATCACCTCGACATCCGAGACCGCGATCAGTCCCTCGTTGAGCATGGCGTCCAGATGCGGAATGAGCTGGAGCACCTTTTCTTCGGAATCGACAATGGTCACGACAATCGGAGCGTCGGACGAAAAGTGGAATCCGTGCCCGCGGTGGATACGCGTGCTGGCGCCGTATCCCTCGAAACCCCGGTAGACTGTGGCGCCGGCCATGTCCAGTTCCTGGCATTTCCGGACGATGGCTTCGTGCAACGGCTTGCCCTGGAATTTGTCGTCTTCTCCAAAATGGATTCTCACGAGCTTGGCTTTGCCTTCCAGTTTCATCAGCGCGGCTCCTTCCGGCGCTCGGCTTTTTTGTAGTCGTGCGTGTACTTAATAATGTCCACGTCCGAGAGAACCACCAGGCCGGCCCCGATCATGTCGTCCAAGATCGGGAGATAGGCGCGAATCTTTTCCTCGGCGTCGACCACGGAAAGCATGATCGGCCGGTCTTTGGAAAAGCCAAAGGCTTTCTCTTTGTGGAGGCGGCGGTTCGCGCCATAGCCGGCGATGCCTTCGTACACGGTCACGCCTGCAATGTCATTCGCGCGCAGGCTCTCGATCACGGCCTGGTGGAGCGGCTTGTCCTTCCACTTGTCGTCCTCTCCGATGTAAATCCGCATGAGCTTGGCCTTGCCTTCAAGTTTGATCGGGCGCTCCGAAGCGGGCTGGGTCTGCCCCTTGCTGGGTCCCGCGGGCTTGATGATGGTGGTGTCCTGGACGTCGATCAATCCCGTTCCCGCCATCTCGAATAGCTTGGGAAGCAGCGCCTCTACTTTTTCTGCCTCCTCGATGAATTCGATCTTGATGGGAAGATCTTCCGTCAGGCGCAGGATGCGGGTGGTGTGCAGATGGTGGTCGGCGCCAAACCCGGAAATTCCGCGGATGACCGTCGCGCCCGACACGCCTCGATAAAACAGAAAGTCGAGAATCGCCGCATAGAGCGCGTTCCCGTGATACTGGCGGTCTTCACTTACGTAAATACAGACTTTCTTTGCAGGACCTTGCTTAAGCACTAAGCCTCCAAAGGATCACACGCCGGGAACCCCAAAACTCCGCCGCCGATATTGAATCTCATGCCACCAACCTCCCGGTAATCATGCCCAGCCACACGGCGATGAAGCCGATGACCACGCTGAGAGCCACATTCAAACCAGCCACGAGAAATGCGCCGTCGCGAACTGCGCCGAGCGTCTCCCACTCGAATGTGGAGAAGGTGGTATAAGCCCCGATGAATCCAATCGGGATCAAATACCTCCAGTTGGCGCTCATATGGGTGCGCTCGGTCAACACCGTCACGATAAAACCAATGAAGAAACATCCGGAAATGTTGATGACAAATGTTCCATACGGGAATCGCGTCCCCATCTTCTGGTAAATCAGACCCCCGAGCCAAAAGCGTGCGATTGCTCCCAAAAACCCGCCGATTCCCACCATCATGTACTTGCCCAATTCAGTAGAGTCCTTTCCTCAAACCAAGGATACGGTCGGCCCTTCTGCCAAGGTTTATCTCAAAACCATCACCGGACAATGCGCGTAACGCAGCACCTTTTCCGACACCGAGCCGAGAATCCATTTGTGAAACGTCGATGTCCCGCGGCGGCCGAGAACAACCAGATCCACCTTGTCTTGTTCCGCGCGGTGGATGATCTGCTCTGCGGGATGGCCTATGGCGATATCGGTTTTGAGGTCCACGTCAGCATTGCTCGCTGCACTACGGATGGGAATGAACGCTTGCTCAAAATGCTCCTTGGCGTCGTCCAGGACCGCCTCAAGCTCTACGGACGTTGCCGGCTCGGGCGGCCTGGCCACCGCCAGCAATAAAATCTTGGCGTCCAGACAGCGTGCCAAGCCGATAGCGGTATCTGCAGCTTTCTTTGATTGCTCTGAACCGTCAAAGCCAACCAGGATCAACTGAAAGACTGAGTGTCGCCTTCTGGGCATACAACCTCCTTATTCTGAAGTTGCCAATTGCGTCTTCGGCTGCTCCACGCCTGCGTCTTTCTTGGCAAGCAAATGTCTGGGCATGAAGAACGCGTTAGCGATGATGGTCGGCACTACCGCGGAGCCGATCACCGTGGCCACCAAATAAGAATACTGGGCCTCGGTAATGATCTGGTGGTTGAGGCCGAACAAAGCGGATATGGTGCCGAACGTCAAACCTGTGGACATCATTAGCGTGTAATACAAGGTCTCGTTCCGCTGGTACTTGAAAGCGTACACCGTCGGAAGGAGCCCGACCACTTTGGAGACCATCTTGCCGAAAAACAAGGCCACAAAAATCAGCGGGGCCGCCATCAAAGCCGGCACCGAAACAAATGAGCCGGCGCGGATGAAGTAGAACGGCGTCAACAGGCCGAAGGTCAGCGTTCGCAATCTGCGAATCAGAACGTGATCTTTTCCCACGGTGCCGGCGAGAACCATACCGATGATGTAGGCCGGCAAAACGGCTTCACTTCCGGCCCAGGCTGCCAGCCCGCCCATGGCAAACAGCAGTAGAAGAATGTATTTCGCTTCCAATTCGGAAACCCTGCCGCCGTACTTCTTGAAAAAACGAGGCGTCACAAAGGGCAGAACCGCAAAAGCTACCACGCTGACTGCCACAAAAATCGCCGTCTTGAGAGTAAAAGGCGAAAAGATGAGTCCCAAAGCAATCACCGTGCCCAAATCGTTCACAAAACAGGCCGCCAGGATGGCCTTTCCGAAATCCGTAACATTGAAGCCCAACTCCAACATCACGGCGTAAACCACCGCTACCGAGGTCGTCGAGAGTGCGACACCGGCCAGCCAGCTCGATCTGACGCCCCAATGCAGGACGTAATGTGCAATGGCAGCACAGCCCAAAAACGGTCCGAAGAATCCCACCAGGCCCACAACCACGGCTTCCTTCCATTTGGTACGAAAGATAGCAGGATCAAGCTCAGCCCCCGCCAAGAAGGTGAGCACAATGGCGCCTGTGCCTGCGAGGAATGTCACCCACTCCGTGCGTGCTCCCAGGTTGGCCTTGCCCAGGAAGGCCCCGAGCGCCAGCTGCGCCACTGTTCCCACAACGATCTCACTCAACGCCGTGGATATCTTGAACCAAATGGCAAACAGGGTCGCGATCAACGCCAAGCCGACCCAAACTGCTGCTAAGACCCAAACGTTTTCCATTTCTTGTCCTCTGCACGCCCGTTGATTCGAAACGCTTTGGTGACTAGACAGGGAAGGAAGGCGGCCCACGCCGATGCCACGTTCTGGACGACGCGGCTCTCGTTCTGAGTTTTTTGTGTTTTGCTGCCGGACATGCTGACGCCTCCTTCCTAGGAGTCATCAGCTGTCCCGGCTATTGGGAGGGACAGCGGTTAACGGTGAACTCCTTCACCGCAGATGCTGATTTCTTTGACATTACAATGCCGAACCCCCATGAATGTCAAGCCGAGCGGCTGTTTGCCGACTAAGCAGGTCTGAACCACTGTGACCTGCCTCACATCCATCCTGGCGCCTCCATGGCACACTTTGTATGTGGAAGATTACAAAGCAGAACGGACGTACCGCATGACGGCCAAGAGACCCAAGTCGCATGAAATGACGACGCCGATCCGCATTGCAGCGGAGGACGTAGTTCTGCATGGAGATCTTCGAGTCCCGCAAGATGCTCGTGGGTTTGTAATTTTCGTTCATGGCAGCGGGAGCAGCCGCTTTAGCCCGAGAAATCGGTATGTCGCGGAGGAATTGAACAAACATGGGCTGGCAACCCTGCTGCTTGACCTCTTGACGGATGAGGAACAGAGAATCGATTCGGAAACAATGCAGTATCGATTTGATATCCCGTTGCTCGCCCGCCGTTCGATTCTTGTCGCGAGCTGGGCTCGGCATCAACCCGAGATTGGCCGGTTGCCTATCGGGCTGTTCGGCGCCAGCACCGGGGCCGCGGCAGCTCTGATGACGGCGGCTGCCCTGAAGGAGCAGATTGCCGCCGTGGTTTCGCGGGGCGGGCGCCCTGATCTGGCAGAAGACGCATTGGACAGGGTAAAAGCTCCCACCCTGCTCATCGTTGGCGGAGAGGATGAAACCGTGCTGGATCTCAACAGGAAGGCTGCGGCTCGGATGCGCTGCAGCAACAAACTGTACGTCATTCCGGGAGCGACACACTTGTTCGAAGAACCTGGTGCGCTCGAACAGGTGGCGTCTGCGGCCGGAGAATGGTTCGTCAGACACATGCAAGAAGACGCTGTGTGCACGATACAAAAGGTGGGCTGAACGACCCACGAACGAGACTTCGGCAGAAACAGCGCCAGAAATGCGGAAGAAGAAAGGAGAACAAGCCATGGATCCGATGATCGACCGCGTGATCGAGGATGGTTTCTCTTTCCTGTTATTCATTGCCGTACTTGCTTTCTTCTGGTTTCACCCTTGGCGCCACCACTGGGTGAGCCATCCCAGAGAGAAAGTCGGCAGAAGGCGGCCAACAAATGAATCGACAGGAATACATCAAAAAGCGGCATGAGACAGGCGAACGCAAGCCACGGGCAAAACCGCAAAGGCGAGGTGTGCTATGCAGAGATTAGAGAGTTCCATCAGTCCGCCGTGGGCTGGAGCCGTAGTCTTCGAATCGAAGATAGAGGGAAGTACAACGCAGCGAATTCCAGTCGCCGAGTGGCCGTCATTTTGCGAGTGGTTCACGGGGAACTTCAGAGGAATTGATGCCGGCATGCAGCGCACCGGGGAGGACAGCGGCTGTGTGGTGGACTTCCGAAGTCGTCCCCTGGTTGAGATGAAAACTTACGTGTTGGCGAACGGCGTCAGTACGATTGGCTTGACGTTTGCGACAAACAGCCACAGGCGGCTGTTCGAACTCACTGGGATCAAGACGATCCAGCTTGAGCTTGATGCCGCCGGCTTCCCCAAGGAGCTGGAATTAGCCTGTGAGGGCGAAAGAATTGTATTGCGCTTCACGGGGTGCACCCAGGCGGCGCCGGTCTACTCTGCCAACAGTTGGGGCGAGTAACTTCCGAGGGGCTCAGGGCACGGCTCAGCCGGTGAGCGTCTGAAGTAGCTGTAGGAGTTGGAAAATGAACGCCCAGGGCGATGCGCGTATCTTGACGGCAATTCGTGACTCGGCCCATCCTTTGTCAGGGGGACCTGCCGATTACGATCCTCTACTCAAGACGATTGGGGACGCGCGGTTTGTCCTGATTGGTGAAGCCTCTCACGGGACACATGACTTCTACCGCCATCGCGCACAGATTAGCAAACGCTTGATTTCGGAAAAAGGCTTTCGCGCGGTGGCCGTGGAAGCAGACTGGCCGGACGCTTATCGGATCAACGCATTTGTTCGGGGCCAGGGCGACGATGCGGAAGCGATCGATGCCTTGGCGGGTTTTCAAAGATTTCCCACCTGGATGTGGCGCAACGCTGACGTATTGGACTTCATCGGCTGGCTCAAAAATTACAATGACCATCATGCGCAGACGCAGGTGGGCTTCTACGGCCTGGACCTGTACAGCCTGCATGCTTCCATCCGCGCCGTGCTGGACTATTTGGACAAGGTAGATCCGGAGGCCGCGCGCCGGGCGCGCTACCGCTACTCCTGTTTTGAGCATTTTGGAGAGGACACGCAAGCCTACGGCTACGCCGCCGGCTTCGGCCTGGCCAAGAGTTGCGAGGACGAGGCGTTGACGCAGTGGCTCGAGTTGCGCAGGCGCGCGGCCGAACTCTCCACCCGCGATGGCCGGTTATTGCCGGACGCTTTCTTCTTTGCCGAGCAAAATGCCCGGCTGGTAAAAAATGCTGAACAGTACTACCGCACCATGTTCCAGGGACGGATCTCGTCGTGGAACCTGCGCGACACGCACATGATGGACACCCTCGATGCCCTCGTGAAACAGCTTGGAGGCAAAGATGCCAAGATCGTTGTCTGGGCGCACAATTCGCACCTCGGGGACGCACGCGCTACCGAGCTGGGAAGCCAAGGTGAGCTGAATCTGGGCGAATTGGTCCGACAACGCTACGCCAGTGAGGCGGTCCTGGTTGGGTTTACGACTTATACGGGTACGGTGACAGCGGCTTCCGGGTGGGACGGCCCTGCGGAGCGCAAACTGGTTCGCCCGGCTCTGCCAGGCAGCTATGAGGGCCTCTTCCATCGCTGCGAAATGCCCAATTTCCTGTTGCTCCTGAATGCATCCACCCCAGCAGCTTCATTGCTGCGCGAGCCTCGCCTGGAGCGGGCCATCGGAGTTATTTATCTGCCGCAATCGGAGCGTGTGAGCCACTACTTCCATGCCCGTCTCCCGGATCAGTTCGATGCCATTCTGCATCTGGATGAAACCCGAGCCGTCGAACCTCTGGAACGAGTGGCGGAGTGGGAGACCGGCGAGGTGCCTGAAACCTTTCCTTCAACTCTGTAGTGGCGGTCCAGCAGATTTGTCACTTGCCGCGTCGATTCCTGCGACAGCGATGATAAAAATACATAGATGGCTTCCCCTGGCAAACCTGACTGGAATGACTTTTGCCGGGCCAATGCTGCACGGCAATGGCGCGAGCAATCGGCGGCGATGGGCCGGAATGTTACCGAGGCGATCGTTGCCGCCGCCCAGGTTGGACCGGGAATGCGCATTCTCGATGTGGCGTGCGGAACCGGCGAGCCAACCATCTCCCTGGCCAGACTGCTGAACGGCACAGGGGAGATCATTGGAGTCGATATTTCTCCCGAGCCGCTCAAGGTTGCTGAGGAGCGCGCGGTCAGCCAGCAGTTGACCAACGTGAAGTTTCAGCTCGCCGACGTGCACCAGCTTCCTTTTCCTGACAACGGGTTCGACCGGCTTACATCGCGCCTGGGCATGATGTTCTTTGCTGACCTCGCTCGGGCCGCGAGCGAAATGCGCCGGGTGTTGAAGCCGCAGGGAAGAGCCGTGCTGTTGGCATGGGGGCCCAGAGAACAGCCGTACTTTGAAACGATGGTCGGAACTGTGTTGCGCATCTTGCCCGGCGTTAGTCTTCCAGATTCCGGCCGCGAGCTCTTCGCATTCGGACGCGCCGGCATTCTCGGCCGGGTTCTGAGCGGCGCCGGTTTTACGAGCGTTAAGGAAACCCTCTTGACTGTACCCTGGACTTGGCCGGGAACGCCGGAAGAGGTGTGGGCCTACTTTCAGAATGTGGCGGTTCCGTGCGCGCCCTTGTTGAAATCAATTCCGCCGGAACGTCGTCATGAAGTCGACGAGGCGGTGCTCGGCGCGATTTCCAAGTACTATGACGGCGCGGAGATCAAATTCACCGCCATCGTAAACATAGCCTCGGCTGTGAAATAGGCGGCGGAAGGCGACGCAAGTTTCAACGACCCAAGTTTCAACTCCGGGATCGTTCGATCTCTTCCTTGAGCCAGAAGATTCGATCTTCACACCCCCTTTACACTCCGCCAGATTGCTCCTGGCATCAGGCGGCGGCCACAGCGGGCTCTTTTTCGCGCACCGTGAAGCGCTTTTCAAGCTCAGCCAGCTTGTCCATAACCCCGGTGTACTCGAGCTCTTCCATGGGCAGCATGGCTGCTCCGCTGAAACCCTGGCGGCGCATCTCAATCGCTTTCCGGCTCACATTGGCGCGCACCTCATCCCAAAAAGGATGCGCAAAGACATCTGCGGGCTCGGTGAGCTTCATGTTATGCACGCAGAAGGCAGCGCAGGAAACCAGCGGCGGCCCATCGAAGTAGGAAGTCGGAGTGTTGATCACGACCGGCATGAGCGGCATCTGATGCGAGCCGCGCATCCCGCCGCCGACGTAGTGACCGAGGGCATAGGGCGCGAGCACTTCACCGGTAGCGGGGAAGTTCATCTGCGTCCTGACCAGCATCACAGGATCGTCCTTCCCGGTGTACTTGCCGGCGATGTTGTGCAAGCGCGACGTGGCCACAGCCACGCATTGTTCCCCGGTGGCTCGCGACCACACGGACTCCACAACGAATCGCTGGTTGTCCCGCAACAGCGCGGCCAAGTCGTACATTTCTTCAGGCGTGTTGAGTTCGATGACGCGATCGCCTTCCGCGTGGTTCACGTCCATCACCACCCAACGGAACCCCTGGCTCAATTTCGGCGACAGGATCAGACCCGGGGTGGTCATCACATCGGCAAAGCTCAAGAAGAGCGGGAGATTGTAGGCTCCCGGATCGGTCTTGTCGGCGGCAAAAAAGAGGAATGGATCGCCGGGACGCTCCTCAACTTCCATCTCGGCCACCGCCGGTCCCAGACCCTTCACGTTCCCGGAAAACGAGTCCTTCAAAAGATCCTGGCCCGCGCCATAAAGCCCTTGGTCCCTGGCAACAGCGGTCCCGGCCACAAACGCGTCCCAGGCAAGCTTGTGGATTTTTTCGTCGCCGACGCCGCGGGCGTGCGTCATCAGGATGGCGATGTCATCGCCGGTGTGGCTGATGTAGTGGTCCTTGATCAGCGCGCTACCGGAGGATTCCACGACCTCCGTCACACGTTCCACCAAGCGCCGGGAGGGCGTCACATGCCCGCCAATCGAGCCCACATCAGCCTTGATCACGGATAAAGTCATTTTCATAGGGGGACCTCCAAGGTCTTCCTTTTTATTCTCTGGCGATGTGGGCGCCCCGGCTGTGATCGGGATCACATCAAAGCGTTGCTGCTATACCGACCCACGTGCTTTGCGATTGGACTCAGATTTGGAGATTCAGATTTGAAGACAGGGAATGCGCTTTTCGATGTGATGCTCAACAACGCGAGTAGCAGGCGTGCGACGGATCGCGAATCTCTAGAGCAACGCAGGTTCGTGCGTATGAAGAAACCAGTTATCCACCACGACGCGGCGGCAAAACCATTCCTTGCTCAGCAACAGTCGTGCCAGGCGGCTGCGCAGACCGCGGGGAAGATGCTTTGCGAGCGCTGTAGCTTGACTGGGCCCCTGGGAGAATCGTTCCGTCAGGAGGGTTGTAAAAGGCTCCAGGCGATCGCGATCATACCTGCCTTCCGCCGACTGGATGACCTTGGCGGCAAGCAATCCCGACTCAAGGGCCGGCCGAATACCCTCACCACTTTGCACATATGCCAGGCCGGCGGCGTCACCGATCAGCATGACCGCATCGTCCACCAATTTCCCGCGCGAATGGTCCCAGAGCCGGTAGGCGTGCCCGCACAGACGGCTAGGGGGATCAAAGGCCAGCCTCCCCGATGCGCGCAGGAATTCGATGAACCGGCTGACGTGCTCGGGAAGAGCGTGCTGGTCGAGCCGTCCTAACCCGATGTTGAGAAAGTTGCCTTTGCGAAAACACCAGCCGTAGCCCAGAAGATCACGGCAGAAATAGAGTTCAGGCAGTTCTTTTTGGACAGCGCATGAGGCTGCCTGCTTTTCATCCATTTCGAATTCAACTTCCTGGGCGACCACCGGCTCCTGTCCGTTGCTGCGGCCCATGAGACGAGCCACGGGACAGAAATGGCCGCCCGCTCCAACCAGGAGCCGCGTCTGGATCTCACCGTTGACGATCCAGGAATCGCCGGAACGTTCCAGGCTGACGATGGGACAACCCTCTCGAATCTGGGCTCCCGAGCGCCTGAGGAGGTAGTCATCAAATTCGACGCGTCGAATCCCGTAGCTGACGGTTCGATCGTAGGGCACGTCGATTTCACGCTGGTCCATGCAGCCGATGCGGAAACCGGTGATGGGCTGCAGGATGCGGCCGCAAGCATAGGCATCGGGGTCGATCTCGAGCTCCTCGAAAACGCCGGGGGTGATCCAACCTCCGCAAACCTTGTTGCGTGGAAATGTCGCCTTATCGACAATGGCGACACTTAATCCCGAGGAGCGCAAAGCCCAAGCACAAGAAGATCCCGCGGGGCCTCCGCCGACGATCAAGATATCGCATGAATCCATCTACGGTCCTGGTCCCGCCCCGTTCGCTTCGTTCCGTTCTCATACAGGGAAGCCCGCGTCCACGGCTGAGAAGCGCACTTACGTCCGGCAAATGATAGTTGAAACAGCTGCAGAGTACCCAGGCGAAACGCGACGATGGAGCCCGCAAGGTATAACCGCCACATTCTCGCGAACTCCGAACCGAAGCGGTCGACGACTTTGTCGTACGACCGTTCAAATCTACTCAGCCAGCATTCCAGCGTCTTCGCATAGTGCAAGCGAAGATTCTCGACATCGAGCGCGCTGAAATCATGAGCTTCGAGGATCTCCATCGCCTGGCGAAGGGTTGGGGCATAGGCCCCTGGGAAAACGCGTTTGCGTATCCAACTGCTGAAAGCCCGGGGACGGTTTCTGCCGATGAAATGCAGGAGGCCGCGGCCGCTATCGCCGATTGTCCGGTGGATCACACGGCCCAGCTCAGCGTAGTTCTGATGGCCAATATGTTCCAGCATACCCACGGCAACAAATGCGTCAAACTTTCCCGTGATGTTCCGCCAGTCGTCCTCGATAAACTCGACCCTTGCGGTGAGGCCTTCCTGCTTTGCTCTCTCTCGTGCAAAGGCGATCTGTTCATGAGAGATGTTGTAGGCCTTGACCCTGACTCCGTAGTGCTCGGCCATGTGCAGAGCCAATGCGCCCCAGCCACAGCCGGCTTCTACGACGGCATCGCCTGGCCGCAGGGCGAGCTTGCGGCACACCAGATCCAGCTTGGCTTCCTGGGCCTCTTCCAGGCTCGCACCTGGCTCCGGAAAATAAGCGCAAGTGTAAACCAGACGCGGGTCGAGCCAGAGCTGGTAGAAATCGGTGGGAATATCGTAGTGATGGTGAATGTTCCTGCGGGCCCCGTGCAGGCTATTCGACTGGATCCAGGTCAGCCAGCGGGAAAACAAGCGCGCGATGATCGGTTCCGGCGACCCATAGACATTTTCCAAGAACTGAACCAGGTCGCCTTCAACTTCAATCTCGCCGGAGCTGTACAGATCTCCGAACCCCACCTCGGGATTGCGCAGCAAGGAGGTGAGGGCGCGACGGTCCTGCACCAGGATCGTCGGAACTCCTGGATTCACTCGTGCTGCGGCTTCCCCAGCCATCTTGGAAGCCAAACGAACCGGGACAGACCCGGCAAGTCTCTGAACGAGGCGCAGTAACCATCGGTCAAAAGGGGATTCAATGTTAGCCATGGTGATAACTCCCCAATGGAACGCATCAACTTCCATCGGCAAATCAATTCGCAAGGCAAACGAATTACTGAATTACTGCATTAAATCTTCCGGCCAAATGACGCAGCGTGCTGTGACAGGCATCACCTTGCCCGATGACGGTTGCGAGTCCGGGCCAAAATCATCAACCTGGTCATCCTGCTCACGATGGGAACCCGATCGGCGGCCAAGACTTGTTCGCCCTTACTATACTATTCTCGAAGCTGCTGGTTATGTAGAGCCGAACATCGCCACGTGCTTAAGAGGGAAGTGATTGATTTAAGAAGGTTTTAAATGGTGGACCTGGTCGGGATCGGTCTCGACTGGGGTATTGATAACACGTAAGTTATTGATTCTACATATGGCGAGAAGGCCCAAAATGCCTAGTCTGCCGGGCCGGTTGTACGATTTTTGTACGGTGAATTTCTCAACAACCGACTCCTTTCCGGTTCCTGAATCGCAGTCTCTGCTTCCTATGATTTCGCTCAGAGTCATCTACTCGAAATCTGCCTCTAATATTAGTTCCGATTGAAAGAAATGATCAAATAAATTCTTCGAATTACCCTTGACTCCTCGCTCATTCGAACAGCGGGGACTGTGCAGAAACATCTCCGGGCTCATGAAACCGGCTACGCGTCAAGGTACGTTCCTCGCGGTACGCCTACGACGAGACCCACAGCCTCAGAGGCAACTTCCCTGAGGGCAGCGAACGCTTGCTGGCTGTCACGGTCAGCAATGACAACGAAATGAAGGTCCGTTCTGAAGTGAAGCCGCGTGCCCCAGACGAGACGAAAGTCCGAGTTTTCGCAAACATTTCGCCGAGAAATTCTTTCTCGCCGACCTTTCATTGTCCTGGCAATTCTTCTTCGCGGTGGCCGATGGGACATCCTGCCCATTGGTCACATGGGCCTGGGTTGATCTCGCCAAAACGGAATCTAAACACCCTGCTGAATTCCACCCTGGTCGAAGACTTGCGGCTGACAGTCGATCAGCTGAGCCGTTTCCTCTGGCTCTATATTGAATCCGCCGCAGCAGATCCCGCGCCCGACGCAGGTTACGAGGTGCAGCACAAGCGCTTGCGGCGGATTACAGAAATGCTTCGTCTGTTGCATCGCTCCTCTTGCCCTTCCGAAGACCCGCTGGCTTTTGTCGAGGGGTCATGATGTCGGTGGACCATCATCTCGGAACGAAGGACCATGGGGACATATTGTTGGAGCGGCCAGCATGAGCGCGATGTGCAACTTTGGTTCGGAGCCGGGATCTACCAAGGAAACTCGCGACCATACGACCAGACCGGTGCAGCTCCTTAAGCTGCGTATGCTAGGCGTGGGCGCCGTGTTGTCGTATGGGAAGGATCTGCAAACCGGTAACAACGCTTTTTATACAACGTTGGACCGATAGGGCCAGCTAAGAACATATCGCCGAGAAAGACCTTGATATTTCGAGTCAGCACAGGCTTCCACGGATGCCGCCACTCTTCATGCAGGTAGAATCGTTTTCACCGTATTCGATGCCGCCCAGTCACTGTAAACCCGCCGTCGGGCTAGGGATGTCACGGGAAAGCACTTCATCAAGCGCCTTCACCGCTTTCTTGATTTCCCAGTTGTTCGCCGGTGCTCGGGACATCATCGCGACCTGGTCAGCTAACGCACGTATAGCCGCATCACGCCGAAGGTAAACTCGATCTTGGGGCACCAGCAAGATCCAGCCGCGATCTTCGCGATGCAGGCTCACGCGCCATCTGTCGATGGGCTTCAGGTAACCTTGTTCATTTCGACTGGAGTCTGTTTCCTTGATCTCCAGCTCTGCCCATCCGGAATGATCGCTTAGGCTGAGCTCGACAACCGCGACTTGGTCAGGCAGAACGATCGACTGATTGGGATGCAGCGCTGGGTGTTGTAACAAGCGTTCGCCCTTCGCATCGGCCAGACGAATCAAAGCTGCTCGCACGTCGTCTTTCGATGGCCGCATATGGGAGGACACAAACACAGCATCAGAGATCTCGGTATCGTCTGCCGCCGAACTCGTGGTGTCGCTGTCTGAGAAAGAATCACTCGTACGCTTGCGCATGTCCAGATCTCTGCCCGACAAAGATCCGCGCATCGAGCCAGACTGCGTTGCGGCTGGCATGATTCGCAAAGAGTTGAGATGTGCGTTCAGGCGAGCCTGGTGGACCGCGTCGATCACATAGCGATAGAAACGAGGCTGCCCCCGGGTCGTCCAATAGTTGGAGCGGTAGTCTTCAATGGCGAACCCGGAAAGCACGGAGCTGTAAAAAGAGTGTTCGTCAGGATCGACGACGATACCTACATGACCTTGCCAGACAACCAAATCGCCCGGCTGTGGCCTGTGCACACGTCGGAAAGAATCGATGCCGTCAAAGAGCTCTTCCGCTCTGGCGTATTCATACTCGAGACCCGCCTGGGCGTAGATAGCGTTGACGAAATGAGAGCAGTCAGGTTTGGGGCTTAGGCCTCGCCGCAGCTCCCAAGCCACCTGGACGATAGCCTCACCCTCCTCTCGGGAAGTTAATCGGAGGCCTTCGTTCTCATAAACGGTTTCAACCGTCTGCGCGGCGACGGGAACATACAGGCATGCGCTCAGGAGTGAAACCAACACGCTGCTGATCCGAATACGTCCTGACACCATGAACCCACCTCGCTTTTGAAATGAGAAGTGGGCTTTGTATTTCGATGAAGGTTGGCTCGAAAACGCTTATCCTCCAATGCAAAGAAAGTAGTACACGAACTTCGGAACTAAGGTTCATGGGTTCGCCGCTTCCACCCACTCCTGGCGCAATTCGCCGGCCCGGCGGATGACGCGCTCCACGAGCCCCTCCGGCGGCATGCAGCAACCCGCAGTATTCGGAGTTTCATTCATCTCGATCGCTTCCTGTTGCTTCGAGTTGTCGTTTTGGTGCAAACCTTCAAGCCTGGCTGCGTCCGGCGTGATCTCCAGCGAGTGGAGTTTGTCGAGTACCGTGTGCATGGCTCGTTCTGGGTCGCGCAGAAACTCGGAGGCACGGACACGGGTGAAAATCCAGCCCAGACGTTCAAGGAGTGCCTGTCTTTCCATGTCCTCAGGCATTTTGTTGAGGTCGATCCATTGAGATGGATCGCCATCGCACTCGATGGCGAGTCGTTGGCCGTCTCCCTCGATGAC
>CAZFRV010000225.1:0-12790 GCA_964521445.1 uncultured Acidobacteriaceae bacterium
AGAGCCAGATGGCGGAAAAAATAACCATCATCAATGCCAACGATGATGCTGTGACCCTCTTGCTCTCAACCGACAGTCATCTTCCCATCGCCAAGATTTTCAGCGTACGCGATCCCCAGACTCGCGAGCGCGATGAAGAGACGGAGGTCTACGGCAATTGGAGGATGGTGCAGGGAATCAACACGCCGTACAGTGTCCAGACCAAACGCAACGGGGAGCTGATCCGGACGGAAAGCCTGGCCGGCATTACTTACAACACTCATCCCCCCGACTCCTACTTCAGCCCCAGCACAGGCTTGATCAAACACGCCAGCAAATAGTTCCCGCGCAACCACGCTATGTTGTAAAAAAACCACACAGCGGTGGCCTGGAACCGGTGTAATCTATTCATCAATAACCACTTGCCGTTTGAACAAACAGTTCGGACGCCCGTAAGCTGCCGCGGGGTCGGCTTACACAGCGGAGCCCCAGTCAACCTGCGGATCATGCCTGCACCAGCCGGGACCGGCGTGGTGTTTCGCCGCGTGGACCTTGACGGCTTCGAAATCGAAGCCGTGGGACGCAACGTGGCGCGCGTCAGCTATGCGACCAGCTTACAGAAAAAAGGCGTTTTGATTTCCACTACGGAGCACCTGCTCTCCGCCTTCATCGGAATCGGCTTGGACAACGCCATCGTCGAGCTGGACAACCTGGAGCTTCCCATCCTGGATGGCAGCGCCCAGCCGTTCGTTGACCTGGTGCTTCAAGCCGGGTTGAAACGTCAGCGCAAGAAGCGCTCTTATCTGCGGATCCTGCGCGAGATCGAAGTGCGTGAGGGCAACAAGTTTATCGCCGTCTATCCCGCCTCGGGTTACACCGTTGCCTACACCATCAACTTCGCGGCGCCGATCGGCAAGCAGTCGTTTGAACTGGATCTTTCCCGCGATCTCTATCGCAAGGAAGTCGGGCCGGCGCGCACTTTCGGTTTTCTGCGCGAAGAGCAGGCCATGCGAAACATGGGATTGATACGCGGCGCCACCGAAGCCAACGTCATTGTGCTGTCGGAGACCGGGGTCAAGAACGGGCCGCTGCGTTTCCCGGACGAATTTGTCCGTCACAAAGTGCTGGACCTGATTGGTGATTTGGCGCTGCTGGGCCGGCAGATCCTCGGCCGCGTTGTGGCTGACCGCGCTGGACACGCCATGCACACCGCTCTGGTTTCAAGGCTGCTGAAAGACCGGTCTTTGTGGGAAGAAACAACCGAAGTAGCCCAGGCGGCAGACGTGCCCGAGAACCGTGAAGTTTCACGCCACGTGCCGCGTCAAGCCTAAAGCATCGCGTTGATAAACATGGCGCCGTTGCCCAGGGGCATGGTGCGCTTTTCCAGCCAGGAGTCGAGTTCTTTCTTGGCCTCCAGCGGCAGCACCTGAAAGCGAATCCCGGCTTGGCCTTCGGGATTGGACCACATCACTTCGCCTTTGATCTCGAGAGCCCGCTTTGCGCCGGGTAAGAGGAACTTCAGCCGCGCAGCACCGCCTTCATCGAGCTGGCGTGCGCACTCAATGGAAATGCCACCCTCGCTGATGTTGGTAATGCTGACCGGCAATTCCGCCCCTGCATCCACCAGGATAGCGCCGGTGGCGCGAAGCAGATGGCGATGGTAACGGCGACGCTCGCGCATGATGAGGCCTTGGGCCGCGCGCACGCTGCGCGTCGCTCTTTCGACCGAAATCGGCTTATCCAGCACAAAATTGGCGCCGATCTCAAATGCTTGCTGCACGGAAGTCTTGCCATGCACCAGCGCGAAAGCGATGCAGCTCTTGTTGGACTTGCCCTGGCGAAGCTCCTGCAGGATTTCCGAGCCTTTCTCGGTATCGTCGCAATCGACCAGAACTGCGTCATACTTGCGGCGACCGAGCGCCATGCGCGCCTGGTCGGTGTTGTTGCACACTTCAAGTTCGATATTGGCCGTATCGAGAACGCGGCGGAGGGTACGGTGGACTTCGGGGTCTCGGCTGAGCAGTAGAGCTTGGAGCGCCATAGCGGCAAAGTTATAGGAATTGTGCTGTGCGGCCAAGTGACCAACGTAACGGCCCAATTAAGCTTGAAGGACATCACCTTTGTGGAGGGTAGAATGGCCGTGAGTGACCCTCCGGTGAATCAGACCGCATACCTCTCGCTCGGTTCCAATTTGGGCGACCGCGCCGCCAACCTGCGCCAAGCCATCCGGGGGCTGGAGCAACTTGGTACGATCTCTGCTGTGTCATCGATCTACGAGACCGAGCCGGTAGAGGTTGAAGGCCCACAGTCATGGTTTTTGAACTGTGCCGTGGCCATTGAGACAGACTTGACGCCTCAACAGTTTCTGGCCCAGACATTGGCTCTGGAAGAGGCTATGGGACGCCGGCGCGTGGGTGCTCGGAAAGCCCCGCGGACCGTAGATATCGACATCGTTCTCTTTGGCGATGCTGTCGTGAATACGCAGGGATTAGAAATTCCTCATCCAGCTATGCATCGCCGGCGTTTTGTTCTTGAACCCTTGGCGGAGATCGCGCCTGATATCCGGCATCCGGTGTTCAAGCGAACCGTGGCCGAGTTGCTGGCTGAGCTGCCCGCCGGCTCCGGCGCAGGTCGCAAGTTCGAAGCACCCTGATTTCAGGATCTCTGGTTTACGATGGGATTTGTGGACAACGCAACCATCTCCCGAATTCTGCGCCCTTTCGTGGAATTGAGTCCCGAAAATCTCGCCCAAACATCGAAGTATCTCGATCTTCTGCTGAAGTGGAATGCCAAGATAAACCTGACCGGGGTGCGGGATGCCGAAGCCATTGTCGCCCGTCATTTTGGCGAGTCGTTTTTCTTGGCAGAGCAGCTTGAGCTCGCACCGGGGGATACGGTAATTGATCTGGGCTCGGGCGCCGGGTTTCCCGGCCTGCCTCTGGCCATGTTGGCGCCTGCGGTTCAAGTGACGCTGATCGAAGCCAACGGGAAGAAAGCGGCATTCCTCAACGAAGTGATTTTTGCCCTGGAACTGAAGAACGCGAGAGCATTCAGCCAGCGCGCGGAGACGTACCCGGACAAGGCGGACTTGGTAACCATGCGCGCCGTAGAGAAGTTCGAGAAGACGCTTCCGGTGGCATTGGAGATGGTGCGTGAAGGCGGGCGAATCGCCTTGATGATTGGAGACTCGCAGCTCTCGACGGCGAGAGCTCTTGCGGGCGGGGTTAGGTGGGACGATCCTATTCCGGTTCCCGGGGGCCACTCACGAGTCCTGGCGGTGGGAACCAAGCCGGTAATGGTGGGATGAAGCTGTGTTTTTTGGATCTTTCTTAGGCAGTAAGCCTGGTTTCTAAGGGTGTTTTTATGCGCCCAGTGGAGTGGCAGGAAAGTCCGTGTGTAATTGGAGGAATCGAAGAAGTAACCCAAGTGTTCCACGTGGAACGTCGGTTGGGCTGCTAACCGCGAGATGTTGTTCCACGTGCAACGTTTTGCACAGGATTTCTCCATTGCAGATTCTGCTCGGCTCCGCTACATTCGAATTGGCTTTTCTCCGATAACTCCCCATGGGACGTGTCATCGCGGTCGCCAACCAGAAGGGCGGCGTAGGCAAGACCACTACCGCCATCAATCTGGCTGCCTCGTTCGCCGCAGCCGAGGTGAGATCGTTGCTGGTGGATTGCGATTCGCAATCCAACTCCACCAGCGGCCTGGGTTTCGCCCGCGATCCCCACCGCCTTAGCACCTACGATTTGCTGATGGGTGAAGCCACTCCCTACCAAGCGATTCTCTCCACCGAACTTGAAGGCCTCTCACTGATACCCGCTCACAAGAACCTGGTCGGCGCCAACATCGAACTGGTCAGCGCCAAAGACCGCGAGTACCGCCTGCGCCTGGCCCTTGAAACCATTCGCAGTGAATATGACTTCGTTGTTCTGGATTGCCCGCCAGCTCTGGATCTGCTCACCCTCAATGCCCTGGTGGCGGCCGATTCCGTGCTGATTCCCATGCAGGCCGAATACTTCGCTTTGGAGGGTGTGAGCGAATTGCTCGACACCATCGAGCGCCTGCGCCACAGCTTCAATCCTGGCTTACAGATCGAGGGCGTGGTGTTGACCATGTTTGACGATCGAATCAATTTGGCCCACCAGGTCGCCAATGAACTGAAGAAGTTCTTTGACGCTGAGCTTCTCACAACGATTATCCCCAGGAACATCCGCTTGGCCGAAGCTCCCAGCTATGGCAAGCCGGCGTTGCTTTACGACGTTCACTCCCGCGGCGCGGAGAGCTACATCCGCTTGGCTAAAGAATTGATGGGGCGAATTCCTAACCCGAGCGCCACTCGCGACCTGATGGAAAAACTTGCTCCCACGAGCCACGAGATATGAAAAGAGCCGACAACACACTTCACGACAAACGCAAAGTACTGGGACGCGGCCTGGATTCACTGCTGCCAGGCCGGTCTCCGGCGCTGGCGCCGGCAGTGTCCCCAGCCGGCGCGGTGGCCAGAAGCACTCACGAAATCGCCCTGGAGTTGATCGACCCCAATCCCTTCCAGACGCGCGGTCGCATCAACGAAGAGTCATTGAATGAGCTCGCTGCTTCCATCCGCTCCAGTGGCGTGGTCCAGCCCGTGGTTTTGCGGCCGGGACCGAACGGCCGGTTTCAACTTGTGGCCGGTGAGCGCCGCTGGTTGGCTTCCAAGAGGGCCGGCAAAGCGACCATCCCGGCGGTGCTGCGGCAGATCTCCAACGAGCAGGCCATGGAGATCACCATCATCGAGAACCTGCAGCGCGAAGATCTCAACCCCATGGAGCAGGCCCGGGCGTTTGAGCGGCTGAGCCGCGAGTTCGGGCTTACCCAGGAGCAGATTGCTTCGCGCACCGGCAAGGACCGCGCCAGCATCGCCAACTTCATGCGTTTGCTCAAACTGCCGGAAGCCTTACAGGAAGCCCTGGAGAGCGGCTTCCTGAGTTTCGGCCACGGAAAAGTCTTGCTGGGCCTGATCGGTTTGCCTCAGCATCTGGAGAGGGCTGCGCGGGAGACCATGGAAAAGCAGTTTTCCGTGCGCCAGACTGAGGAGCTGGTGGGTAGGCTCTTGAATCCCGAACAGACCGGGCGAAAGCAGGAGAAGCCTGCGCCAGCGCTCGATCCCAACGTCCGCGAGGCCCAGCATTCTCTGGAGCGCGCTCTGGGCGTAAAGGTAGAGATCCACGACCGCAAAGGGAAAGGCAAGATCATTCTGCGTTACGGTTCGTTGGAGGACTTTGACCGGATCGTCGAAGCCCTGGCGGCCAAGTAAACTATATCGATTATACCGTCATTACTATATCGTTACGCCCCGTCCGATTTCTTGCGCAGGTCTTACGACTTTCGGACTACTTGTTGCTTCCCAACACAACTTCATGTTCACTAGCGAAGATTGATGATTCAAAACTCGACCTTCGGCCGGCTCCGGTGCAGAATCAGCCGTGCTGAGGTGGTTGCTAAAATCCGCCTGTTGCTCCTTCCTCGATCCAGACGGCGCAACGCCTCAGCACACTTAGTGGAACAGAAGACCGACTGCCAGCCGTAGGTCATTCTGAACCTGTCGGGCGCCATTTTCGTCGCGGCCAACCCATTTCGGATTGAAGTCCAACGAGGTGCGAAGGCTGAATCTTCGGGTGATGCGTACGTCCACGCCGCCACCCAGGGCCATAGCGAATCCGGTCTCGGAGGTGGTTTGAGAGAGACTCAAAGCATTCCCAGATGTCTTGAATGTGGCAGTTGTATGAGCGATTCCTGAGAGGGCGTAGGTAAACGGCGCAAACCGCCAGCGCCGGTTGCCTAACCTGACCTCGGGACCGGCTAGAAAGTTGAACAACTTGGGAGTGAGTTGCGCCGACTGAGGCACGGGAACGCAAGGCGTTTGCAAACACACGTTGACCGGGAACGAATTGCTTTGGAAATGGCCGGAGAAATCACCCTTAATACCCCAGCGTGGGTTGAGGTCGCGTATGACCGAGACTTCCAGCCCGTGGTGGGTGCCGAAGTCGCCGGGCAAACTAAAACCGTTAAACCTGAATTCGTTGTAGGGGAATTCACCTGAGTCGAGATAGCCGCCAAAGAATGCCAGCTTATGGAATTCCGGCGCTTGCGCCTGCGCGAGTGTGCTCGATGAAACAAGAATGGTTGCGAACAAGGCCCAAACATAAAATCGCAGCATGATGATCTCCTACTTGCTCCCCGGCCCGGGGCAGCAGCAACTTCGAACTTAGCGGTCACGGCGGGGATAGTCCCGAGGAACCGGCGAGGATCGACACGAGGTTTGGATGAGATCATCGCCGGCAGCGCTCTTACTATGGGAAAGCAAACCTTTCCCGTGGAAGCACGTACAATGATTGAGCACTGCTTTAGGAGTGGCGCTTGTGGAAAGTGACTTTCGGCTGGGGGCGTGGTTGGTTACACCCAAGCTTAACAGCCTTTCATCCTCGGACAAGACAGTGCGCCTTGAGCCCAAGATCATGCAAGTCCTGGTCTGCCTGGCCCAGACCGGCGACGTAGTTTCCAAAGAAACCCTGATGCGGACGGTTTGGGCCGACACTTTTGTGACCGATGACGTCCTCATCCGGTGCATCTCGGAGCTCAGAAAGATTTTCGCCGACGATCCCAGGAGCCCCCGGTACATTCAGACTATACCCAAAGGCGGCTACCGGCTGATCGCCCCGGTCACCGCAGTGGATCGCAACGGATCAGCCAATGGTCTGGCGGCCACTTCCCCGATTCTTCCGAGTCCTGCTGCTGCCGCGCCCGTTCCCAGAACGAGAGCATGGGTGGCCACGCTCGTACTCCTTACAGGAGGAGCGGCGGTGTCGCTGATGGTTTATATGGCCGTCAAGCCTCCTTCTTCAAGCCACACTTCGGCAGCACACGACAAGCCGGCGGCGGTTGCGCGCGCCAACGTCCGTACGTCGGTTGCCATCCTCCCCTTCAAATCGGAGGGAGCCGCGGTCGAAGATGATTTTGGAGTTGAGGTGGCAGATGCGCTGACCACGAAGCTGAGCGAGACCACGCGACTGGCCGTCAGTCCCACCAATTCGGTGCTCCACTACTCCGAGTTGAGCCTGGATCCTGCCGCCATTGGTCAAGCGCTGAACGTGGACTATGTGCTCACCGGCAAGATCGACCGTTCCCGCCACAACGTGACGGTCGAAGTGGTTCGCATACGCGACGGCGCTGCCTTGCTCGCCACGACACTCAACCAGAGATTCAACGGCATCTTCGAACTGGAAGATTCGCTTTGCCCGAGAATCCTGCACGACCTGCTGGTCACGCTCGACCATGAAGACACGCAGCGCCTGCGCAAACGGTACACGGAAGACCCCCGGGCGTACGAGGCTTTCCTCAAAGCGCATTACTTCATGAACAAACCCGGGAAAGAGGACAAAGCCACGAGTGTCCGTTACTTCAAAAAGGCTATTACCCTGGATCCCAACTACGCGATGGCGTATGCGGGATTGTCCGATTGCTACATGAGGCTGGGAGTCTATGGGGTGGCCCCCGCTGAGTTCGTGCCCAAGAGCCGGGCCGCGGTGATGAAGGCCCTGGAAATCGATGACAGTGTCGCCTACGCACACTCCATGCTGGGAAGAATCGCGTTCCTCTATGACTGGGATTTCAACAGGGCGGCCCACGAGTATCAGCGGGCCCGGGAACTCAATCCGGTTCTGGTGCACCAATGGTATGCGTCTTACTTGCTGGCCATGAACCGACCTGACGAAGCCGAGGCAGAGAACCGGAAGTTCTCCGAATTTCTGCCTTTTGCGCCTGGAACTTATTTTCCCCAGTTCTACTTTTGGGTTCGCCGGTACGATCGCGCGGCGGACATGCTCCATAAAATGCTTGAGGCCGATCCGTCGTCTGGCCCGGCACATATGCTCCTGGGCTCCGTGTATGAACAACAGGGACGAAGCACGGAAGCCGCGGCCGAATTCCAAAAGGCAGCTGAGATTTCCGGAGGCGACGCCGCCACTGGCTCGCTTGGCCATCTATATGCAACTGTAGGAAAGAAAGCCGATGCGCTTGCCGTGCTGCAAAAGCTGGACCAGGCTTCGCACCACCAGTACGTATCCCCGTATTCCAAAGCGCTGATCTATGCCGGGCTGGGGGAAAAGAACGAGGCGATTGATCAACTGCAGAAAGCCTTTGAGGAGCGCTCGCTTTGGCCGCCGGCGCTTCGCTGCGACCCGCGGCTCGATGGCCTTCGCACCGAACCCCGTTTCCGAGATTTCGTCCGGTTCACCGGATTGCCTGAGTAGATCAGTTGGAGCAAAAGAGAGAATTCTAGTGCCGCAGTCCACTCCAGTTTTCCGCAATCACAATGGAGTTACCGGGGTTGGCGGGGTCGTACTTGATGGAGGTCATCAGTCCCGACCGGCAAGAATGAAGGTCCACGCGGTGGCGCAAGCTGGTGATGTCCTGCGAAGCTTCGTAACTGACGCCGGCGACGTCATAGCGATAGACCAATAATTGAATCTCGCCCGCGTCATTGAGGTTCATTTCATTGACGTCAATCACGGCGCCATCGGTGATGCGGCCGGTCTCACTGATCCGCAGGCGGCGTTCGCGCTCCAGTTGGTCGGGTGTTTTGCGGCGAAGTCGCGACCACGCGTAGCTCACGCCTAGCACGACGGCCCCGGTGACGATGGCGAATTCAGATAGACGAAGCGTTTCGTTCATGACAAAAAGGCGCAAGAAACTCGGGCAGCTCTGATTGAGATGACGTTACTAGAGCTTGGGTCGCATCAAAATCCGTAGGAAACCTTAAGGGCCAGACTTTACGACTAGGCTAAGCCCGCCTTGCCTTTTTCCCAGTCTTTCAAAAACTGCTCCAGGCCGCGGTCGGTGAGCGGGTGCTTGAACATCATGTCCAGGATTTTGAAGGGCATGGTGGCCACGTGGGCGCCGGCCATGGCGGCTTCCACCACGTGCAGGGGATGGCGCAACGACGCCGCCAGCACCTCGGTTTTGTAACCGTAATTCTTGTAGATCTGCACGATCTGGCGCACCAGGTCCATGCCGTTGTGGCTGATGTCGTCCAGCCGTCCCACAAACGGGCTTACGTAGGTGGCGCCTGCCTTGGCTATCAGCAGGGCCTGGCTGGCGGAAAAACACAGAGTCACGTTGGTTTTGATGCCCTGTTCGCTGAGGCATTTGGCGGCCTTCAGGCCTTCGCGCGTGGTGGGTACCTTAACGACCACATGCTTGTGCCAACTCGCATATTCCTGAGCTTCCTTGCACATGCCGCCGGCGTCGGTGGCGATGACCTCTGTGCTCACCGGACCGTTGGCGATCTCGCAAATCTCGATAATCGTCTGCTTGAAGGGCTTTCCCTCTTTCGCGACCAAGGAGGGGTTGGTGGTGACGCCGTCCAGAATGCCCAGCGAAGCGGCCTCGCGAATTTCAGCAATGTTGGCTGTATCGACAAAGAATTTCATGAGCTTAGTCACCGTCCACTACGGGATTTGTAAGCGTGCCGATGCCCTGAATGGATACCGATATCTCGTCGCCCGCCACCAACGGACCCACGCCCGCGGGAGTGCCGGTCATAATCAAGTCGCCGGGAAGCATAGTCATGACCTGTGAGATGAAGCGGATTATAACATCCATAGGAAAGATGAAGGACGTGGTGCTGGCCGACTGTTTCACCACACCATTGACGCGGCTCTCCACTATCACGCCGGCCCAGGGATCGATCTCGTCGGTCACCACCGGACCCACCGGACAAAACGTGTCGAAGCTTTTGCCGCGGGTCCACTGGCCGTCTTTTCTCTGCAGGTCACGTGCGGTCACGTCATTGGAGCAGCTGTACCCGGCGATGTACGGCCGGACATCCGCGCTCTCGTCCAGTTTGTGACAGGTCTTGCCGATGACCGCCGCCAGTTCGCCCTCGAAATCCACGCGTTGCGAAAGCCGGTTGGGGCGGATAATCTTGCCTCCCGGCGCCAGCAGCGAGGTTGGAGGCTTGAGAAAGATGATGAGGTCAGGGGGGACCTCATTGCCGAACTCCTTGGCGTGCTCGGCGTAATTGCGGCCGACGCAGACAATCTTCGACGGCTGAACCGGCGCCAGCAGCGTAGCGGAGGCAAGCGGTAGCGGAGAAATATTTTGCGCCCCGGAAAAATCAGGGATTCCTGCGCCGTCGCAGGCGCGTGTGATTTGGTCCTTTCCGTTCAGGCTTTCGATGAGCCCATACTTAGGACCGGCAGCTGACGAGAAGCGGCAGTATCGCATGATTCTTCCTTGTGTCGAGCGTGCGCTCGAGATGGGTTAGTGCAAAAGCACCAGACTGTAGCGCTACCATGATTGCAGAAAGAGGCTTTCAGAAGAAGCCCGCGCCGCGTTCCCAACTATCCGGTGTGCCGGTCAACCGATCTCAAGTATGTCTGGCTGATGCGATCATGCCAGCCCAGAGTGTGTTCGTCCACCAGGGCCCAGGCGAAGCCAAGCCCCAGCGACAACCCGGAGAGCGTGGCGCCAAAAGCGCGCGAGCAGCGGGCGAAGAACGAGGGTTGCCGGTCATCGAAGGTCAAGAGTTCCAGATGCGCGACGCTCATACCCGGGGTTCTCTTGCTGTAAACGAGGAAGAGGTATTGGTAAAGCAGCCACAGTGTCGCGGCGGCCGCCACGGCGCACAGCAGGGCCGGGCGAACATGGGGGGTCGCTTCGGCGAGCCTGTCCAGTGTGAAAGCGAAGGGAAAGGCAAAGACAACCAGGGCTGCCGCAACGATGGCGGCGTCCACCAGGCCTGATCCGAGGCGCTGGCGCAGTGGGGCCGGCTCGCCGGGTAGCTCCAATGCTTCGTGGAAGCGGTCCTCGTACGGAGCTTCCTCAAGGCGGATGTCGGCAAAGCTTGGCAACAACTCCATCTGCTCGGCCTCGGGCGCGTCGAGAATGCGCGGGACCTCGGGAGCCGGTGCGGCGAGTTCCATCGCCAAATCTACCGCGGCGTGGCGGGGGAAGTGAATGATTTTGCGGGGCTGAGGCCGCCCGACGTCACGCGTGAGGTTCTGCGTGACCTCAGGCACGACATGGACGGGTGGGCTCGACAGTTCGGCGGCGGAGAATGCCGTGTCTTCCTCAGGTGCTGTGAACTCGGCAGGCGGGGGTTCGGCCAGGGCGGTCGAAATCGTCAGGGGGGCCTCGGCCGCAAAATCAAGCTCCATGGAGGCGTTGGGGTCAAAGCGGCGCCGCCGGGCGCGATGTTGGCGGACCCGCGAGATCACTTCCTGGCGCCAATGTTCCTGGTCGGCGCGGCTGCGGGCTTCGGCCGCGGAAGGAAATGAAGACGACATCTCGGGCGCGGGCACGAAAGCCGTGCTCGTCCGAGCGTGGGCGCAAGGAAACGATGTGCCACACTCAGGGCAGCTCATGGACGTGTTGTGAGTTCGCCAGAACCCGGGAAGCCGCCAGTTCGGGTGAGCCTTTGCTTTTGGAAAACGGGCCGTGTTACCTTGCCAAGGCTAGCCTCTACAGCATGCGTTCCCAACTTCAGTGTGTTATCACAGCGGGGTTGCTTTGTCATCTGTTTCTGGTTGCGCCCCCATTGGCAAGCCAGGCGCAGGTGCTCACCCCGGCGGACACAGGAGCCACCCAGGGTGCGCCGGAGCCATGCCATGCGGTGCTGCCCGCGCCGCCGGCGTTGACATCGTCAACCGGTCCCGGGCAGCAACCCGGCGCTGCCAAGCGCAAGGGCAAGGGTAAGACCAAGGCCAAGCCGCCGGCGCGAAGGGCTACAGTCAGCGAGGATCAGCCCGTCGACATCACGGCCCGGGAATGCGAGAAAGTCGGCAAGATTTACAATCTTCGCGGCGACGTTAAGATCGAATACGGGAATTATGTGTTTCGGGGGGACGCCGTCTCCTACGATTCGGTTTCGGGCGATGCCACGGCCAGCGGAAATGCCGCCCTCGATGGGGGCCCGCGTGACATGCACATTACCGGAAGTCACGGCACCTACAACATCCGCAGCCAGACGGGCAAGTTCTATGACGTGAAGGGCACTACCGGCGCCCGCTTCCGGGGCACCAATGTGACCCTTACTTCGTCAAGCCCCATCGCTTTTGCGGCAACAGTCATGGAGCAGACCGGGCCGGACGAATATGTCCTGTACCACGGGTCAGTAACTTCATGCGAGCTGCCTCATCCTAAATGGAGATTTCATGCTGCCAAGATTCTTCTGCGCGTGGCGGACACGGCCAAGCTCTACCAGAGCACGTTCCGGCTCAAAGGAGTCCCCGTCGTGTATTTGCCATACGCCTCTACACCCGCGGAGAAACTGGGCCGGCAGAGCGGTTTCCTGATCCCTACCGTGGCCATTTCCAATACCAAGGGAACCATCGTCGGCGACTCCTACTATTGGGCCATCAATCGCAGCATGGACGCCACGCTGGGCGGGCAATATCTATCCAAAATCGGCTGGATGCTGCTGGAGGATTTCCGGGCCAAACCCAGCCAGACTTCCTTCCTCAATTTCAATTACTTTCAGGTGCTTACCAACAAGACGGTTGCTGTAACCACTACTCAGAATGGCGTCCCCACCTCCACTCCCGTGAACGAGGGTGGGGAGGACATCAAGCTGAACGCCGCAGCCGTGTTCCCCCATGACGTCCGTGGCGTGGCGTCGCTCGAATACCTCAGCTCATTTGTGTTCCGGGAACAGTTTTCGCCAACCTTCACCCAGGCTGTCAATTCCGAGGTCAGCTCAACCGCGTTCCTGTCCAAGAGTCTCGCCGGCTACTCCTTCAACGGGTACCTTGACCGCTACCAAAACTTT
>CAZFRV010000226.1:0-8591 GCA_964521445.1 uncultured Acidobacteriaceae bacterium
CGCGGCTTACTTCCTTCTGAAGCATGGCCGAGGCCTGGTGGAAGAGTTAAAGCAAGACTTGAAGTTTGGCTGTCCTGACCATCAGGTTGTGATGCTGGAGCCCAAGGGCTAGGCAAATCCCGATCGTCGGCAACTTGTCCGATCGTCTCCGATCAGCCGTCTTCTCGTGATCCCCTGCCGAACCACCAGATCGTAACCCGCCAAGGCTGCCTTTACGGGCAGATCAACGTAGCCGTCCCCGACACCGCCGGCGTGGACGGCGTCATCCCCTCGAGTGGGATCTCGGGTTCGGTCGGCGCCGTGGCTTCAATGATGGCATTGCCGACGAAGCCGTTGCACTGCGCCATGCCGGTTGCGTCCACCGAGGCCTGTGGCATGGCCGGCGGTGGCGACGCAAACGGGCTTCCGATGCTCCACATGACCGCCGGCGATGCTACCGTTGCCGGCGCCATGTTGAACGTGCCCGTGGCCGTGAATGGAACTTTACCGCCGGCAAAGTTTCGCGCATCGGCGGACGATGGCGTGACAGTGAGGCTTTGCAGCATGCGGCTGCTGTTCATCGCGCTGCCGCCGCAACCGGTGGTTGCGGTTCCCAACAGAATCAGGAAGAAAGAGGTACAAACAATCAAAGCGGAACATCTGGCCATAAGCACCCTCCAAGTCGCCGGAGCAGAAAAATCTCCGGAGTGAGTACGGGGATCCCTCGGCCAGATGAAACATCGCGCCGGTTAGCGCGACCAGGCGGTCTTTTACGGCCAGCAGGCTAAGACCTGTTTTCGATGATCTTACTCAATTCCTTAGATGCTGAAAAGAGCTCACCTGTTGCGAAAAACCACTTTGCTCGAGATGCCTCAGGCATTGGGCACAAAGAGTCGAATCACCCAATAGGTACCCGCGGCCACCAGCGCCGATGCGGGAATCGTCAACACCCAGGCCCAGACAATCCGGCCGGCCACGCCCCAACGCACCGCGGAGAGCCGGCCGGTGGATCCAACGCCCACAATCGCTCCGGTAATGGTATGCGTGGTGCTGACGGGAATGCCTTGCATTGCCAGGACAAACAGAGTAATGGCGCCCGCGCTTTCAGCACAGAAACCGCCTACCGGCTTTAGCTTGGTGATCTTCGATCCCATGGTGCGGACGATACGCCATCCCCCGAAATACGTTCCCAGAGCGATAGCGGCATTCGCACCGATGATGATGCGCAACTTATAGGGCCCCCATCCGGAGGCAAATTGCTGCGGCGTGAGAAAGCCGCCGGCAAGCAACGCCCCGGCGATAATACCCATGGTTTTCTGGGCGTCATTACCACCGTGGCCCAGGCTGTAGGCGGCAGCGGAAAGCAGTTGCAGCCTGCGAAACAGTTTGTCCACGGTGCGCGGGGCGCTGCGATGAAACAGCCAGGAAACCGCCACCATCAGCCCCAGCCCGATCAGCAGACCGATCATCGGGGCCAGAACAATAAAAATGAGCGTGGACATCCATTTGGCGCCGAGGCCGGGAATCGTCCCGATGATGGGCCAGTGCAGCTTGGGCTCGCTCACCAGGACTTGCCATCCAGCCTTGGCGATGGCGGCGCCGGCGAGCCCGCCGATCAGCGCATGCGAAGAGGAAGTGGGAAGGCCCCACAACCAGGTCATCAGGTCCCAGAGAATGGCCCCGGTCAGCGCGGCGAGAATCACAAACTGCGTGACCTGGTTGGGATCGACCAAGCCGCTGCTGATGGTCTTGGCCACGGCAACGCCAAAGACCGCAGCCGCTGCAAAATTAAAAAACGCGGCCCACACCACCGCCCATCGCGGCGAGAGCACACGGGTGGAGACAACGGTGGCAATGCTGTTGGCGGCGTCGTGGAAGCCGTTGATGAAATCGAAGGCCAGCGCGATCAGGATGGTCACAACAACCAGCACTGTGCTCGTGTGCACCTAGCTCGCCTCGCCAAAAGGATTTGTGCGCATGATCGCCGGGCTCAAGCGCTCTTCAATACCACGCCTTCCAGAACGTTGGCGGCGTCTTCAGCTTTGTCCGTTGCTGTTTCCAGGACCTCGTACAACTCTTTGAGTTTGATCAGGGAGATGGGATCCTTTTCCTTTTCAAAGAGCACGGCAATGGCGGAGCGGGCGACATGGTCGGCCTCATTCTCCAGGCGGTTGATTTCCACGCAGTTTTCGAGGACGCGATCGTGCTTTTTCTCCAGGCGGCCCAAGGCCGCGGACAGCTGGTCCGCCTGCTTCACTATGATTTCGGCCAGTTTGGAAGCGGCAGGAGGAGCGCCGGTGATCTTATACATGATCAGGCGCACGCCGGCGGCGTAAACGAAGTCGAGGACGTCATCCAGGGAAGACGCCAGCCGATAAATATCTTCGCGATCGAATGGAGTGATAAAGGTCTGGTTGAGCTTAGTGAGAATGTTATGCGTCATGTCATCGCCGCGGTGCTCGATCGCTTTCAACTGCCGCACCCGTTCCTCGACGTCCTGAAAATCGTCCAGAGTCCGTTGCAGGAGGCGCGCGCCGTCGCCGAGATTGCTGGCCATGTCGGCAAACATGTCGAAAAACCGGGTGTCGCGCGGGATCAACCGGACCATAGGTGAAAGAACGCTCCTCGAGAGAATGTTAAAGAAATGTTAAAACGGAGCACTATCGCATGCCGCCAGCGCTCAGGTCAAACTCTGGCGGATTTCATGAACGCTGGATCGCGCCTGATGGAATAGCCGTTTCACCGATCGCACCACATAACGAATCATGAGAATGACCAGCACCAGACAGACGGCCACGATGGCGACGGCAACCACGGGATGTGCGGTGGCGAACCAAGTGAGAGAAACAGCGGCTACATCTTCGCCAACGCTGAGCGCCATATTCGACACCGGTTCAGGCGACGGAGTGACTGCAGCCCGTAGCGCGATCTTGCCTCCATGGGCGGCCAGCGCGATGGCGCCGCCCAGAACGGCCGCCGCGATCTGCGCTCCGGGAGAGAGATGTTCGGTAGCGCCATAGGACAGCAGCACAGCTACAGGCACCCTGACGAAGGTATTCAGCGCGTTCCACACCAGGTCGAACACCGGGATCTTGTCGGCAAAGAATTCCAGGCCAAAGATCAAAGCGGAGATCACGATCACCGGCCAGGAACCCAAAACGTGAAGGGCCGGCGGCAGTTGGAACGCGTGCAAGTGAGACAGCAACCCGAGCGTGGCTACTGTGGCATACACATTCAGACCAGCGGCAAAGCTGGCCGCCACCACGATTGCCAGGGTCTCCTGGCCGGTAAATGTCAGCATGAACTTAGCTCAATAAAAAAGCCGCCCGAAGGCGGCTCTTCTGCCCGTTTCGAACCTACAGGGTTGATTCAATTTCAAATCCCCAGGCTTCCAGCAATGGTTCGGGGATGTACTTCGAGTTTTTGTTGCGCCGAGCCCACTCACGCAGCCGGGTGGAGCGGATGTATTGGTCAGGAGTGAGTTTGAATTCCTTCACCGCCTGCTCGAACGACGTCACAACAGGGACCACTGGCCCGATAGGTTCGGGCTTGCCCCAATTCGGATTGCCGCGTCTTCTCGCCATATTCAGTTTTGTCCTGCCTTTTCAGATAGAAAGAGTGCTTCCGTATCAACTAAGTCTTGGATTCCTGGCGGCTGCTTTAGGTTTCAGCCAAGAGCGAAAAATTCAGGGAACCTGTGCTGCCCAGTTTGCTCCGGATACGTCGGTGAAACCCCTTATTATAAAGCCACTTTAGCATCTATGCAATGCCATAGAAACGCTTTTTTGAGGCCTCCAAACACTGATTCTCTAAGGCTCTATCGGCCAACTGGCCAGTGTCCGTTAGTCCCTGGGGCCCTAGGCCCCTGGCTTTTTCCTTGGAATCGCAAGAAGTTGTGATGTTGCTGTACAGACCAGGGCCTGCTGTTCGTCAAACACCACGGCCTCACAGAATAGAACGTTTTTGCCGGCCTTAAGGCACCGGCCTTCGGCCCGAAAACGGCCTTGCGTCACCGGCTTTAAATAGGAGACCTGCAAATTGATGGTGGTGGCGTAGCTGGCCGGGAAGACGAGGGAAATGGCGGCCACAGCGCAAGCCGAGTCCGCGATGGAGGCCAGCACGCCCCCATGCAGCAGCTTGTTTTGCATGAGGCTGGGCAGCGCCTCAGCTTCGAAGACGGCTTTTCCCGGGGTCACTTCTTTGAGCTCGAGGCCGAGCGTCTGCCAGAAGGGGACCACGTGCGTCATGAATTTGCGTAGTTCGGAGAGATGGGATTCAGAGTTCATTGTGCCTTCAACTCTAGCACCGGGCCTTAGAAATTCTGGATGCTAATTCGAGACTCGTTCGCTCACCGGGCCCAGTCCCGACGCCACGATAAGGTTTCCTTAACCTGCATTCAACAAATCCACGTGCTTGCATCGAGCACAGTTAAAGACAATGTACGTGCAGGCGCTTTGGATATTGCGTGACCTACTGTCTCTGATAAGATTAAAAACCAGAGTGTTTCCTTGACACTCGATGAGAGTGTTTCATGGACACTCGATTGAGGAGGCCTAGATGCAATCGGGTGCGCGAGCAGTCGCCATTGTAGTTCTGCATTCCATGCTTGCGGCGTTAGCATTTGCGGGTGACGCCAACAAGCCGGCAACAAACCCGCCAGACAACGGGGTCAGCGAGGCCGTCGCCGTCGCGAGCGAACCGCTGCCCCAGGCGACGCCCACACCGGCGCCGAAAGCCAAGAAATCTGCCTCGAGTTCCACGGACGAGGGCAGGCCGGGCGGCGAGATCTTCCTCGGCTACTCGTATGTCCGCTTCAACACCCAAACTGCGCTCTTGCCGGGCGGAGCTACGGTGAATCAGCAGTTCGATTTCATCCCTGGCGGCATCGCCCAAGCCAATGCCAACGTCAACCGGTGGTTCGGTTTGACTGCTGATTTTGCGGGCTACGGCGTTCACAACGTTACGAACATCAACGCCAAGTTCTATACCTATCTCTTCGGCCCCCGTTTCATTCTCGTCCGGAGCCGGCATTGGACGATCTTTGGCGATGCCTTGGGCGGAGGTACTCGTCTTACTGCGACCCTCAACGGGCCGCCCAATACGATATTCTTCAACCGCTCTTTCCATACCAACGCGGCCGCAGCGGCCGCCGGCGGCGGTATCGATTTCACCTTCCGCAAGCATGTGGCGATTCGTTTGGCTGAAGCCGAGTACCTGATGACTACCTTCAACGACAACCACAACGACCGGCAGAACAATCTTCGTCTCTCGGCCGGAATCGTGTTCCGCTTCGGCTTCCCGTCGGCGCCGCCGCCGCCGGTGCATCACCCGCCGACAGCGAATTGCTCCGCGAATCCCACCACCGTCCACCAGGAGATGAACGAAGTCTCCGTCGTCCGTGCCGATGCCAACAGTCCTGACGGAAGCCCGCTTACGTACGCATGGTCGGCAACTGGCGGCACTGTCGACGGTACCGGACCTGAAGTCCGCTGGAATCCCGGCAGCTCGGCGCCTGGCAGCTATACCGTGACGGCGAAGGTGACCGATGCTACCGGCGCCAGCGTGAGCTGCAGTTCTGACGTTCACGTTGAGCCCCGGCCTAATCGTCCGCCAACCATGACGTGCTCGGCCTCGCCTGCCAGCGTTCCCGCCGGCGACAAAGCCACGATCACCGCCAACGCCAGCGACCCGGATAACGATCCGCTTACCTACTCCTGGACAGCCAGCGGCGGGACTGTCAGCGGTTCCGGCGCCTCGGTGCAGTTGGATACCACCGGACTCAAGCCGGGACCCTACACCGTCACCGGCCAGGTGAGCGACGGACGCGGCGGCACGGCTGATTGCACCGCCAACGTGACCGTCACCAAGCCGGCCGAGCAGATTCAGTTGGAGATGAGGCTGGCCCTGCACAGCATCTACTTCCCAACTGCACAACCAACGGTTGCCAAGCCCAACGGCGGTCTGGTGCCAAGCCAGGAATCGACGCTGACGACTCTGGCCAATGACTTCAAGAGATACTTAACATTTAGACCGGACGCGCATCTCACGCTGCGCGGCCATACCGATCCTCGCGGTACCGCCAAGTACAACCAGGCGCTGTCCGAGCGGCGTGTGGGCAGCACCAAGAACTTCCTGGTCGAACACGGCGTACCCGCCGATGCCATCCAAGTCGAGGGCTTAGGCGAAGAGCATCAGCTCTCCGAAGCCGAGGTGAAACAGATGGTTGAGCAGGACAACACCATTACCGGCGAGCAGAGAGCGCGCATCCTGAAGAACCTGCGCGTGGTAACTCTGGCTCAGAACCGCCGTGTGGACGTCGTCCTTAGCACTACGGGCGAGACCTCGGTAAGGGTTTACCCGTTCAACTCCGCAGACGTGCTGAATTTGATCAGCCCCCGCGGACCAGCTGCCGGTAAGGCGCCGGCCAAGAAAGCGGCTCCGGCCAAGAAGCCGGCGGCCAAGCCAGCGCCTAAAAAGCAGTAAGTTACTTCAACTCTAGGCCTCGAGCGGCAGCCTGAAAGGGCTGCCGCTTTCTTTTTGGCGCAAAGTCCAGCAAGAGTACGGAAGACCTACCACGGACATACCGAGGGCCGGTGGAAAGACGGAGAGTTTTGGGTAGTGGTACAGTCTCCCTGTTTTTGGAGCGCAGCCGCCTCCGGCTGCGTAGCTTTTCACAGGCGAGGGTGCCTGTGCTCCACGAGTCAGGGATTGAAACTGTACCACTACCGAGTTTTGGAGATTGGTGTTTTGAGTAGTTAGAATGATGACATTGGCCGGGATGGCGGAATTGGCAGACGCAGCGGACTTAAAATCCGCAGGGCTTAAACGGCCCGTGGGGGTTCGAGTCCCCCTCTCGGCACCATTTGTTCTTACATCCCGAGCGAAGCCAGGGAGCCCTACCTTCTGAAATGTCTTCCACCCTCTTCATGATGACAGTCTCGGGGACGTTGGCCCCTCGCAGATTAGGTGCCGCCGTTCTCCCCAGATCGTGGACTGACAGTCCAGGCGTAAGCGCGCGGTCAAACTTTTAGTTACCCACAAGTTGAGCACTTAATGATGACAATGTCTGTGTTGCCGGATCGTCAGCGCGAGCGGTAGCCTTTAAACTGCGCTAATACTGTGTGAAGAGTCGGATTATACGAAGTGGGCGTGTTGCATCCACAATTAGGACTTTGTTATCGTGTGTAATGATTGTCGGACTGGAAACGAAGCGGCTCCTTTTGCGGCCTCTCCAGCTTTCCGATGCAGAAGATGCGGAACGTCTATTCCCGCACTGGGATGTTGTTAAATTTCTTAACGCTGCGGTTCCGTGGCCCTTCCCTGAAAATCAAGTGTTCCTCCACTATCGCGATGTCATCCTTCCAGCAATCGAGCGTGGTGAAGAATGGCACTGGAGTCTGCGATTCAAGGAATCGCCGGAACACCTCATCGGTAAGATCAATCTTCACAGAGATGAGTGGAACAATCGCGGTTACTGGCTGGGACTGCCGTGGCATGGCCAAGGTCTGATGACAGAGGCCGTGGCGGCCGTCAACGACTATTGGTTCGACGTTCTTGGTTTCGAAGTTTTGCGGGCGCCCAAGGCAGTTGCCAACGTCGCCTCAAGGCGAATCTCGGAGAAAACAGGTATGCGTCGAATCGCCACTCTGGAACGTGATTATGTGTGTGGTCGATTGCCGGCTGAGGTATGGGAGATCACCGCTCAAGAATGGCGCGACTGGAAAACGCGGATGGGCCTCCCGGGCGTGTCAAGCCAACGCCCCGAGTGATAGGAGGAAGGAAACATTGGTGACTTCAAGGTAGCCCGCCGAAGTAGCGCGCAGCCGTCATTCCGCCGGGACCGTTGCGCTCCTGAACTTTCCACCGCGGTCTCCAGCTCACACGGATCAGTGACCCCGGTCACTGTGCCTCTCAGGGCGATGCGCCACACTGTGGCCGTACATCGTGCGTCCTTTCTTGTATTTGAGCATGTTGCCCGGGAGCGCTTATGTCCCTCGATTTGCGCGGGCGGAAAGTGGATCACCACCAACATCTGAGCGATGGCGATTCGGCGGGGAGTGCCGCTTGTTGCGCCGCTCATGTCCACATACCTTGCGCCAGTGGTGCGCGAGAGGGACTCAGGGTCTTCCGGAACATTTTCTTTGTTTCTTCTTGTCCACAGGGTTGTCACTTGGACCCCGCGCGGAGCAGTGGAGGATTTATGCGACTGTTAAGAGCAGTTCTGGTTTTTATGCTGGCGGCGCAGTTGACCGCCTGGGCGGACTGGAAGAATGACGCCAGACGGTGCCAAAACGAAACCAATGCCGACCAGCAAATACGCTATTGCTCGGCCGCGATCGATTCAGGCCGGCTTTCCGGGGCGGACCTGGCGGCTGAACTCACCAACCGGGGCAATGCCTACGACAGGAAAGGTGAATATGACCGGGCCATCCAGGATTATGACCAGGCCATTCGGCTGAAACCGAGCGACGCCAAGTTCTTCTCCAACCGCGGTAGGACTTATTTGCGCAAAGGTGAATATGATCGGGCCATCCAGGATTGTAACGAGGCCATCCGGCTGGACCCGAGTTTTGTGGACGCCTACATCAACCGGGGCGGCGCTTACCTGGACA
>CAZFRV010000227.1:0-3834 GCA_964521445.1 uncultured Acidobacteriaceae bacterium
AAAAAGACACAAAACCAGAACAGTACATGACCAAAGACATCCATCACTTGCTAATACCCTATAAAGGCAACCGCAGCGTGGTGCTGGGCGGCAGGCACCTCTTCCAGACCTCCTGGCTCAACTGGGAGGTTTCGGTCGCGCGTTCCAGGACTTTGAACGGGAGCGGAGGCGCCGATTATACGTGGAACGGCGATCCCAACGTCTCCGCCAACTGCGGCAACATGGCCTCGCAGGACCAATTCCGTCCCGCCTTCTCAGCGGGCTGCTTTACGCCCGGCGCCGCAGACGCAACCGACATCAGGAATTACAGCCTGCAGGACGTCAGACTTCCCGACAGCGGTCTCACCGCCCAACTGAACTTACAGGCTTCGACCTCCTATGCCCATCAGTATCACCTGGGCTCGCACTACGGGACGTTCGAATTTGGGGGCAAGATCCGCAATGCCCACAAGTTTGACGACACGCAGCAGATTGTCGCGGACTTCAGCGCCAACCCCATTCCCGCGACACAATTCTTGGGAACCTTTACCGACCCCAACTACTATGACGGGACATACCACTTCACGAATACTCCCGATTACAGGAAGGCCCGAGACTTCGCCACGGCTCTGGGAGCGTTCAACCCGTCGGGGATCAATGGGAACAACTTCAATCTGATTGAGCGGGTTACGGCCGGCTACGTGATGAACACTCTAGACATCACCCCGCGCTTCCGTCTGGTCGGTGGAGTGCGGTTCGAAGCCACCCACGTGGCTACCATGAGTTGGAACGGTGTTACCGGAGCCGGAGCAGCGGTAAATGTCCCCGGCGGCCAGGATTATGTGGACGTCCTCCCCAGTGTCTCCCTGCGCGCCGGCATAACGAAGGACAGCGCTTTGCGTCTGGTGTACAGCCGCGCTCTTGCGCGTCCGGACCCGCAGGACATCGCGCAAGTCGCCGGCACTCTGGACAACTCGGGCGACCCTAACAGGATCAGTCTCGGCAACCCGAACCTGAGAGCGGAACACTCGAACAACTACGATGTGCTGTTTGAGCAGTACTTGAATCCCGTGGGTATGATTCAGGCCGGCTTCTTTTACAAGCAACTCAGTGACCCCATCGTGAACGGACAGTTTCCAGAATCCATCAGCCTTTTCACCAACCAACCCATCCCGATAACATCGAGCTACGTGCTGGTTTCGCAGATCCAGAACATCGGAAGCGCGTGGGTGGCCGGGGTTGAAATGGCCTATACCCAGCGTTTGCGCTTTCTGCCCGGCGCGATGAAGGGTATGGGCATCTCCGCCAACTTCAGCCATACCACTTCTGGGACCAGCGGCTTGCAGGCCCTGCTGCGCGACGACAACCCGCCTCTGTTGCGCCAGGCGCCGAATACCTGGAACATCAGCCCGACCTACGACACCCAGCGCTTCTCCATGCGCGTGGGCATGACCTACAACGCGGCCATGATCTTCGCGTATCAGTTCCAGGATCTGGTAGCAGGCGCCACCAGCATCGTTCCCATTGCCCCGGCCAACTTGCCCGCCGGCGGCGTGAAAGGCCCTGGCGGCGACAACTACTTGTACCCGCACCTTCAGCTGGACGTGCAGGGCAGCTATAAGTTGATCCACGGCCTTTCCGTCTACGGGTACGGATTGAATCTGAACAACGAGGTCTTCGGTTTCTACAATGGAAGTCCTCAATACGTGGTCCAGCGCGAGTACTACAAGCCAACATTTGCCGGCGGCCTCCGCTGGACGTCTCGGAGCGAAACGAAATAGAGAGATTCCAAGGTATCCGAGCGGCTGGAATCCGGAAGCCGCTCGAAATGCTCTTGTCCAAGGAGAACAGTACGTCATGAAGCGCCAGTAAAAGGGCTGCGCCTGGATGCGTGTTGGTTCCCGTGGCCGGCGCCCAACACACGGTCTCAGGGTGCGCCAACAACTCGGAGCGGCGCGGCCGCGGGATTTCAGGGCGGCACAGCCTGAGGGCAAGTCGGATTCCTGGTTCAAGCTGCTACTATTAATGCCAGTGAAAACGATTGGCTCCAACGTGGTGCGCATTGAAGCGGAAGCGCTGCGCGAATTGGCGGCCCGCATTGACGGTCCCATGGCCCGCGATTTCGACTGCGCGGTCGAGTGCCTGCACTCCTGCGGCGGCCGCGTGGTGGTCACCGGAATGGGCAAGAGCGGGATCATCGCCCGCAAGATCGCGGCCACGCTCTCGTCCACGGGGACCCCCGCGCTTTACCTCCACCCTGCGGAAGCCGTTCATGGCGATCTGGGCATGCTGGTGCGAGGCGACATCGTGCTGGCGCTCTCTTTCAGCGGAGAGACCGAAGAGATCCTGCAACTCCTGGCGACCATCCGGCGCATCGGAAGCAAACTGATCACGATCACCGGCGACCGTCTCTATGAAGCCGCCTCCAAGAGCTCCACATTGGCGCAGGCCGCGGACATCGCGCTCGATTGTTCCATCGCACAGGAGGCGTGCTCGCTGGGCCTGGCGCCGACCGCTTCCACAACGTCGATGCTGGCGCTCGGTGACGCGCTGGCCCTGGCGCTGGCCGAGAAGCGCGGATTCAAAGAAGAAGATTTCGCCAACCTTCATCCCGGCGGCAAGCTGGGCAAGAAACTGGCGCGCGTTTCCCAGTTGATGCATGCCGGGGCGGCGGTGCCGCGCGTCTCCCGGGACACGAAAATGCTCGACGTGATTTTTGAGATGACGCGCAAGGGCATGGGTATCACCACGGTCGTCGATAACAACCACCTGGCCGGCGTGATCAGTGACGGCGACCTCCGTCGCCTGCTGCAAGGGGGCAAAGACATCCTCAGCCTGACTGCGGGCGAATGCATGACCGCGAATCCCAAGACGATCGCCGGCCATGAGTTCGCCGCAAGCGCTTTGAACATCATGGAACAAAGGAAGATCACTTCGTTGGTCGTGACCGGCGCGTCCGGCGAGGTGGAAGGAATTGTCCATCTGCACGACCTGTGGGGAACACAGATGGTGTGAGAACAGCCGTTAGCTATTAGCTCTTAGCCTTTAGCTTTGTATCGCGCCTACTTGCGGCTCCGGCTAAAGGCCAAGGGCTAAGTGCTAAAGGCTGACAACGTGTCTCTCGATCGCGCAAAGCGAATCAAAGTCATTCTCTTCGATGTCGACGGTGTGCTGACCGACGGCACCATCTGGTTTTTTCCTGCGGCGTCGAGCGAAGCCCGCACCACGGACGCCCACCGCGAGCAGCACGGGGACGCGCCTGGCTTCGGCATCATGAGCCGGAACATGATCGAGGCCAAAGGCTTCAACGCGCACGATGGCACCGCGATCTCCCTGGCTCGTCTGGGCGGACTCAAGACCGGAATGATCACCAAGAGGATCTCGGAGACGGTTGCCCTGCGCGCCCGCGACCTGCGCGTGGATTTCCTGTTCCAGGGCGCGGAGAACAAGTCGGCGGTGCTGGACCGGATCCTCAAGGAAAGCGGCGTGCACCCGGAAGAGATCGCGTTCGTCGGCGACGACGTGATCGATCTCCCCATCATGCGCCGCTGCGGGCTGGCGATCGCCGTGGCCAACGCGCGTCCTCAGGTCAAGGCCATGGCTCATTACGAGACGCCTTCGTCCGGCGGACACGGCGCCGCCCGCGACGCGGTGGAATACATCCTCAAGGCCCAGGGCACGCTGGATCAAGTGATTGACGCCTATATCCAGGCGCGAACGTCAATTGAGCGCGAGTAACCCCGTAGCGCTATTCCGGCTTTTGTCCGCCCCAGCGGCTGAAGGCGACATGCCGCAGCAGCCTTGTGCACGCCTACCTAAAGGCCTGCTCCACCCGTGAACGGGAGATCGTCGTAC
>CAZFRV010000228.1:0-6871 GCA_964521445.1 uncultured Acidobacteriaceae bacterium
TCGGCTGACCATGGCGGCGAAAATCTCTTCGCACGCATATACTATTTTGTCGGCTTTGAATCCACCGAATGGAGTTCCCCCATGGCCCTCACCAACCATCAATTCCGCCTTGCCGCGCGTCCCCAAGGTTTGCCCAAACGCAGTGATTGGAATTACACCGAGGAGCCGGTCCGCGATCCTGGCCCTGGCGAAGTTCTAGTCAAGACCCTCTACCTCTCGCTCGATCCCGCCATGCGCGGCTGGATGAACGAAGGCCGGTCCTACATTGCTCCGATCGGCATCGGCGAGGTCATGCGCGCTGGGGGCGCGGGCCGGGTGATTGCGTCAGGGAATCCCGCGTTTGCCGTGGGTGACCACGTGACCGGCATATTGGGGGCGCAGGAGTATGCACTCGTGGACGCGCAGGGAGCCAAGGGGCTGTCCAAGGTCGATCCCAAGCTGGTCCCGCTGCCGGTTTACGTCGGCGCGCTGGGCGTCACGGGCCTGACCGCGTACTTCGGGCTGCTCGAGGTCGGCCAGGCCAAGGCCGGCGACACCGTCGTGATCTCGGGGGCGGCGGGCGCTACCGGGATGTCCGCCGGGCAGATCGCCAAGATCAAGGGTTGTCGCGCCGTGGGGATCGCCGGGGGACCCGAGAAGTGCGCCTACATCGTGAAAGAACTGGGCTTCGACGCCGCCATCGACTACAAGCATGAAAACGTGATGGATGGCCTGCGCGAGCACTGTCCTCAGGGCATCAACGTCTATTTTGACAACGTGGGCGGCGATATTCTCGACGCCGCCCTGGCCAATCTGGCTCGCGGGGCGCGCGTCGTCATCTGCGGGGCGATCTCCCAATACAACAACACCGACGGCATCAAGGGACCGTCGAATTATCTCTCTCTGCTGGTGAACAGCGCGCGTATGGAAGGCTTCGTGGTCTTCAACTACGTGGCGCGCTATGGCGAAGCCGCGCGGGAGATGGCCGGCTGGATGATGGCGGGCAAATTCAAGTCGAAAGAGGACATCGTGGAGGGCTTTGAGACCTTCCCCGACACGCTGCTCAAGCTTTTCCGCGGAGAGAACTTCGGCAAGCTGATGATCAAAGTGGCGGAGTAAGGGCAGTTAGCAATTGGCACAGCGGAAGCCGGAACCGAAAAAGTTTGGTTCGATCCAGATCACCCCGGTTCTGCTTTTAGCTGAGCCAATTGCTAACTGATAGTTGCCGGTTTTCACCCCATCGGCCCGCCCGTTGTGCCCAACTCGTCCCACAACAGCCGGAACTCGTGCCGAGGATCGTTCTCCACGCGGGTGTTAGTGTCGAAGACCATGGTGGCGCGAGCCTGCGCATCGTAAGGTTGCCATTTGGGAATTGCCGGAACGTTGGGATCGCCGGTCTTGGCGAAAGCCACCCACATGGCGGCCATCTTGTCGGCCAGAGCTTTGGCGTCTGCGCCGCCACCACCGATGGCGCCACGGTAGGCGTGGAACACCAGTTGCACGTCCGTGCCGTGCACCGAGCCGAACTTACCGTTGTAGCCAGGGCAGGGCCAGGTAAACAGATAGAAGTAAGCAGGGGCCTTGCCCAGCGCCGCTTTGCGCTCCGCCTGCTTGTAGGCGTTGGCGCGGAAGCCGCGGTCGGTCACGATGCGCGCCTGGATCAGGTAGGGCGAGGCGCTGGGATACGCCTTGCGATAGAGCCCGAGCACGCGATCGGCCTGGCCGGCCTTGTCGCCCAGCGTCCGCGTCACCATCGCCTTCAGGCCGGCCTCGTCGAGATCAAAGTTGGTCAGCGCGAGAGCGGCTTCATCGAGCGTGGTGCTGATGATCATGGGCACGTCGGCGGAGACCGGCGAAGCCACCGGATCGAACGGATTCTGCGGCATCACGGTCCCATCCAGCACCGGAACAAAGGGACTGGCGACACCGCTGCCCAGCGCGGTCTGAGCGTCGAGAAGCTGCTCCCAGGAGATCTTTTGGATATCGGTGATTCTGGCCTTGTCGATGCCCAGCTGTTTCAGCAGCCTTTCCGCAACGGCGCTGGCGGCTTCGCGCGACATTACTTTAAGCAGCGAGCCGCTCTGCACGCCGGCGCGCTGGAAGAGGCCCTTTGCCGAAGGCATCCCCATCAGCGCCGAGGTCTTGGCGCCGCCTCCGGACTGGCCAAAGATCATCACCGCGTGGGGGTCGCCGCCGAAGTTTTCGATGTTGTCGCGCACCCATTCGAGCGAGGCCACCAGGTCCATCAATCCGGCGACGCCGGCTTGCGCGAACTCCGGGGGCGCGCCCAGGTCGGCGAGGTGCAGATAACCGAAGCTGGCCAGCCGATGATTCACCGTGACCACTACCACGTTGCCGAATCGCGCCAGGGGGTCGCCGCTGTAGCCCAGCGCCGCGCCGGACCCGATCGAGAATCCGCCGCCGTGGAAGCAGACCAGCACCGGACGCTTGCCGCCGTCCTTGAGCGCGGGGGTCCACACGTTGAGCGCCAGGCAGTCTTCGCCCATGCCGCCCGGCTGGATGTCCCAGTCGATCAGTTGCGTGTAGTCGGCGCGCGTGTCAGCCATGATCTGCGGCGAGATCGGTCCAAACTCAAAGGCATCGCGCACCCCGGTCCACGAAGCCGGCTTCTGCGGCGGCATGAATCGGTTTTTGCCCCCGGTGGACGCCCCGTAAGGGATGCCCTTGAAAACTTTGATCCCGCCCAGGTTCATGCCCTGCACTTTGCCGGTGGTTGTTTCCGCGACCACGAAATTACTGCCGGTGTTCTGGGCGCTGCCGGTTTCCACCAGCGGCAGAATCGCGCTGGCCGGCGCCGCGGCCATGAGCATGGCGGAGCGCTTTAGAAAACTGCGTCGAGAGTGTGTGCCCTCAGCTTTCGCCGGCCGAGACTTTTTGGCGTCGTCATTCCTATTCATGGGAACGGCTCCCTTCATGATTTTGCGAGTGGCGGGTGCAGGACGGGCCTTTTTCGCAAAACGAACAAGCGTCCATCCCGCTGAACGGTCAGCCACTATAGCACAGGCGCCTTAATCCGCCGCACCCGGTCTTTGGTGCGGCAGCAACGGCCAAGCCGGGTTTTCAGCCTAGTTCGGGCCGGGCAAAGCGGTTACAATAACCGCCTGAGCAATTACAATATTTAAGAGATTCGCGCATCTTCCGCGGGTCTGGCGCGTCAAAAGAAAGTTCATGCTAACCGCTTTCGTAGCCGGATTATTTTCGTTTCTCTCGCCCTGCGTGCTGCCGCTGGTGCCCGGATATGTGTCCCTAATCTCGGGAGCCAGCGTGGAGGAGCTGCAGACCAAAGACCGCAAGCTGCTCTCGACGGTGCTGCTGCATTCGGTCATGTTCATCCTGGGCTTTACCGTGGTCTTTGTGACCCTGGGAGCCGTGGCGACAGGCCTGGGCCAGCTGGCCCACCAGTACAAGAAGTACCTCACCTGGATTGCCGGCGTAGTCATCATCTTTTTCGGATTGCATCTGACGGGAATCTTCAAGATCAAGGCCCTGTACGCGGACAAGAGAATGCACTCGATGCAGGCCGGCAAATCCCCGATCGGCGCATTTTTGGTGGGGTTTGCGTTTGCCTTCGGCTGGACTCCCTGCATCGGCCCGGTGCTGGCCGGGATCCTGGGCATGGCCGCGAATGAAGACACGGTGGCCCACGGCATTGGGCTGTTGTTCATTTATTCACTCGGTCTGGCCGTGCCGTTTCTGCTGACGTCTCTCGGCATCGACCGTTTCCTGGCGTTCTACGGACGATTCCGCCGCCACCTGGGCACGGTCGAAGTCGTGAGTGGAATCCTGTTGGTGGCGATCGGCGGGCTGATTCTGGCCGGCCGCTTTACCTGGCTGGCCAGCAAACTGGGTTTCCTAAACCGGTTTGCAATGTGAGGATCATGTGAAGCGAAGTGTTCTTTTTGTCCTTTTCGTGGTGATCGCCATCACCGCGCTTCTGTTCAGCGGCAAGTTCCTGTCCCATCCCCGCGGTGGGACAGCCAGCGCCAACGGCAGCGCCAGCCCGCAGAATCAATTCGGTCCGGCGCGCGGCACCATGGCCCCCGACTTCGAACTCCAAGTACTGCAGGGGAAGGGCAAGACCATCCAGCTCTCGTCGCTCAAGGGTAAAGCCGTGATCGTGAATTTCTGGGCGACGTATTGCGATCCCTGCAAGATCGAGATGCCCTGGCTGGCCGAACTGCAGAAGAAATACGGGCCGCAGGGATTCCAGATTCTGGGAATCGTCATGGACGATCCCGGCGAGAAGACCATCGTCGATTTCACCCACAAGATGGGCGTGAACTACCCGGTGCTGGTGGGGACGGAAAAGGTCGCCGACCTCTACGGCGGCATTGACGGTCTGCCCACCACGTTCTTCCTGGATCGCGACGGCAAGGTCGTGGACCGGGTTCTGGGACTGGAAGATGAGTCGTTGATCGAAGCTTCCATCAAGAAATCGCTGGGCCAGGACGCAACGGCTGCGACCAAATAATGAATCTTGAGGGACACAAATCCAAAACATGGAGCTCAAGCTCAACATGATACGCAGACTACGCGCAGCGAGGCCGAGCCTTATCGGCCTGGTTCTTTTGGTCACTGCAAACGTCTACGGGCAGAGCCAAAGCCGGACCTACGTGGAGTTCGAGCCGTTGAACACCGTCAACGTCACGTCCGGCAGGAACATTCCCCTGGAATTCACCTTCCATATCAAGAGCGGATATCACATCAACTCCAGCCAACCGCTCATGCCTGAGCTGATTCCCACCAGCCTGGGCTTCACGCCGCCGCCGGATTTGGTGCTCGCGAAAGTACAGTATCCTTCCGGCCAGTTGACCAGCTTTCCTTTCGACCCAACCGAGAAACTGAGCGTTTATTCTGGCGACCTGATCATCAAGGCAATCCTTATACCCCAGCCCAAAGCGGCTCCCGGCACTTACACGGTTCATGGGGAATTCAAATACCAGGCATGTGACAATAACGCCTGTTATCCACCCAAGAAGCTGCCGATACAGTTTGATGTGGATGTGACGGCAAGCAAGAACCACAAAAGGCCTACGACGATTGGATCACCAGAGCGCAAACAACCATGAATGAGCAGACCCGATTGAGGGTATGCTTTTCAAGGAAATGAAGAAAACTTGCCTGGTGTTGACCGGATTCGTGGCTATTCTGCTGCCCGCGAGCTTCGTCCGCCCGCAAGGTGTTGACGCGAACTTCCGCGTGACATCGGAGCCGATCGAGGCCGTGCACGTGACCATGGGCAAGAGCACACCGGTTACGTTCACCTTTCATGTCAAGCCGGGTTTCCACGTCAACTCACATCAGCCCAGCCAGCCGCAGTTGATTGCCACCGACTTGAGATTCTCGCCGCCCGAAGATCTGGTGATCGCCAGGAAACAGTATCCCGAAGGCGTGCTGACCACGTTTGCTTTCGATCCCAACAACAAGCTCAGCGTCTACTTCGCCGACTTCGTCGTGAAGGCCGTGGTCTTGGCCGCGCCCAAAGCTACCGCAGGCAATTACACCGTCCACGGCGAGCTGAAATACCAGGCATGCGACAACAATTCCTGCTACCCTCCAAAAATACTGCCGATTCAGTTTGACGTGAAGCTTGGCGGCAGCGCCAGGAAGAGCCCACGGGCCCGGCCCAACGCCCAGAGCCCGCACATTCATAACTGAGTGGCAGGCAGTTATCCGAACTTCGACCTACAAAAAATTGGAACCCTCGGGCTCCAGTTGGCGTAGATATCTCCATGGCGAAGCCCGCCCGGGGCGGCCATGATGAAACGGATTCGAGAAGCGTCGCCGCGGGGGTGACTCAAGGAGCGAAGAATGTCATTTTCGCCCATGCTGCTCTTTCATATTTGCGCTGGGACCTTAGGCTTGCTGTCCGGCGCCGTAGCATTGTCTTTCCGCAAAGGTTCTCAGCGGCATCGCGTGGCTGGAAACGTGTTTTTCATATCCCTGGTGGGCCTGGGCCTAAGCGGGGCCTACATGGGGTTCATGAAATCCCAAGTGACCAATGTCCTGGCCGGCGTCATAACGTCCTATCTGGTGGCAACGGCATGGTCGACAGCCCGGCACCGAGAGGGCGAAACCGGCATTTTCGATTGGATTGCGTTCTTCGTTGCATTGACGGTGGGAGCCAGCGCGGTGACTCTTGGTCTGCACGCAGCGAATAGCCAGAAAGATGGAGATTCCGCCTCGACCTACTTTCTTTTTGGTTTCGTGGCTCTGCTTTCTGCCGCGGGGGACGTTCGCATGCTCGCGCGCGGCGGCGTTTTCGGGGTGCAACGCCTCGTGCGCCATCTTTGGCGCATGTGCTTTGGGCTGTTTGTCGCCTCAGCGTCCATATTCCTGGCCCGGCCACACCTATTCCCCGCTTTTTTACGCAAAACCAACGTACTTCTTCTCCTGGGTTTCCTGCCCCTGATATTGATGGTTTTCTGGCTGCTCCGGGTCCGCTTCGCCAAAGCCTACAAGAGAAAGTCGGCGCCGCGCACCGGCGATGTCTTCTCCTTACCGACTTGAGGGGCCGTTCCCCGTGCCTCCAGGTAGGTTTCAAAACCGGTGACGGACAGGACGCTTTCTGGCGTCTGCCCAGGCCCGTTTGCCTCGTGTCGTTGCTGTCTGCGCCGTTTGATTAGTTGTTCCGACTTGTTTCGAAGAAAGGGAGCGTTCCGCCTCTCCCGGTCTTCATGGCCCGTCCCAACGCCCAGAGCCCGCACATTCATAACTGATGAGCGCCCGGGCGGCCACCCGCTTTCATCCGCTCCGCCACCCACGAAACCTTATCCCGAATCCTGCGACCCTGAGCTTGCGAAGGGGGCGCATGGTGAGGGATCTGCCCCGCTGCCGCTACGCGTGAGCCGAGAACGTCTTTATCGCGGGT
>CAZFRV010000229.1:0-5351 GCA_964521445.1 uncultured Acidobacteriaceae bacterium
TGGCCCTTTTCCTGGCCTTGGGCGCCGCGGCTAAGAACGGGAGCGGCAAGGACAAGGATTCGGGTGCTGCCAGCGCATCGGCCACACACACCGCGCAAGACGACGCCGCGCGCCTTGAGGGCGAGAAGCGCTTTCACGCGAATTGCGGACGCTGTCACGCGGCTCCGCCTAAGTTTTCGCCGCGCATGGTGGCAACCATTGTCCGTCACATGCGCGTGCGCGCCACGATCACCGATGAAGATATGCGCTTCATCATTCATTACATGTCGGAGTAGCGATGTCGCCCGCTAAGAAACCCTCGGTTGCACTCCTGACGGCGACGCTGGCATGGGCCGCGATCGGAATTCTTCCTGTTGCGCCCGCGGCCGCGCAGGCTCGCGTCATCGAGGTCCTGGCGGATAAAGACAGCCGTTTCAAGATCGCCGGGCAGAGCCGCGCTGAAATCACCGTGAAAGCGGGCGAAGCGCTAGTGTTACGCATTGAGGCCCGCCGCGGAAAGACCTGGAACCGTGATGGATCCATCCACGGTTTCACACTTCTCCACGCGAAAGATCACGCCAAGGTTCCGGGTTGGGACCTCGAACTCCACTCCGGCAAACAGGAGTTCAACCTCATCGCCCCAGCCCAGCCGGGCGAATATGAAGTTTTGTGCACCGTCATATGCAGCGACGACCATGACGGCATGCGCATGAAGTTCATCGTCGTGCCGTGATGCCGGTTCAAGACGAATGACGAATGAGGGTCCAAGAAAGGAAAGCGAGAATGAAACACGGGCAATTCAGGAAGTTTGTCTTAGGAGGGGCTTTGTTGCTGCTAGCCTCCTACGGCTTCGCCAAAGACAAAGACAAGGACGCCGTGCTGGTCCTCCATGGCGCCATCGAGGACAGCCAGTGCGCCTACAATGTCCACTCTGACACTCATTCCCACGAATGGATGATCAAGAAAGGCGTGCAAGGCGCCAGCGACGAAAGAAGCTGCACGCATCATTGCGTCAAGGACATGGGGGGCGTGTACGTTCTGGTGGTGAAGACCGATGTTTACCGGCTTGACGACCAGGTTACCCCGGAGCAGTTTGCCGGGAAAAAAGTTATCGTTACCGCCACTCCAGACACGAAGCCTCACACCCTTCGCGTCCTGAAGATTGAAGAAGAAAAGTAGCCGCTTACTTCTGCGTTACCGTCAGCTTGTGGTATCCCACCGTGGCCAGATCGATTCTGGACGGGAGTTGGAATTGGGAGTCGATTCCCACGTTGGGGTACTTGGGCGTCACATATTTCTGCACAAAATACTCGAGCGCGACGCTCGGCACATCCACGCCGTCGATGCTGACGTTGCGCACGTGCACTTTGCCCTGCCCGCCGCTGCCCGCCGCGTCGGCGTCCAGGCGCACGTCATGCCGGCCACTGAAGATGGCCAAGAGCGGGTTGGGAGAGCGCTGACCGCCACGGATCTCGTCAAAATCAACGTTCACGAGTGCGTTGATCACGCCTGATTGTCCCTGCAGCGTCACTTTCTTCACGCCCAGAGGCAGCTTCACGTTCCCGGAGGCCAGGTAGTCGTTGACTTCTTCTTCGGTCATCACCGTTGGCGTCTGGTCGGGAGGATTGTTCTGTGCGTTTTGGCTGATGTGGTCGAGCTTGCGCTGCATGCTCTCAGCCAGGCGGTGGCTCGCTTGCGGAGAAGCAGTGGCTGTGGCTCCCTGGCCGGCGCCTCCTGCCTCGGCAAGCGACCGCTGCTGGCGGCCGAGATACATCACCGCGCCCAGAAACACTACGGTAAGGATCATCCATGCCGCTTTCATCGGGGATGCGCTGACGTTGTCTGGGCGGCCACAGGTTGGGCGGAGATCAGCGGCTTGCCTAAAGCCCCTGTGATCTCCCACCGCGAACCGCCAGAGCTCACCTTCAGTCTGGCTTGTTGGTCGGCCAGAGCAACAGTTCCACTTAACTCGTAGATGCGATTTTCAGCTCTGAATTTGCTCGGCAGCACCTTCAGGGTTTGTTTTTCGAGCTCGACTGTGCCACGGAAATTGCTGAATTTAAACTGGTTGGAGCCGTCGAGAAGCAATCGACGGGAGCTTCCATTGGCCACCGCAAACTCGGCCTGCCCGACAGCGCCGGCCACAAGCTCCGGCTCGTTTTTTCCTTCAAAGTGAGCGGAGTATTTGACGTCGGCTTTTCCAGTGACCCAGGAATCAAGCAAATCCGTCGCCGGGGAGGCCAGGCCCAAGTGATCGAGCGCCACACCGGCCAGAGTCCCGGACATGCTAAAGCGCGGCACGGCCCCGGTCCAGTCCGCCCGCCATTCGCCGGTGACGGAGCCGCCACCGAGCTTAGCCTCGGCGTGACTGAGGTCAAGAGTGCGGTCACCGGCTTCCACGCGCGCCGTGAACCCTTCGAGAGGCAACTGGGCCAGGGTCAACCGGTCCACGGAGATTGTTCCCTGTCCGCGAAAGTCGGGTAGTTTGATGGAAGAATCGGACAGAAAGGGCAGGCTCCATCCCTTGTCGCCGCCACCGAGCAAGCCGGCCAGATCCGCCACGGCCAGCGAATCGGCGTGCAACTCAAACTCCAGCGGACAAGGCGGTCCGTTCTGGCATGACCAGGGGCGCGTGATCGAACCGGTAAAAACCACCGGCGTGTGTTCGAACTGGCCGCTGACGTCGCTCAGCACCAAGGCCGCGTCCGTCAATTGAACGTTGGCCTGGGTAAGCAGCAGGCGACGCTTTATTCCGGGGATCAGAGCCGCGACATTCTGCAAGTGGGCCGTACCGTGCAGACGCGGCGCTATGCCGCCCCAGGGACCGCTGATATTCACGTCTACAGCGCCCGCGGCAGAGAAGCTGGTGGGGCCGATTTGCATTCCGGCGGCGCGGCCCAGCGCCAGAACACGTTCGACCGGAACCATCCCTCTCGCCGCAATCCAGTATCCTGCGCCATCAAAGTTGCCCTGGACTTCCAGCGCAGCCGTGGGATCCAGCTGGACGGCGAAAGCGTCAACGGTGAAAGCGTCAGGGCGGGACGGAGGACGTAGTGGAGTGATCACTCTCTTTGCCTTCTTGGCCGGCGTCGCGGCTGGCGACGGTTCTGCGGGCCCCATATGGAACTTCACCGAGCTGACTGAGAAGGCCGTGCCGGCCGCTGCTGTTTGCAGCAGGAACGGCGAGGTCATCCCCGTGCCAAGCCAATTCCACTCACCGCCGAGAGAGTGTACGGCAAAGGCAGCACTGAAATCGCCGGTTGCGTTCAGATCATCGGGTAGAGAGCGACGCGCGTGGCGTGCCAGGGTCGCCACCAGCGATAGGGGCACCTGCGTCGCCACCATGGATAGATCGTAGTCTTCGGGCGCGGCAGCCGACCAGCGGCCGGTGGCCAACAGTCCCCCGGAGCCGAGCGGAGTGTCGCACTTCATCTCCAGAGTGCCGTGGCCGGAGTTTCCCAGGCAGCGGATGCGCAGGTCGGGCATGCTGTCGCGATTGACGTCATAACGGCGGAAATGGCTCAACTGTGCTTGCGCCGTCAGGTGCAGATTAGCCGGGGTTCCGGCAAGTTGCGCCTCGCCCTGCAAGTCGCCCCGCCATCCCGGATCATGCCCCAGAAGCAGGCTGGAGAACTGGCCGAGCTGCGTTCCTTGCCAGCTCACGTTGAGCTGTACGGGTGTTTCGGCAAAGGCGCGCGAACGCCGCAAGTCGCCTTCCAACTTCACGGTTCCGGTGTCGTTGAGGTTCAGATCGGTGCGGACAGGATGCCCCTCGAGACGAAGGTGCCACACGTCCTCGGCCGCCAGCCAGAAAGCAAAATCGGTGTTGGTGAGCGCGTACGGCTTCTTCTCCGGACCGATCTTCAGGTTGATTCGCCCGGCACTGGCTTCGATGTACGGGAAGCGAGCGCGCTGTTCCGCGCGGCGGCGCGCGGTGGGCGCGCTGGGCACCTGCTCCACGCGGAGCAGCAATGATTCCAGGTTCCAGTGCCCGTTCACGTACACAAGGTTCAAGCTGGGAGGAACGGAGTCATCCGTAAGCTTGAGTTTGGCGATCTCCAGCCGGCCTTGCCACAAGCTGGTCAAGCGGAGATCGGCCGTGACTTTGCCGCATATCAACAGCGGCTCGGCGCTGAAGGCGCGGTCGTCGGCGACCTGAAAATCGTAAAGATCGAACCCGGGACGGGGAAACAAGCGGTACTTGACCTGGCCAATGGTGACCTGGCGCCCCAAAGCCGCGCTCAGCGCAGGCCGCAACTGGTCGCGAAAGCGGGTGCCGTTGATGTTGGGCGGCAGAAAAATGCCCAGCAACACCGCGGCAACCAGCGCGATCACGATTTTGGTTCGGCGCGTCAAAAAGTCCTCAATGCACCAGGCGCATAACCCGGTCCCACCGGGTCATGGGGAAGAAGTGAAACGCCGTGCGAAAGAAAGACGCCACTCGTTCCGGTATCGAGGCATCAGCAGGAAAATCCGCTTCGGTCTGCTTCAGTGACCAGGCGATGAACAGCGGGCTGCCCAGGATATTGTTTCGGGGCACGAAGCCCCAGTAACGGCTGTCAAAGCTGACGTCCCGGTTGTCGCCCATGGCGAAGTAGCTGTCGGGAGGAACCACCAGGTCGCGGCCTCGAAGATTCTGTCGTAGCGTATCCGGCCATTCGGGAACCGGTCTCGCCGAAGCAGGAGGCACGCCGGCGGCGGGGAAGTTGTCACGAGCGGCTTCGTAGCCACCGTGGGTTATGTAAGGCTCCCGCTGGGGTACGCCGTTCAGGTACACGACGCCGTCTTGCAGATGAAGGCGATCACCGGGAACCGCGATAATACGCTTCACCAGGTACACTCCTGGCTGGCCAGGGCCGGGGAACACCGCAATATCCCCGCGATGGATCTCCCGGTAAGGGAGGAAGAGGTCGGGAAAGCCCCGTTTGCCGGTTGGCGTAAGGCGATCGACAAATACATGGTCGCCAATCAGCAGGGTCTTTTCCATCGAGCTCGAAGGAATCTCGAACTGCTGAATGATGAAAGTGAGAATGAACAGGCCGCTCACGAAAACCGCCGCGATCCCGGCGATGCTCTCAGGAAGGGTTTCCTTTTCCTTCTCCTGCGGACGGCTCTCGCCGGCTTCCTGAGCCGTGCTTTCCTTGTCAGTCAAGGCGTCTTGTTCCTGGGTAGTTTTTGGCATCAACGCACCATATGAAACATTCTGTTCCAGCGGGTCTGGGAGAAAAAGTGAAAGACGATGTAGAAGAAGCGTGACACGCGTTCGCCGAGTGAAGTCTTCTGCCATTCGTCGCGAGGAGTTTCAAACGACCAATAGATGAACAGGGGACGGCCGACGATGTTTTCCTGGGGGACGAACCCCCAGTAACGAC
>CAZFRV010000230.1:0-6456 GCA_964521445.1 uncultured Acidobacteriaceae bacterium
CTAAATACTAATTACTAAGTACTAACTACTCATTTCAGAGCGATTGAAGAGGAACATATGTCTCAGCACCCCATCATGGAAAGACTGGCTGCGAAGCTGCAGCGTAAAGATCTGCCGGAGATCAATCCCGGCGACACCGTCCGCGTCCAGGTCAAAATCAAAGAAGGCGACAAAGAGCGGGTCCAGGCCTTTGAAGGCACCGTAATCTCATTGCGCAACGGCCCCGGCGGCAGCTTCACCGTGCGCAAGGTCAGCTTTGGCCAGGGCGTGGAACGCATCTTCCCTTTCAACTCCAAGGTCGTGGATAAGGTGGAGATCGTGCGTTCCAACCAGGTGCGCCGCGCCAAGCTGTTTTACCTGCGCGAACTGAAGGGCAAGGCCGCACGACTGCGCGAGATCGATCGCGTGCAGGCTGCCGCGCCCGTGGCCGAAACCGCGGAGACTCAGGAACAGGCGTAAGCGTTCCTTAAACGCACGCGGAATCAGCTCTTCTTTTTCCGCGACGCGGCTCTCGAAAGGGGCATAATGGAAGCGATCCACGCTTCTTCCATGGCCTCGTTTCGCCCTGACGAAAACGCTCCTTCCGAACTCTTCGAGGGTGGATACTACTCCATCGCCGACGGAGAAGTGTTCAGCATTGCCAAGATCCTGAAGCTAGAGTCGGACAAGGTGCACGTCCGCATCTACAAGCAGCATTTTTCCGAGCGTCCCCGTTCCATTGATCCCAGCCTTCTGACTCTGGGTACGATTCATGACAAAGACGGATTCGGTATGGGCCATCTGCCTCTACGTCTTGCGGCGTTCAAGAATCGGGATCCGATGTTTCTAACCCACTCGGCAGTTGAGCCCGCGGAACTAGGGGGATATGAACTGTGGAAAGAGAGTGGCGGAGAGGGAGTATGGGAATGAAGCCTGCCATGCCCCGATCTGGCCGCAAGAAGCGCAAGAAGGCCCCCGTCCCCATCAACCCCGCAAGCGGCCTGCCTTACTCCGCAGGCACCATGAAGATGCGCTTGCTCAAGCGCCTCAAGTGCACACAGAAATTTGAGCAGCTGGCGCAAGCCGCCGGCGCCAGGTTGATCGCCGGTATCGATGAAGTGGGACGCGGCTCGCTGTTTGGACCGGTGGTGGCCGCGGCCGTGATTCTGGAGCCGGACTATCGTATCAAGGGCCTGCGCGATTCCAAGCTGCTCGACCAGGCAACGCGGGAGAAGCTGGCCGAGCGCATCAAGTCCCACGCCATCGCCTATGCCGTGGCCGCCGTGGACGTGGCCCGCATTGACCAGCTCAACATCTATTGGGCATCGCTTCTTGCCATGCGCCATGCGGTGGCCCAGCTTGCGCCGGCGCCTGACCATCTGCTGATCGACGCTGTTCGCCTCGACTGGGACTGCCCGCAGACCAACATCATCCACGGTGACGCGCTTTCCATCTCCATCGCTGCCGCTTCCATCATCGCCAAAGTCCATCGCGACGAGATGATCCGCCGCTGGGACCCTGTCTATCCGGAATACGATCTCGCCTCCAACAAAGGCTACCGCTCGCCTAAGCATCTGGCCGCGCTCAAGAAGTTCGGCCCTACACCGCTGCATCGTTTGTCCTTTGCGCCGGTGTGGATGTGTTCGCTGGTCCCGCAGGACGTTTTTGCTTTCATGGAAGAAGGCGAGGCCGGCGAAATGATGGTAGAGCAAGTCAGCGGCGACTAGACCGCGCTTCGAGTACGTTTCTCCGCCAGCGCGCCGCCTACGTCTGCCATCTCAAGCAAGCACGAAGAAGCGCAGCGACTGAGGGCGAGTCGAGAGATCCCGTAGATACAGTGTGGTCTTCCTGCCAGTGGCACCGGCAGGAGTGCCGGTGCCACACATGCAAAAAAGAAACAGACCGAGACGAGCAAGAAACGATAACCAACCCACGGACCAGCGCGACGGATTCTTCACTGCTTGAAGTTGGGCTCGCGCCAGCTTATCCCGCTTCTTGCCAATTTTTTGGTGATATACTGCGCGCTCAGTGTGGCAGTTACTTCTTCGACTAGCAAGGAGGAAACAATGTCGAAACAGGAAGAAAACAACAGAGTACTCAGCCGCATAGGTGCTCGTGTATTGACCGAACAGGAAACCGAGCAGGTGTCCGGGGCGTTTATCCTTCGTCCTCGTTGCACCTTGAACCCGGTAACGTGTGCCATGGACGGAATTTGCAGTCCGCCACCGGCGTGCTAACTGATTCTCCAACACTTTGCCATCCTGGCAACCCTGCACCATAAACGCAGCCATCTGGGTTGGTCGTGCCGGAGTTTCATTTCGGCACGACCCAGCCCCCAGTAGCGCCTCTGTCCCGAATGTCCGCGAGCTCAGCCGGCGAGCAGAACTCGTGTATGACGCCTTACACTACCCCGGCCAACCCCACGTTGAAGACCCGCGTCAGTTAAACACTGAAACCCCAAAGACTGACCATCTCCTATCTGCAGTATTGGCCAGGATCATCAAGGAGGCGCCATGCCACGTCTTCGTCGGTCCGCTTCTCTTCTGTGCTTCTATTCTTCTTGTTCTTCGCTGATCCTATGGGTGCTTGCCGTCGGACTAGCCGGCTGTGGATCGGTATCGGCAGCAACGCCTGCGGCCACGCCGGGTTCGCTCACGCCGACGACCACTCTACAAGCTGAAACGGCCAACAACACCAGTGCCGCGAACAGCTTCGCGGCGCAAGGCAATGGCAACGCCGCGGCCGGCAACGTCAGCAAGATGCCGGTCCAGCAACTGCTCTATTCCGGCTCCACCACCAACGTGTTTGCTGCCTGGCTTCCCTGGTTCGGCGGATCGAACCACATGAACGTCGGCTATCGTTCCGATGATCCTGCCCAGGTCCATCGCCAGGTGGAAGACATGATCAGCCGCGGCATCAACGGCGCCATCATCGACTGGTTCGGCCCCAACGTGGAGATCCTCAGTGCCGCTTCCATCCTGATGCAGAAGGAAGCCGAGGCCCATCCCGGTTTCGAGTTCGCGATCATGGAAGACTCCGGCGCGCTCTTCAATGCCGCGGTCGCCAACGGATGCGACGTCACCAGCCAGCTCATCAGCGACCTGAACTTCATCAACTCGCAATTCGTTCCTTCGCCCGCCTACCTGCACTTGAACGGAAAAGCCGTGATCTTTACTTTTGGGATCACCCAGTTCTACATCGATTGGCAGCGCGTGCTGGCCTCTCTGCCTTCGAGCGACCTGCTGGTGTTTCGCGGCCAGGAAGGCCTGCAGCAGAGCTTTGCCGGAGGCGCCTTCCAATGGGTGGACATCAATACCACCGATGCCTTCAACATGGAGCTCGCGGCGCTCGACGGGTTCTACAGCGCCGCGCAAGCTTCCGGCCGTCCCGCCACCGGCGCAACCTATAAAGGATTCGACGACACCCTGGCCATGTTCGGCACGAACCGCCAGATCCATCATCAATGCGCGCAGACCTGGCTGGATACGTTCCACGAGACCAACAAATTCTTCTCCGCCGGCAACCAACTCGCCACCTTGCAGATCGTGACCTGGAACGACTACGAGGAAGGCACCGAAATCGAGAGCGGGATTGACGGTTGCACGTTTGTGGTGCCCTCGCTCTCCGGCGCCACGTTGAGCTGGACGGTCGGGGGCGCGCCGGAAACCACCATCGATCACTTTACGGTGTTTGCGTCCACTGACGGCCAGAACCTGGCCAAGCTGGCCGATGTCCCCGCGGGCCAGCACTCTCTGGCTTTGGCATCGTTCAACCTGCCATCGCCGGTTTCGTTGTTCGTCAAGGCGGTGGGCCAGCCCAGCGTTCACAACGCGATGTCGGCGCCGGTGGTGATGAAGGCCGGTGACGCCGCGCCCCACGCAGCGCTGAATGTTTCGCTGACCGGCGACCTTACCATCAACGCCAGCACGGCCGGATCATCGGACCCCGATGGCACGATCGTGCAAACCACCATCGACTTCGGCGACGGCACCGTCGTTCAATCGCCTTCGGCAACCCACACGTACTCCGCTGCGGGCTCGTTCACGGTGACGGCCACGGTGGTGGATAACGGAGGCGCGTCGGGGGTGGCGGTCGCCCGCGTGGAAGCCAAGGCGGTGGCGCCGGGCACAACCATCCTGAGTCCAACGAATTCCGCGACCGTGAACTTTCCCACGCCGATCGTGGTTTCGGCCAATTCTTCGAATCCCATCAGCCGCATCAACGTGCTGATCGACGGCACTCCCGCCCACGCCGATGACCGGGGCGTGATCAACTCCGCGTTCAAGGTCTTCGTGGGCACGCGGCACATCACGGCGCAATCCATCGATTCGAGCGGGGCCACGACCCAGGCTGCGGTGGACGTGAGCGGCGAGCCTGGCGATCTCCCGCCAACCGCGGCCATCACTGTGGTTCCCTTGCGTGTTGTCTCGCCAACCACCGTGCTGGCCTGCTCGGCCACCTCGCATGACCCGGATGGCTTCATCCTTAGCTTCAAGACTCAGTTCTCTGACGGAGCCGTGTTCTTTACGCCGGCTGCAGTTCACACCCTGGCTGCGCCCGGAAATTATTCGGTGACGGTCAATGTGATCGACCAGTTCGGCTCGCCCGCGTCACAGACGGAGAGTTTCACCGTGACCTCGGCGGCGACCGCAGCCAGCGCCGCAGCCATGGCCGAGGAGGCGAGACGAAAGTCAATGAAACGACCGGTTGAACCAATTCGCAAACCGTAGATTGAAGTTGTCGGCTCAACGAGTGGTGGTCCTGAATCCGCCGGCCAACAGCAGGACTGCAGAATCGATCTCATTTCATAACAGCTATTTGGTTCAAGGAGAGTTCCATGTTCCGCATCTCCGCGTGCGCTCCGCTGCTTTTATGCGCTGCTTTGGCTCTGGGCCAGCCGGCACAGAATCCAGGTCAGAATTCATCCTCGACAACACCGCCGGTGACATACTCCGGGGACGACTCGCAGCAGCAACTCCAGACGAGCCCTCAAAACAAGACCGCCAACTCACGTAGCCAGAGTGATCTTCAGGGCGCGCTCCGGGCATGCGCCGTATTGCTGTTAGCCGCTACTTCGGCGTGTCCTGGAGAAACTTCCCAACAGCAACAGCCACCGGCGCAACCCCAGACCAACTTTCAGGACGAGGCCTCAGCCAATGTACAGAACCAATTACAGAACCAAGGCGATCTTCAGAGCACGCTCCGAGCGTGCGCTGTATTACTGAAAGCGGCCACTTCGGGGACGTGTGCCCAAGCCGAAAATGCCTCCCAGCAGCAGCCGCCACAGCCCCAGGCCAGCCCCCAGAAAAACCCCCAGGACAAAGCCTCAGCCAACTCGCAGATCCTGAGCAATATACAGAACTCGCTGAATAGCGATCCGAGCCTAAGCGGCGCAGACGTGCAGGTCAGCGTTGATGATGTGAACATCACCCTCACCGGAAGCGTGCAGGCCCAGGGACAACTCGACCGAGTGCTGGCGTTGGCTTCGCCGTACGTAAGCTATCGCAGGGTGGTGAATAAGGTTGTGGTGCATTGAGCTATATACAGCCATCCGGAAAAGATAGAACTCCCTGCATCAGATTGGTCGTACAGACATCCTCGGGATCTCGACGCGCCCTCGGTCGCTTACGCTCCTTCGTCCTTTCTCGAAATGACAGTCCGCCGCGAGCCCGAACCAGCGCAGCGAGGCGTGCACCAAGGCTCCTCACTCCAGCAATGGCCCGGAGGGCACAAGCACGATCTTGCCTGTCATGCCTCCCTTCCCGAGCAACTCGTGTGCGTGTCTTGCCTGGGCAAGAGGAAATCGTTGCGCGATGAGCGGCTTGATCTTTTGCTGTTGAAGGAGGCCCAAGAGAGCGATCAAATCTTGTCGAAACCATGCCGGTCGCAGCCGTTTAAGCGTCTGGATGCTGTAGGGGACCACCCGCTTCCGGCCCGGGAGAAGCCAGCCGCCGGCAATGTACAACCCGAAGATGGCGATTCCCCCAAAGCGATTACGACGACCTGAACGGCCTGAAGCCAATCGCCCCTCCCGCAGCGAGGAAGTCAGGCCATAGGCCACGACCCTCCCACCAGGACGGAGAGCCTTGCGGGATTGCCAGATGTGGGGACCACCGATGCCGTCAAAGGCAACGTCTACCCCCTCGCTCGTGAGGCGGTGAATTTCTTCCACGAAGTCGAGCTGTCGGTAATCAATTGGGATGGCGCCTAGATCAGAAACGGTCGACGCCTTTTGCGATGAACAAGTGCCGCACATCTCCAGCCCGGAGAGGCGCCCAAGTTGTAATAGTGCCGAGCCTACCCCGCCTGCCGCTCCGTCAATCAACACGCGCTGGCCAGCTCTGACCTTGGCAGAACGATGCAGCATCTGGTACGCCGTGATGTAGTAATCGAACCAGGCCAGATCGTGGCCGCGATGCCGATCAGTGGTGCGTACGCGGAGTTCGTCTGCCTGCCGCAACGTGAACTGGTTCCGGT
>CAZFRV010000231.1:0-6804 GCA_964521445.1 uncultured Acidobacteriaceae bacterium
TGCCGGTCACGGCCAGCACGATCGCCAGTAGACCAAAGGCGCTGAGGGCAATGGCCGCGGCCCGCATGGGCACCAGGTCAAAGCCCAGCATTTGCGTCAAACTCCCGGTGCCTTAAATAGGCAGATGAGAATCCAGTTGTCGCAGGGCCTGGCGCATCTTCGCAACTGTTTCCGATTCGGGGAGGGCGGAGCGCACGATTAATGTAGTTGTGGTGTTGTAGTGCTGCAGCATGGGCAGAAACATGGCCGGCCGGGGGGACTCGGTGAGGCTTTCATATTTTCCGTCTTCGGCCATACCGACAACTTCAACCAGGGGATTGCCGGATTGGCTGGACCCGATCCAGAAGCGCTTCCCAACGGCGTTTTCCGAATGCAAAATCTGTTTCGCGAAGGCAAGATTGACGATGCCTACTCGGGGCTTGTTTCGGTCATCATGCCAGGTGAAGTCCCTGCCCGCAAAGAGCACGATTCCCAGTGCATCGAAGACACCGGGAGATACCACGTAAACAAACACCGACCTCATCTTCGAAGCCTGTAAAGTGGGCTCGTCTTCAGGAACGATGCCCATCTCATTTTCGTCGATGCTCAATGGAACCGAGTTCGAGTAAGCCGCGGCGCGCACGCCGGGGAGTTCTTGCACCGCGCGCAGCGCCTGTTGTTGAAACTCCCGGCCCTTTTCTTCGCTGTATCCGGCCAGGCCTAGATCAAAACCGGCAACGGCCACGCCCTCCGGACGCATGCCCAGATGCGTGCTCAGAGATTTCTGCAAACCTTTGAGCGACAGCAGGCATGCTGAAACCAGCACGAAACAAAGCGCCACTTGCGCCATTACCAGGAGGTCGCGCACCGCCAGTCGCCTGCCGTTCCAGGATGGTTGCTCTCCTTTTAGAACCGCGTTGGTATCCGTCCTGGCCGCGTGACGGGCCGGGGCCAGGCCAAATACCACTCCGGCCAGCAGTGAAACCGCACTCGCAAACACAAAAACTCTCCAGTCGGGAGTGACATCAACCTGGACGGGAAAATCCAACGGCGCCCGCCAAGCGCTCAGCGTCCGCGCCAGCAGCAGGGCCAGTCCATAACCGGCCAGGCCGCCAAGCGATGACAGCACCAGAGTCTCGGTCAAGAACTGCCGGGCAATGCGTCCTCGGGTCGCGCCAATCGAGAGACGAATGGCAATCTCGCGCTGCCGGTCTGCGCCTCTGGCGATCATCGTGCTCACCAAGTTGGCGCATGCGGTCAGCAACACCAGCCCCGCCAGGACCAGTACACCCAGCGAGAATGCCTGAACCGGCCTGCCCAGCTCGTCTCCAACCAAACCCGGCCGCGCCAGCTTGAAACGCATGCCTTCGTTGGCGGCAGGATAATCCCTTCCCAGATCGCTGGCGATAGCGTTGAGGTTGGCTTTCGCCTGATCCGGAGTAACCCCGGGTTTAAGCCGTCCAATGAGCCAGGCGTTGAACGTCATCCGCTCATCCAGCCAGGAATTGCCGGGTTCAATCTGCGCCTGCATCATCATCGGCACCCAAACTTCCGGCCAGTAGAGCAGCTCGGTGCCGTGAAATTCCCGCGGGGCCACACCCAGCACCGTATAGGCCTGCCGGTTGAGGCGGATGGTCTTCCCCACAATCTCGCGGTCGCCACCAAAACGCTTCTGCCAGCTGCCGTAGCTCAACACGGCGTAGGGACTGGCTCCTTCATGCACGTCATCTTCCTGATGGAAGAATCTGCCCAATGCCGGCTTCACACCCAGCACGTCGAAATAGTTGCCGGTCGCCAGGTATCCCCAGGCGCGGTCAGCGGCTCCGTGCGATTCCATTTCCACCTGGGCGATGCGGAATGCCAGCAAACCGGAAAAGACCTGGTTGCGATCGCGCAGATCCCGGTAATTGGGAAAGGACTGACCTACCCGGTAGCGTTCGGTTTCCAGAAAAGCCAGCTCGCCCGGTTTTTCGACGGGCAGCGGCCGGAGAAGCAGAGCGTTGACTACGCTGAATACCAGCGCATTGACGCCGATGCCCAGCGCCAGAGACAGCACCGCCGTTGCCGTGAAGCCGGGATTGCGAGCCAGAATGCGCAAAGCGTACATCACGTCCCGGAACAGGTGTTCCACCCACAGCCAGCGCCCGGTCTCATAGAAACGTTCTTGGGCGGAGACCACGTTGCCAAACTGTTTTCGTGCTGCGGCCATCGCGTCGCTCTCGCTGAGCCCTTCATCGCGAAGGCGCTCGGCCTCGAGCGCGATATGGGCCTGGATCTCCTCACTGAAGTCGCCGTCTTTGCGTTTCCCTCGCCAGAACATGCGCTAACTCTCCGATTCTTTGGGTCCAAGCACCCGTCCGATAGCGGCTGCCATGCGGCGCCACTGGCTGGCCTCATGTACCAGCTGCCGGCGTCCGGCTTTCGTCAGCCGGTAAAACCGCGCCTTGCGATTGTTGCTGCTCACGCCCCATTCGGCTCCGATCCAACCCCTCGTCTCCAGCCGCTGCAGTGCAGGATAGAGCGAGCCGTGGTCCACCAGAAGCTCATCTTCCGATTGCAGTTGAATGGCGCGGGCGATCCCTTGTCCGTGCTGGGGACCAAAAAGAAGAGTGCGCAGGATCAGCAGGTCCAGGGTGCCTTGGAGGAGGGCAATGCGGCTTTTGTCGTCTCGGGTCGGCATTCGACACAAGCATGAACGCACTCGGGTCGAATGTCAACCCCATAAGCGCCCGGAGTGCCCGGCCGCCACCGTCAAGCAATCCGACATCGGCGCCGAGACGATTGGCATCTACTCGACAACAGCCTGGCCATACCCGGCTTCGGACGATACCCCGTTTTCCGGCGCAGGGACAGTAGGACGCCCGCGCAAAGGCACCTCGCGCAAGAAAAGATTCACGAGCAGCCCGGCCGCCATCAGGAGGGCGCCCAACAGGAAAATCGAGTGCAGGCCGTGAACCAGAGAATTGCGGACGTTATCCAGCAGGCGATGGAGCAGGTCGAGGCCGCCTGGATACCGGCCAAATGCCGCTTCCAGGCGTGAACGGAATTGCACCACCAACAGCGGGTTTTTGAACGGCGTAAGCGCAATGGCCGGGGTTCCGCGGGGAATACTGCGCTGGAAGTCCTGATGATAGATGCCCAGCAATATCGAGCCAAATACGGCCACGCCCACGGTGCTGCCAATAGAGCGAAAGAACTGCGTCGATGCCGTTGCCGCGCCTCGCTGCGCCGGCGGGGCTACGTTCTGCACCACCAGCGTATAGATAGGTTGCATCACGCCCATTCCCAGGCCGGCAATGATCATGTACCAGACGACTTGCGAGTTGGTGGTGTCCTTGTTCATCGTCGCCATCGAAAACATGCCGGCCATGGCCAGCGCCGCTCCCAGGATCGCCAGCCAGCGATATCGGCCTGTGCGGCTCATGATCTGACCCACGGCCATACTTCCAACCACAGCTCCCATCAGCAAAGGAGTCAGTAGCGAACCAGAACGCGTAGCTGAGACGCCGAGCACGCCTTGTATGAACAAAGGCACGTACAAAATGACGCCAAACATCCCCATCCCCAGCACAAACACCGCGATCGACGAGACGGCGATGATGGGCTCACGAAATAGCTGCAGCGGAATAAAAGGTTCTGCCGCCCGCTTCTCACAGATCAGAAAAAGGAAAAGCATCACGAATGCGAAAGCCAGAAGCCCGGTGACGCGCGGGGATGTCCATCCGTAATCCGTTGCCCAGGTAAGCGCCAGCAGCAGTGGAATCAAAGTGGCATTCAAGGTGATCAGCCCCCACCAATCGATCACGCGGCGAACCCCGTGGGGACGGAAATGCGGCAGCTCGATCCAGATCGCCGCGGCCGCCAGAGCTCCGATGGGCAGATTCACGTAAAAAGTCCAGCGCCACGACCACTGGTCGGTGATCCAGCCGCCGACCGTAGGTCCAATAATGGAAGCCATGCCCCATACCGCTACAAACAGGCTTTGATACCTGGCGCGTTCGGCGGGGGCAAAGATGTCGCCAATAATCGTGAACAGCAAGCCGATGATCATCCCTGCGGCGATTCCCTGGATGCCCCGAAATACAATCAACTGCGTCATCCCGTCACCGGGAAAATGCGGAATGTCACCCGAAGCCCCGCACAGAGCTGAAGCCACGACGAAGAGGATCGTCCCGGTGAGAAAGAGCCACTTTCGTCCGTACATGTCGGAGAGCTTGGCGAATACGGGCACAGCAATCGTGGAAGTCAGAAGATAAGCGGTTGTAACCCAGGGATAGCGATCAAAGCCGTTGAGTTGGGAAATGATGCGTGGCATGGCTGTGCCCACAACCGTCTGGTCAACCGCTGCAAGCAACAAGGTCAGCAGCAGGCCGGTGAGGGTGCCCCAAAGCTGCCGCTTGGTCAGATGATGAAGTTCGGGTTGATAATGAGCGGCTTCGACAGTCGACATCTGTTTATTAAATCGTATTGCGTCGCCAGAGTCCAACCATCACATGGTTGGGTAATGGCTCAGTTTGAAATTCGGGTTTCGACCCTAAGCGGACCTGTCGAGTCGGCGCAGTCCGTCGGGCGAGTCGCGCGATTAAGCAGGAACGTACGTCAACCTGATTACATCCCCGCCAATGCGGTCGCTGGCCACAAGGCGGAGCCGCGGCCGGGGGCCGGCGAAGAACGGCTGGCCAGACCCGAGCACGATGGGATGGATGTAGAGTCGATACTCATCAATCAGACCAAGGTTGGTCAGGCTCCCTGCCAGCTTTGGTCCGGCTACGTCGATCTCCCCTTCCAACTGAGCCTTCAGCCTGCGGATCACCGCCTCGAAGTCATCCTCGATGAGTGTGGCGTTGGGTCCGACCGACTTCAACGAGCGCGACACAACCCACTTCCGCTGGCTCCGCCACACCGCCGCGAAGTCGCGGTCCTCCGCGTCCCAATCCGGAAGATCATCGTCCCAATAACGCATGATCTCGTACATGCGGCGACCGTACACCGCGCCCGTCAGGCCGCGCGCCTGCTCGATGAAGTGACGAGAGAGCGCGGGATCGGGTGGCCCGATTTTCATGTGGTCGACGTAGCCGTCCAGGGACTGGTGCAATCCATACACGAGCTTTGCCATGCTACAAAACCTCCAACCCAGGTTCTTCAGAATAGCTTAAGCCGTCGTCGCACGGTGAGGTTGGACACGATCTGCGTGTCGCATTGTCGGTGTGACCAATAACCAGAGGTCCGCTCTCCACCCAAGGCGGATATTTCAAACTGAGACACTACCCAGGGTTGCCGCTTTGGAAGCACCCCGCTCCAACTCGACTTCCCGCATGTACAGGAACATCGGCAGCGCCAGTGAGACGCCAACTAGAACGAGCGCCAGCACCGGCAGCCAGCGTCTGCGGATGCCGAGCCGGCTGCCTTCCACGCGCATGAACACCACCAGCACAACAGCGGAGACGATCACGTCCATGCCAAAGAACGCGCTGATGCGGTTAGCGAAAAGTTCCCGGAAGAACAAGGACAAGGGAACCCCGTGGTGAGCGGCTACCCAGGGAACGAACTGCCAATAGGGTAAGGCTGCCCCAAGGATACAGAGAAGAAGGTAGAGCGTTTTCAATTTCATTGGTGCACCGTAGTCGTTTTCCGAACAACTATTTTTTACTCATGGCGTAGCGTACTCACAGGGTTCACGCGGGACGCCCGAGCAGCGGGGACGTAGCCAGCGATCATGGAAACAGCTCCGACTCCGCTGCGGAGAGCCCGGAAACAGAGGTGGCGTGATCGCGCAGGTGGACGTATTCCCGGTACGTTAATGTCCCTCGATCCTGCACCGCACCGATGGAGACACCGTATGCGCTGGGATCGGTGAGCATCACCAATTGCTGAGGATTGCGCACCGGGAGAGACCGCAGCAGGACTGCGTTCATGACGCTGAAGATCGCCGTGTTAGCCCCGATGCCAACAGCCAGGGAAAGGACAGCAATAATGGTGAACACCGGATTGCGCCGGAACTGCCGCAGGCCATAGGTCAGGTCTTTGAAAAAGCTCTCGATCCAGGAAGCAATATCCATGTTTCGTCCTCTTCGGTTTGCGGGTCGTCGAAAGTAAAGTTCAGGGACGAAAGTTTCCCCGTTCCGGTAAAGACTAGGCAATTCTACGCCAGATACGATTGACAACAGGCCATTGCACTCTCCACCAGGTCAATGAAGGTAATCAAGTGGCTCTCCATGCTGAACGAGCTTTAGCTGGCAACTTGCAAGAAATGTTGGATGGTTACAAATGTTGGGCGCACCATGCAGCGGGAGCAAGTTTTGGAAGGCGCTGAATCGGCAGATATTAGGTACTGTACTCCGCATTTACCCGCACATACTCCGCCGTCAGATCGCAGGAGATGAAATCGAGGGCTGCTTTGCCGGCGCCGAGCGTGAAGCGAATCTCGTACGCCGGTTGCGACATGTACTGGTGGGCCGCGTTCTTATCGAAGGCAAATGCGGCGCCGTTGCGGCAGATTTGCAGAGGGCCGAGATAGATGTTGATGCGGGCGGGATTGACCTTCACGCGCGAGTAGCCCATGGCGGCCAGCATGCGTCCCCAGTTGGGATCGGCGCCGGCCCAGGCCGTCTTGACCAGCGGCGAATTGGCGATGGCGCGGGCAATCCGCCGCGCATCTTGGCGACTGCGCGCCTGCTCGATTTTCAGGCGGACTACGTGATGCACGCCTTCGCCGTCGTGGACGATCTGCTCGGCCAGCGAGCGGCAGACTTTCTTGATCGAAGCCTCAAACTCTTTCCGGATCGACTTCAGCGGTACGCCACTCTTGCCGCTGGCCAGGAGCAG
>CAZFRV010000232.1:0-15805 GCA_964521445.1 uncultured Acidobacteriaceae bacterium
CCGGGGATTGCACGTCGTGACGATTGACCTGAAGGATCACGTCGCCCCGGGAAATACCGGCGTTGTCCGCCGGGCTGCCAGGCTGTACGTTGGCTACCACCACGCCGTGAACGTTGCCGGGCATTTGCAGTTGGTCGCGAAGATCGGGAGTCATTTCCATCAGTCCCAGACCCCAGCGAGCTTTACCGTGTTCCTGACCGGATTTGCCGCTCTCTTTGGCGCTGGCATTGAGATCTTCCAGCGTGACAGGAACCGTGATGGTCTTGCCGTCGCGGAGCACGTCAAGGTTGACCTTGGTCCCTGGACGCTGCTGGCTGATCACGACCTGCAGTTGTCCGGCGTCGTCCATTTTCTTGCCGTTGACTGCGGCGATGATGTCGCCGACTTTCAGCCCGGCCTTGGCGCCCGGTGAATCGGGCTCAACCTGGCTGACCAGCGCGCCGCTGGCGATTTCCATGTGGAAGAACTTGGCGTTCTCAGGAGTCACATCGGTAATGTTGATGCCGACGCGAGCATGTTCCACCTTGCCGTACTTGAGCAGGGCCTCGATCGTAGGCCGGGCGACCTGGGAAGGAATTGCAAAGCCCATCCCGGAAAACGATCCCGAAGGCGAAATCAAGAAGGTGTTGATGCCGATTACCTCACCGCGCGCATCCACCAGCGGGCCACCCGAGTTTCCGGGGTTGATGGCGGCATCGGTCTGGATGAACTCGCCCGGTTTGCGGCGGTCATCGGAGTAGGGGTTGGCGCGGTTCAACGCGCTGACGATGCCGCGCGTCACCGTGAAACGGAAGCCGAAGGGATTGCCGAACGCAAGCACGGTCTGTCCCGGCTTCAGCGACGTGGAATCGCCCCAGGGAATGCTGGGCAGGTTGGTCGCATTGATCTTGATCAACGCCAGATCCGTCAGGGGATCGGCGCCCACGAGTTTGGCCGAGAACACGCGGCGGTCGGTCATGGTCACGCGAATGTCCACAGCGCCGTCAACCACGTGGTTGTTGGTCACAATGTACCCATCCGGCGAGATGATGATGCCGCTGCCCAGTCCGTGCTCGATCTGCGGGCCGCGGTGCATTTGCTGTCCAGGCTGCTGTCCGAACCCAAACGGTCCGAAGAAGCGCTGAATGCCGTTCTCGTCGTCGTCGGAGGGCTGAGCAGCTTTGTTGTTCGCCGCAACAGTTACGTTGACCACTGCCGGCGTCACGTGCGCCGCCAGCGTTTCCATGGCATGATCGAGCGCTGTCAGAGCGGTGACGCTACTCTCGTCGAGCGGCGCGGCCGCCGGAGCCGCACTGGCTGCACTGGCCGCCGCGGGTTTGAAGAACTGATAACTTCCTATCGACATAGCTGCAGCCAGCGCCAGCGCGGCTGCGAACGTCCGTCGGGTCTTCCATTGTTTTGCGAACTTCATTTTCATTTGCTTTTTCACCTCTCTGGGTAACTAATTAATTAGTTATTACTGCGTTTAGCTTTCCTTCTGCCGGAACCTGCTCCGGTGTTGCTGGTCCCTTAGGTTTTGCGGGGAATCGGTTTCGTGGGATGGCTTGCCGGCGCCGGTAAGCGCATCTCCCACATGTTGACTTGCCAGAAAACTGAACCCGTCGAATTGATCCGCTCGCTGGTCACGACCAGCAGAACCACTCCGTACTGCTGAGTGTCGACGTCGCTATCTTTATCCCTATCGTTGGCCGAGAAACCCGTTGGACGCAAGGAGGCGCGGTCCGAATGGCTAGGCGGCTCGATCTTCGCAGATGGCTCAGCACCTCTGTTCTCCGCGACTAGATGCGTTGGGGGCACATAGTGTGCTGGGACAAACCAGCTGTGCCGCGATTGCGATTGGAGGCTTGCCCCCCGCGCTTTCATTGGCCTTTGCGTCGCGGTGCTCGCCGGAACGAACTTGGCCATATTGACCAACGGCACAACTCTTTGACCCTGAGGACCACGGTTTATAAGCGGCTCGATGCTCCCACCGCGAAGAGATGCAGCAGCAGCCCGAGGCTGATCGTCGCGTAAGCTCACCAGATTAGGCGTACTCGAAGTGGAAATCGCGCAGAGCAAGGCAATAGCCGCGACCATGGGTAGAGCCGGCTTCCACAGCCGGGTAGACCTCGGACGGTTTCCATCCAGGATCCTGGTCACACGCAAGGTAAGTTGCCGCACGCGATCCACAGCAGCTTGAGCCAGGGCCATCTGCCGCCGCACAAAACTTTTCTCAGCAATGCGCGCCAGGCATTGCGCGTAAGCCCGGGGGCTGCCGGTCTGGGCCAGCACAGCGTCGTCGCAAGCCATCTCGCGGTCGAGAGACAGCTTCCGCTCGATCCACCACACGCCGGGATGGAAGAACAGCACCGCTTTCACCAGCTTCTGCGCCAGATTGGTCCAATCGTCCCAGCGCTGCAGGTGCGCCAGCTCGTGCAAAAGTACGTGCTTCAGCTCTTCTTGCTGGCTGTCATCGGCCAGCCACGCTGGGATCACGATGGCAGGCCGCAGGAAGCCGATCGCGGTCGGGACTTCAAGGCGGGATGAAACGAGAATGTCAACCGGCCGCCCTTGGAACTGTTCGACCATGGCTTGCAATTCCGGACCGAGGACTCCCGGATCGATAGCAACACAACCGCGACGCAGCCGGAGAATCTGCCACAGGCTGGCAGCGACTCGCAGCAAGCCCAGGCCAGCCAGCAATACCCATCCGAAGATGATGTACTCGACCCAGGTGCTCGAGAGAGTGAGCAGCGCGTGCGGTGAGCCGGACGGGCCAAAAACCGTTCCAGTTCCTCTTCCCATTTCCATGCCAGCTTGAACCACCGGCAACAACACCACGGCAGCCAAAGTGGCAAACCATACCGCAAACCGCGTCCGCGAGTTCTTCTGCGGCACCACGCGCAAAGCTACTCCCACCAGGGCAGCCAGCGCGGTCCCTTCCACCAGGCAGTAGAGCATTCTGGCAAAGGCCATCGCGGCGAACCAATGTGTAGTGGGCGATAAGGTCACTGTTTCGGCGCTCCTTCTCCACTTCCCTGTTCGAGCATCTCCCGCAGCCGCTTCAATTCCTCTCCGTCAAGGCTCTGGCTTTGAATCAGATTGAGCATGAGTAACTCGTGGGAATTCTTGAAGAAACGTCCCAGCAGATTACGGACCTCAGACCGGCTGGCCTCCTCCCTGCCCACCAGGGGCATATAAATATGGGCACGGCCATCTTTGAGATGCTGCACGTAGGACTTCTTTTCCAGAATGCGAATGGTGGTGAGAACGGAGTTGTAGGCCAGGGCGGGTTTTCCAGAGAGGGCTTCCAGGAGCTGATGGACTGTAGCCGGCCCCTTCTCCCAGAGGACTTCCATCAGCCGCAACTCGGCTTCAGTTAAGGTTGGCGACTTCCGCGGCGGCACGCTACTGGCTCCTCACCCTTAGGGTTTCGTTTCCCTTCTTTCATTAGACCCACGATCATCGAAAAAGTAACTAATTATTTAGTTATACCACAATGTCAGTGATCGGCACCTTAGCTCGGGCCAGCTCCACCTTCCTCGATCACCCGATCACCCGATCACCGGATCACCTGATGAACCGATCTTTGCGAGGCCCACCCCCCATGACCATCCCAGATCTAAACGACTTACACAATTCCTCCCAGAGTGATCCCAAAAACACTGAACCCTCGCCGAATTTCTCGTGGCTCCCGGTCATGCCCTGATTCCAGCCGTTCTAGTACTTCGCCCTGGCCCCTGAGATTTCTTGGCTCAATCTGTTGCATTCCGTGTTTCTCCCGAAAAGTTAAACACGCGCAACGCTTAACAATCACAAACCAGGACCAGAAAACTCAGAGCTTTCGCCTCTTTCGCCCCCCTGCCCCCATTATCGGTTGGTCACAACAAACAAAGCCTTTAGGCGATTCATCACATGTGATGTCACAACGGTCTTGTCCCGGAGGGCATGCACCGGAACCCAGCCTTTAGCCATCAGCCCTTGGCCTTCGTGGCGCCATGTCATACTCGCCTCTTCCCCAAACAAAAACGGCGCCCGAGCCTTTAAGCTCGTTGCGCCGATGTTTCATCATGCGCCGGCTCTCAAGAGAAATCAAGCGCGAAAAAGGACGATGCCGGGAACCTCGCCGCATAGGACGCAGATCGTCGCAGATTGGCGATTGAAGCCAAGGTTGGTTCCGACCTAGGATTCTTTTGCGAAAATCCACGGGCCACGAGCGCGTGCGCACCCTCCACGGTCAGTGCCGCCAGGCGCGTCGCGAAGATAGCCCAGGGCGGCCAACCGGGCGCGCTCGCGCGTCCGGTTGGGTAAGCCCTGGGTAGCGGAGAAGATGGGGCGAGCCCCGGAGGGGCGACACAAGGGTTTTCTAAGCCCTATCACCTCCGGTGTGCATTCCGAGCAGTTTCGTAATCAGGTATTCGGACTTGCAGTCATTGGCCACTCCTCGGCGAGAATCGCGTAAAGAAAGCTGCTTTTCCATTCTCCGTGAATCTTCAGATTTTTGACCAGAAACCCTTCCTTTCGCATGCCTGCCTTTTCCAGCACGCGCGCAGAGGCGGGGTTCTCCGGAAGACAGGTTGCCCAGACTCGGTGCAGAGCCATCTCTGAAAATCCAAGCTGCAGCAATTCTTTCACGGCCTTTGTCGCAATGCCTGTTCCCCACAATTTGGGATTGATCAGATACCAAATTTCACCATCGCTGTTGCCCCTGAGGTTGACTACACCGCATAGGCCGACCAGCTCGCCGCCAGGTGGACTGATGATTGCGCGCACAATAGAACGCCACGGGCTTGACGGGGACTCATCTATCGACTCAGACAAAAACTTCTCGCTCTCATCGCGAGAGCAAACTGGCAGCAGCATATACCGAACGACTTCCATGTTCGAAATCAGAGCATGCACCGCGTCGAAGTCCTCGGCCTGTAATCTGCGCAGAGCGATCATCAACTTTCTCTTCAGCGGCATAGACTCCAACGCCCGATGAGGCAGGCTAGAAACGAGACCTTGAGACGCTGCCGACATAAACCTACTCCCTCCGCGGGATAGTCGGCAATATGGAAGTCATCACGGCACGAGGGTTGGCTGCACACCTATCGGTATTTACTCCAAGACCTGGCTGTCGACGTGAAAAGCGAATTCGCCAACAGTGTCCGGAAATGGCAGGGAGAGCCAGGTTCGAATCTTGAACCTGAGGCAAGCTATCGTGTGAGAGGCAGGGACCCTTCAAGACAAGCACCTCTTGGCTCCCGCGACGCAGCGGCGGAGACGGGTCCCTCACCCCGCGCCCCCTGCGCAAAGCTCCGGGTCGCGGGGATTCGGGATGGTGGAAGCGCCTATTGCTCCCGGCTCGATACCCCGCGCAGACGCTCGCGCAACTGCGTTAAAGATGCTTCCAGCGCCTTCACGCCTTGGGTGGGCCAGGCGTCGCCATCGTGTTCGAGGTCGCCGCAGAGGTCCTGCACCATCTGGCTGAAACGCCGCAACCGTTCCGCTGTCAGAAACGAGAGCACGGCCTGGGGGTCCTTCTTCGTCTGGCGGGCGTTGAGCAGCTCGCTGACGGTCCAGGCGGTCATGCGGACGTTATCCAGGGTCTGGCGAAACTCGCGCAAAGCATTGCCTGTGGGCGATGGGCTGGCTTTGAGGTCCCTATCCAGCGAACGGAGTTCCGCAGTAAGGCTTCGCAGTTTGGAAGAAAATGATCGCGCAGTAACTTCTGGCATGGAATACAAATACCTCTGGGCCCAAGTAAAATTAATAACATGCTGCCCGATCTGAAGAAGCAAGGATCGGACTTTCCGGAAGCACGAAAGGCAAACAACTTTTGATTCAAGCTAAGTGCATGTGGATGCAATAAAAAAGCGGCACGAAAAGAGGGCAAGGCCGATGGTTAGGACTGATGAACACGAATCCTGTTCGGGGCCCGTGCGGCGGATTCTAGCGGCGGCCCGTTTTGCCGCGGAGAAGCATGCCGGTCAGAAACGCAAAGGACTCGCCAAGGAACCTTACGTCAACCACGTGATTGAGGTAGCGGAATTGATCGCCGCCAGCAGTGAGACACTGGATACCAACCTAGTCATGGCCGGCCTGCTGCACGATACCATCGAAGACACGGACACGACGGCGCAGGATCTGGAGCAGCGTTTCGGCGCCGACGTCACCAGCCTGGTGTTGGAGGCCACGGATGACAAGTCTCTGCCCAAAGAAACCCGCAAGGCCTTGCAGATTGAATCGGCGCCGCACAAGTCGCCTCGGGCACAGACCCTGAAGCTGGCAGATAAGATCTCGAACCTGCGCTCTCTTCTAGCCAGCCCTCCGGCGGAGTGGAGTCCTGATCGCAAGCGCCAATACGGCGAATGGGCCAGACAGGTGGTGCAGGGATTCACCGCGCCTAACAGCATCCTGAAGGCTCAATTTGAGCAAGCGTACGCCGAGCTGGCGGGGTCCGTCAGCGAACCAGAGCCGCGCGGCTGACATCTGGCGAGGTCTCCCGGTACCAATCTACAGTGCGCCGGAGGCCCTCTTCAAAACCGACCGCAGGAGCATACTTCAGGTGCTTTTGAGCGAGCGTGATGTCGGCCAGGGAATGCTTGACGTCGCCGGTGCGGGCCGAGGCATACAGGGGCGCGCCGGAGAATCCAATAATGCCCTGCAGGATCTTGTATGTCTGGTTCAGCGAGTAGCGGACACCGGTGGCCACGTTGAACATTTTGCCTGAAACTTCCCCGGCTGGGGCCTCCGACGCCAGCAGATTGGCGCGGACGGTGTTGTCTATATAAGTAAAGTCGCGGCTCTGCTCACCGTCGCCAAAGATGGTCGGACTGCGTCCTTGCAGCATCTGCGTGATGAACTTGGCCAGGACGGCGGAGTACTGCGAGTTGGCGTCCTGGCGCGGTCCAAAGACGTTGAAGTAGCGCAGGCTCACGGTTTCCAACCCGTACACTTTGGAGAACACATGCATGTAATGCTCCCCGGCGAGTTTCTGCGTGGCATAGGGCGAGATAGGATGGGGAACCATGTCTTCCCGCTTGGGCAGCCTCTCGCTTTCGCCGTACGCGGAAGATGAGGCCGCATATACCACGCGCTTGACGCCGGCATCGCGAGCGGCAATCAGCAGGTTGAGCGTGCCCTCGATGTTCACGGCGTTGGTAAGCTTGGGTTCGGCGACCGACTTCGGCACAGAGGGCAGGGCCGCCTGATGAAACACGCAGTCGATTCCTTCGCACGCCGACGCCGTTCCCGTAGCATCAAGCAGGCTGACTTCACGAAAGTCCAGAGGTCCTTTCAGCCCGGCGACGTTCTCCCTCTTCCCGGTAGAAAGATCATCCAAGCCGCGGACTTGGTCTCCGCGGTCCATCAAGGCCCTGACGATGGCTGACCCGATGAATCCAGCCGCGCCGGTAACAAGGTATTTCCCCATCTCGTAACTCCTGTACGAGTTGCGTGACGCAGCTCCACCTGCGCCGCCCCTGTAATTTTGATGCCCTGATTGTAATCGGAAATCGTTCGGGATGGTGGTTACCAACGATTGGCCGCGCCCAGACGGCGTTCCGGCTCCGCGGCCGGCGCCAACCCGTACTGTTTGATCTTATAAAGGAGCGCCTTATAGCTGATGTGCAATTGTGCGGCGGCGAGCTTTCGGTTCCAGTTGGCGTCCTCCAGCGCGCGCGTGATCTCCCTGGCTTCCGCATCATCTTTCAGACTGCGCACCAGGGCCTTGAGCCCTCCGCGCATGGAAAGGGGATGACCGGCTCCGGCTCCGTCCAGGTCGCTCGCCTCTTTGGCCTTGCTCTGCAATTCGGCGATGACCAGGTCTTCCTGCTCGAGCACCAGATAACGTTTGACGAAGTTGCCCAGCTCGCGCAAGTTGCCCGGCCAGTAGTAGCGCATGCACTCTTGCACCAGTCGATCGGAGATGGGCAACGGGTTCTTGGCGAATTTCTGCGCCAGATCCTTCATGAAGCTGGCCAACAACAATGGGATTTCCTGGCGACGCTCACGCAGAGGAGGGATGGTTATGGTAAAGGCGTTCAGACGATAGTAGAGGTCTTCCCGCAGCCTGCGCGCGGCAATGGCTCTTTGCACGTCGATGTTGGTGGCGGCGAGGATCCTGGCGTCCACCCGTATATTGGCCCGCCCGCCCAGCCGGGAGAATTGTCCGTCCTGAAGGACGTGCAGCAGCTTGGCCTGCAAAGCGGCGCTCATCTCGCCGATTTCATCCAGGAGGATCGTGCCTTTGTGGGCCAATTCAAACTTACCCGGTTTGGGTTTGCCGGCCCCGGTAAAAGCGCCGGATTCATAGCCAAACAGTTCGCTCTCCAGCAGGTCAGCCGGCAGCGCCGCGCAATTCACCTTGAGCATGGGGCGGTGAGCGCGAATCGACATCTTGTGAATCAGCCGCGCCACGATCTCTTTGCCAACGCCGCTCTCACCCAATAAGAGGACCGGAACGTCCACTTTGGCGATGAGCGCAACCTGCGCCCGAATCTCCTTCATGACCGGGCTCGCAGCCAGGAAGAACAACTGATCATCCAGGGTGTCCACCATCTCGGCGCCCTTCGGCGTCTCTTTCGCAGCCTGGACCTCCTCTGGCAGGCTTGATTCCAGGGCGCGACGAATCGCTCCCTGTAATTGCGGAAGCTGGAACGGCTTGGTGAGATAGTCACTGGCGCCCAGCTTCATGGCCTGGACCACCTTGCCGGTGTCGCTGACGCACGACATCATGACGACCTTCTGTTCGGGGTGGATCTTTTTGCAGTTCTCGAGGGTCTGCAAGCCGTCCATGCCGGGCATCAGGAGATCCAGCACGATCAGACTGGGGACTGGCCGGCGTTGCATCCGCTGCAGCGCTTCTTCGCCGCTGCCCACGGTTTCAACACGGTAGTTTTCAATTTCCAGCAGGGTCTTGATGTAACGAAGTACACTCGGCTCATCATCGACGAGCAGGATGTTCGGCGCGCTCATTTCTCGTCTCCTCTACCCGGGTCTGGGCCAGCAACAAGGAAAACCGGCTTCCTCTGCCCAGCTCACTTTCCACCCAGAGCGCACCCCCATGGGCCTCTGTCAGGCGCCGGGCTATGGCCAGTCCTAGTCCGGTGCCTCGCGAAGATGCGCCTGGTAATTGAACGAAGTCCCAAAAGATGTCTTGATGGTGGTCCCGGGGAATGCCCGGGCCGGTGTCAGTCACATCAATACGCACCGCATTCTCGATCCTGACATCTGCTTTGCGCTCGAAATTGAACAGAAACTCGGTTTGCGCCGTGCGTCGCTCCCAAAAGCACTGGGTCACACTCACCACCACCTGGGCGCCGCCAGGAGAATACTTCAGGGCGTTCTCGATCAGGTTGGAGACAATGTGCTGGAGTTTTAGCGGCTCCACGCTCACGCGCGGAGCGCGTGGCGCCAGATACAGTTGATATACCATCGACTTCTGCCTGGCCACGGGCCTCCAGTAGTCGAATATCTCGCGGACGTGATCGTTCACAGAGGCGGCTTCCAAGTCCAGCTTGGTGGCGCTTCGCGCCGTCCGCAGCTCGTACAGCAGCAACAGATCCTGGATCAGCTTCTGAAGCCGCTCCGCGCTCTGCTGAATCTCACCCACCACTTCCCGCTGACGATCGTTTACGCCTCCCAGACGACCGCTGTGCAGCAGCTCGGCGTATCCCAGCATGACCACCAGCGGGGTCTTAAATTCGTGTGCCGCGGACACTAATGGGAAGAATTCCACGTCCACGGCGGCGGAGCGAGGCCCGCGTTGTTCCTGCCACGGGTCCTGGGGCGGGCGAGCCTCCATGACCTCCCGGTTGCGGCCGTTCGAATACCTGCTTACATGCCATCGGGAGCTCAAGGAATCGTGATAAGCAGGGCACTGAAGACGACCGGATTGTGCAGGATTCTTCATAACCAGGATGGATTGTCGCTGGTTCCGAACCCGCACTTCACTTCATCGGTGCGGGATAAAAAGGGGCCCTGTGGCTTTGCGCTAGCAAGCGTGATGCCGGTTTACCAAACCGACATCCGCGTGCCAGTTTCCTGGATCTTTGATTGATGAGGCCTGAGCTGTGAGCCCGCGACAACTGGGCAATGACGAGGCTGGAAACTACAAGCACTCCCAATCGGGAAAGATGTCATCTTCGCGAGAATGGTTGTCAGAGCTGAAATGGTCCACGTTTTGCGCGCCTTCCAAACTGTCTTTTGCGTGCAGCCTGGTTAGCGGCAGGCTGTTCTACGGCTGCGCAGCCTGACCCCGATCGATTCTCCGACAAACTTTCACAGCTCTATTTCTCGCCAGGCTTGTTTTCGCGTCGCCTATGGTCGCGCCGCCGACTTGCTAAGAGTGTGCAACTGTTTGCCCAAAACAGGTACTCTGAAAGTTTTGCGAAGGTGTGGAGGAGGACAGGTTTGGCCCAGTCACACTGAGCCGCTAAGACCTGCCAGCGCATCCGTCGGGTACCTTGGATCGCGGATCCTGATGAACATAAGTCTTCTTTTATTCTGCCGTTCGAATGTCGGCGGCGAAGGCAAGTGCCAGCGCAAATCCCGAATGCCCAGATTCTGGCAAAACGAAAGACGCCGTTTGCCCGAGCAGGGATTGTCCGTCCAAGCATGCATCAGCTTTTTAAAAGAAGGAAATATCTGGCGCAAATTGGGAAATCCATTGCACAGGCTGCCGCCGGCGGCGCTGCCGTATCTTTGTTTTCTTCCCAAACCGCTGATTCACAAGATACCGGGTTGGCGTTGTTTGGAACCAGAGTTGCCCTTCCACACGCCGTGACAAGGACCGGCTTCAAAAGGGCCTGACAATGTATTCGGCTTTTTACGGCTTGAAACAAGAACCGTTCAGGCTTACCCCTGACCCGCGATTTCTGCATCTGGCGGAGCCTCATCGAAATACCCTGCGCGCGATGGTGGAGGGCGTATCCGAGCGCAAGGGCCTGCAAATCTCCGTGGGGCCGATCGGAACCGGCAAGACCACATTGTTATATTGTCTGCAGCATATCCTGGCACATGAAGCATCCGTCGAACGGCCGCTTCGGTCAGCTTTCGTCATCAATCCCACTCTGACGGCCGATGAGCTGTTCGAAACGCTCTTTGACGAACTGGAGATCTCGACCGCTGCCGGCAAACCTGCTCGCTTGCGGGCGCTGCACAGACTACTGCTGGATTCTCACCGGCATAACGGCGCAGTCGTGCTGATCATCGACGAAGCACACCTGCTGGCCCCGGCCTTGATCGAAGAGGTGCGCCTGCTTTTGAACCTCGATAACTATCCCGTCAACGTGCTGCAGGTGATCCTTTGCGGCCAGCCGGAACTGTTGCCGCTACTGATGAAGCCGGAACTGTCAGCGTTAAAGCAGCGCATCGCAGTGTTCTCCAAGTTACGGCCGCTGACCCTGGTTGAATCTCGCGCCTACATCGCGGAGCGGATGCATGTTGCCGGATTGCAAGGTGAGGGACCTTTCTCCACTCCCGCGCTGGAGGAGATCTTTCGCTTGACGAAGGGAGTACCGCGGTTGATCAACCTGCTCTGCGATCGTGCCCTGCACCTTGGCTTTAGCCGGCAGATGAGAAAGATCGGCGCGGATTCTGTCGCGGAGGCATCGGCAGACCTCAGCTTCGGCGAGTTCCTGCCGGACGTGGCAAGCGCGGCCGCGGCAGCCGCGATACGTCCGCCTTCGGGAGTCAAGGTATGAACCCACTTTTCGGCTCGACAACCGAGGCCCCATGAGCAAATTCTTCAACGAGACCACGAATGCGCAACACAGCAAGGCCACCGCCGCTGCGCCGGCGAATGTGGACATCCAGGACCTGGTAGGTTCATTGAAGCAAGACCTGGACAGCGACGCAGGCCCGGTGCGGCCGGCAGAAACAGGCCTGAAAGAGCTGCTTCGACCCCTCCAGGAATCGCGTGGTGTAGCATTTCAACTGGCCGAAAGACGCCTGGAAGACTGCCGCACGATTCGCCTGCCGCGAACTGAAGAGAAATCGTTTCTGATGACGCAGTACAACCCAGCCATGCAAGCGGCCGTGGAGTCTTACCGCACTCTTCGCACGCGGTTGACGAAGCAGCAGACCGCAAAAGGGATTCGTTCCCTGGCCGTAACCAGCACCGCCCAAGGCGAGGGCAAGAGCCTGACTGTGTTCAATCTGGCACTGTGTTACGCCCAAATCCAAGACTGGCCGGTCTTGGCTGTGGACGCCGACCTGCGCACCGGCGGCCTCTCCCGGCTAGTGGGCGTTACCGAGTCGCCGGGTCTGGCCGGGATTCTCGAGAATCAATGCGAAGCCCCCTCAGCCGTTCTTCGCACCGATATTCCCGACCTCTATGTCCTGCCCGCTGGCGAGCCCGGCAGGTCACCGGCAGAACTGTTTGCCGGCGAGAGTTGGAAAGAATTCATGGGATGGGCCTCCGAGACTTTTCGGCTGGTGATTGTGGATTCGCCGCCGGCGCTGGCTGTCTCCGACTTCGAGCTGATCATGGCCCATTGCGAAAGCGTGATGGTTCTCGCGCGAGCCAGAAAGACGGCTCGTGAATCCCTGGCCCAGGTTCTGGCGCAGATCGATCCCAAAAAATTGGCGGGAGTAGTTTTCAACGCTGCGGACGAAATCTCCCATTCGGACTACTACTACCGGCGCTCGGGCGGCGTTTCAGTCCCGAGACATTCGGCCAGCAGTTCGGGCCAATAGGCACTCTCCGCCGGGCCGTCGCCCGCCTTCATACCCGCTAAATAATTGGATGTAGCTTGAGGAACAGGCCGGCTTCAAGAGCGCAGCCGACCAGCGTTACCAGTGCCACCACCACGGCAAACCGCAACGCGCGGCGCCGGGCTGTCGAGTCCGGCAGTCTCGGGATCGCAGCCAACAAGGGGACCTGTGCCGGCAGCATGGCCTTGAGCTGCCGCTCGACCTTCAGCGAGTTGTCCATCGAGTCCTTCATCCAGGCCAGCCCGATGCAAAACGCCAACGCCGCCAGAAACGCCGCCGGCAGTAAACGGGCGCGCCTGGGCTTGAACGGCCTTTCCGGCACCTGGGCTACGTCCAGGATGGTGAAGTGTTCCGCCTGCTGCTTGCGTTCGAGATCGGCAGCCATGCCTGCCGAGAACGTCTTATCCAGCAGCGACTGGTAGTGTTCTTTGGTGATGCTGTAGTTACGGTCCAGCTCCGCCATCTGCTGTTCGCGAATCGGGACCGCGTCAATCTTGCTCCGGTAAGCGCTGATCTGGGAAGTAATACGCGCTTGCTCGGCGTTCAGGCGTTTGGCTTCGCGATCCAGCAGTTGCAGGCGCACCGCGGCCGGGGAATTATCCTGGGCATCCTCTGAGACAACTGGATCTGGTGGAAGGGCTTTGATCTGGTCATCGAGTTTCTGCATGCGTGCGGCCGCTTGCCGCACTGCCGGATGAACCGACGTGTAGCGGCCTTCCAGATCCAGAAGTTGTTGCCTTAGTTGCACTCTCTCCGCCTCCAGACGGGCGCGCTCGGTCAAGGGTGCGCTGCCCTTTGGCAGGGACCCCGCTCCCGCGGGGTCCAATCCGCGCATCAGCAGCGTGCGCTCCACGTCCAGACGGTTCAAGGCTTCGGCGTTGACCTGAAGTTGCGTTTGTAGCTGCGAAACCTCCTGCAGGTTGGCGGTTTGCTGTTCCGGCATCTCGCCCAGGTGCTGCATCTTGAAGGCGCTGACATTCCTTTCCTGCGCTTCCAGGTTTTGCTTGGCGTTCTTCAATTGCGCTTCCAGGAACTGGGTGGTGTCCTCTGCCTGTTGTTTGCGGTTCTTGACGTTCCACTCAATGAAGCTGGCGGCCAGTTGGTTGGCTACCCTCGCCACCTCCTGGGGACGTGTGCCCTCATACTCAATCGTGAAGCTGCTGAGATCGGCTGACGGTCCTTGTTTTACCCGGACCACGATGTTCTTGCGCATGGCATCAACGATCTCTTCTCTGGACATCTGGCCGCGCAGGCCGGGATAAAGTTGCAACTCCTCAATGATCTGCTGCAGGCGTGTCGAGCTCAGCACCTGGTCAGTGATGGTGTTGAGGCGTTGCGCAGGGTCCGAACTTACGGTGGGACTCACGTAGTGTTCGGGAACCTGCTGCGGGTCCACCAGAATGGTGGTGGAGGCCTTGTAATGGTCGGGCAGCAGGACGATGACGGTGAATCCCAGCAGCGAGAGAAACATGGTCCCCAGGAAAATCCAGGCGCGATGGTGCTGCATGCAGTTCCAAAAGATCATCGTCTGGTCGGTCGTAGTTTGATTCATGGCTTGCCTTTGATTTCCCTTTCCTGTTCTCGTTATTTCAAGCGCATGCCGGGCGGATACCAGTCGATCGAAACTGCCGCAATGTTCAGGACGCCATTGGGGAAGCCTCCGCCGGTAACCCGAAAGGCCCTGTAGCCCGCAGTCAATCCCAGGCTGTTGGCGATCTTGAGGTGAAAGCGGGGGCCTACGAAGAAACCGTGGTAATCCTGCGCGGCCGGCAGCGCAGCGCGCACAAAGCCGGCGTCGGTAGCGAAGCCGGCGCGCCCCATGCCTTTGGCGAAGCCGCCTGCCACGGTGTCTTGCCAGTTCCCTCGAGCCTGATACGCGGTAGTAAACTCCCGGCTGACGCTCGCGTAGACGCGGTCCTTGCGGTTGATATGGTCCACGAGGACCGCTCTGAAGTTTCCGCCTTGCTGGACCCCGCATCCGGAAGAGGTAAACTGCGGGCCGCCTTGCACGTCCAGACTCACCGCCCGGGTCAGCTTGGCCGACAGACCCACGCCCCCGCCATACGTATAACAAGACGCACCGCTCACCACAGCCTCTTCATCGGCGTAGCTGGTCAGCATCAGCCGGCTGGAGATCGCATGAGCGTAATCCACCTTTACGCCCACCGCGCTCGAATGCTCCCCGGGAATACCGGGGGCGTTCGGGTTTTCGTCAATTCCGGTATAAGTCTGCGCCAACGTGAACCCGAACGAGTTGCGCTCGTCTTTTTGAAACGTCAGCCGGGCGGTGTTGGCGACAAAGAGAACGTTGGTAGCCGGAAGCAGAACGGTGGAACTGGCATCGAGAATCGGGGTGTTCTGGATCAGCGAGTAGGTCAACGGTCCTTCCAGGCGGGTCGCCTCGGACCCATAGCCGCCACCTCCCACAAAGGTCCAGGACCAGCGCCGGCTGAACGCCCCCTGGGCGGTCAAGGAGAGTGCCTGATAGGCCTGCGGCCCACCGCCCGGCACGTTGGGATCGCGCGGGTTGACCACCGCGTCGTATTGCAGAATGAAGCTGCCCGTTTTAGTCGGCATCAGCAGGCCGATGTAAGGGCTGACGGTGGTGGACGTCTGGCCCGGGGTCCCGATACCCGCATAGTTACTGATATATGTCGACGCGACCGAAGCCCCATAGAAAAACTGGCGTGTAAACTCCCTGGCTGGAGCGCGGGGGCTCAGTCCGTCGGCATATTCGGCCTGGCCCGCCGACTGAGCGCTGCTGGCGTTACCGGCGTTCTCGGCGCCGGTGAGGCTGATGAGTTCGCCAGTGCCGAGGGAAACAGCATACGAATTCGCAGGGGCTGCTACTTGCGGCGCCTCCGGCTGAGGGGAACTTTCGCTGGACGTTGATGGCGACGGCGAATTCTGAGCAACCGCTACCGGCGCGACCATCAGCAGACACCCGATCGCCAGACCGACCTCCGCCCCCCACAAACGCAGACGGTTCATGGCACCACCACGATGTCTCCGGGGCGGAGCGCGACATTCTGCTCGGTGTTCTTCCCTTGCACGACCTCTTTGTAACGGAACGGCAGCCGTTGCTGTTTCCCATTCTCAAAACGCAGGACGGTAATGTTCTCCC
>CAZFRV010000233.1:0-9802 GCA_964521445.1 uncultured Acidobacteriaceae bacterium
CCTCTCGCTGTGGGATTTGTCTGGGGAATGAGCAGGGCGCAGTTGCTTTGACATCGAAGAATTCTCCTTGACATTCCCTGCTCGCTGTGAAAAAGTGCCCGGCCAGGAGCGTCAGTCCGCGTAAGCGTGTGTTTTTGGCAAATCGGTATCGAACGAACGTTCGTCAGGCATCGCGCCCTGGAGGAAAAAAAATCCCCATGAAACACCGTGCTCTCACCCGTCTTTTGTCGGTCATCTGCCTGTTTTGCTTCAGCGTTTCAGCCCTGGCCCAGGTTTCCACTACAGAAGCGCAGTTGAACGGGTCCGTCCGTGACCAGAGCGGCAGCGTGATCGCCAAGGCCGCGGTCAGCCTGCGCAACGTGGACACCGACCACATCTATAAGGCGGTTTCCACCGGGACAGGGTCGTACATCCTGACCAACCTGCAGCCGGGAACGTACGAGCTTACGGCGGAATCCCAGGGGTTTGCCAAGTACACGCAACCGGGCATCGTGCTGCGCGTGGGACAGGTTGCTACCCTGGACATTACGATGCGGGTCGCGGGCGCGACGGAAACCGTGCAGGTTACGACGGAAGCGCCGGTCATTGAGCCGACACGCACCGAGGTGAGCCAGGTGATCGCCGCCGAACAGATTCAGGCTCTGCCGATTTCCGGCCGCCTGTTCACCGATTTTGCGCTTCTCAGCCCGGGCGTGACCACGGGACGCATCAGCCTGCAATCGACCTTTACCGATCCCACGGTCACGCGCATCTCCTTCGGTGGCCAGCGCGACCTGAACAACAGCGTGACGGTCGACGGCGCCGACAACATCAACACGGCTACCGGCTCGCAGCGCGCCACGCCGTCACAGGAAGCGGTGAGCGAATTCCGTGTGGTCAACAACAGTTTCGGCGCGGAGTACGGCCGGGCGCTGGGCGGCATCGTCAACATCGTGACCAAGTCGGGCAGCAACGACCTGCACGGATCGGTGTACGCCTACCTTATGAACAACGCGTTCGACGCCAAATCCATCCTGACTCAGCCCGGGTTTGACACCCTGCGCCAGGGACAGTATGGGTTCACTTTGGGCGGTCCCATTCAGAAGAGCAAGACGTTCTTCTTCGTGAATTACGAAGGCCAGAGGCGCGGGCAGTCGCCGACCTATCCCGGACTGCTGGTCGGCAATCTCTCGGCCATCAACGCGGTCAAGGCGAGCTATGGTTTGCCACCGGAGAACCTGAACGTGCTTACCACCGCCGACGTCGACAACGGGTTCATCAAACTGGACCACCAGTTCAACGACAGGAACCGGGTTTCGGCGCGCTATTCCATCCAGGACGCCACCAACCTCAACATGCTGGTGGGCCAGACGCTGGACGGAGGCGGCATCGGCGCGCCCAGCAGCGGCCGCAACGGCCTGCTGCGCGACCAGACCATTGTCGGCTCCTGGACCTCGCAGCTCAGCTCTACCCGCGTCAACGACGTGCTGGTGCAATGGGCGCAGCGCAACTACGGCTTCCCCGGCGTGACCGGCCAGCCTAACCTGGATATCCCCAACCTGCTGCTCTTCGGCCACAACTTCGGCGCCTTTGACCGTTACGACGAAAAACGCACCCAGCTCGCGGATACGTTTTCCATGATCAACGGCAAGCACTATACGAAGTTCGGGGTTGACACCAGTTTCATCCAGAACTTTGTGATCAATCCCGGCTTCACGCCGGCCCGCGTCATTTTCCCCAGCCTGGGTGACTTCCTGGCGTCAGGCAAATCCGGCTGGGGCAGCGCACCGTGCCCGCCGCCGCTGGTCGGCCTGGTTGCGCCGTGTATCGCCGCTTTCTTCTGGGGATCGCCAATCGGCACGGGGCCGTATAACCCGGCAACATCCGCGCCCACGCTGCCCACGACCTGGGCGAACCCGTTTTTGCCCTCGAACATTGGTGACTTCTCCTTCAATCTCAGCCATCAGTACTTCGGTTTCTTCGGCCAGGACCAGTGGAAGATCACGCCCAAACTTACTCTCAACTACGGCCTGCGTTACGACTGGGAAACCGGCTTGGGGTTCTTCATTAATCCCTATCGCAAGGAGTTCCAGCCCCGAGTTGGTCTGGCCTGGTCGCCCGACTCCAAGACCGTGGTACGCGCCGGATACGGGATCTTCGACGACAAATACAACCTCACGTTCTTCTTTGTACCGTCGCAACAGCGGCCGCCGACCATCCCTGGATTGCCCACGAACAACAACCAGACCACAGGGCAATGGACGCTGAACAGCATGTTCCTGCCCACTCCGTGTGTTATCCCCAGTACTACGGTTCATGGCTGCCCTACCGGCCCCGCGATCCCTCCAGGTTCGCCGTTGCCTCCCGGAACCGTGCCGCCGCCGTTGCTTACCTCGGCTTTCGAGAATTTGATCAACAACGGCTCCTTCCCTCTGAATTCACTCTTCGTGCAGGGTGGAACCATGGTGGACCGCAATCTTCGGCCGCCGTATTCCGAGCAGGCCAGCCTGGAAATCGATCGTGAGATCGTGAAGGGACTGACCGTTGACGTCGGTTACCTGTTCGTCGCCGGCCACCACCTGGTTCGGCCCATCGACTTGAACGTCGGACCGCCGGTGGGCGCGGAGACTGGCACCAACAGAGATATTTACGCCTTCGCCCTCAACGTTCCTTCCATTCCCGCGCCTCCGGCCGGTTCGCCTGGGACCAACGGAATCTTCTACTTCACTGACTCTTCCGGGAACTCCGTCTACCACGGCGTGACTCTGCAGGTGATCGAAAAGGCGAGCAAGTATTTCACGTTGAACGCCAACTACACGCTTTCCCACACCTTGGACGATGGCACCTTTGTGACCTTCGTGAGCACGCCCCAATCCAACGCACAGCGGAACCTGGAGCGCGCCAATTCCAATCAGGACGCCCGCCACCGGTTCGTCGCCAATTTTGTGGCGGATACGCCGCAGGAATGGGGGCCTTTCCTGCGCAATTTCGAACTGAGCAGCATTATCACCCTTCAATCCGCGCGGCCATTCACCTTGTTCGTCGGCTTTGACGCCAATAATGACGGCAATCCCGTGACCGACCGTGTGAGTGGCGTGTCGCGCAACACCTACCGGGGCGATAGCTTGCAGACCGTCGATCTCCGGATCTCTCGGGCCATCCATTTCAAGGAGAAACTGCAGTTGCATCTCTCGATGGATACCTTCAACCTGTTTAACCGCTCTAACGTGGACGAGGTGTTCTCGGTCTATGGCGCCCCGGATTTCATAGGCGCACCGCCGGTACACTTCGGCGACGGCATTACCGGGCCCAGCGGCCAAGTGGGCACGCCCAGAACTGTCTTCAATCCCAGACAGCTCCAGTTCGCCGCAAAGTTGACGTTCTAGGTCGTTGTACGAGATTCGGCGCCGGCAAGAAAGCCATGCCGGCGCTGAATTGTTTTACCCCAGTCGGGTGCCTGGCCGTGGGCCTGCTTTCCCGTGCCAAAGCGGGCCCACGGCGCTACATCTTCCTCTCTTGACGCCATGCATTCCACCTTGGGATACTTGCCCCCTACAGTTCCAGAATTGCTGTATCCGGCACAGGGTGGAGCAGGCTTTTATGCCTGCGTTGCAGCTACAAAAAGCTCTCCGGCTTCAGCCACTGAGGTGGAATGCGGGCTTCACTATTTCTGGAAACTGCTCTAATCCGCAGCGAAGGAATCTCTCAGCATGGCTCAGATACAGACGGTTCGCGGCGCGCTGGATTCGTCCCGACTAGGAACCACCCTGATGCACGAGCACGTCTTCGTCCTGGATACGGAGATCGTCCAGAATTATCCCGAAGAATGGGGCGCCGAAGACAAACGCGTTGCCGACGCGGTGGCGCGGCTGAACGAACTCAAGTCGAGGGGTGTGGATACGATTGTTGATCTCACCGTGATCGGCCTGGGACGCTACATTCCCCGGATCAAAGAGATCGCCGGTAAGACCGGGATCAACATCATCGTGGCCACGGGGATTTATACCTACCACGACGCGCCGCTCTACTTTCACTTCCGGGGGCCGGGCACCGTCCTGGGCGGCCCGGAACTGATCGTGGACATGTTCGTGCGTGACATCACTGAGGGCATTGCCGATACCGGCGTGAAGGCCGGCATCCTCAAGTGCGCTACCGACGAGCCGGGCGTCACCAAGGACGTGGAGCGAATTCTTCGCGCCACGGCCCAGGCGCATCGCAAGACCGGCGTGCCCATCTCCACGCACACTCACGCCGGCAAGAAGGTCGGGCTCGATCAGCAGCGGATCTTTCGCGAAGAAGGCGTGGATCTCTCGCGCGTGGTCATCGGTCACTCCGGCGATACCACCGACCTCGCGTACCTCGAAGAGTTGACCGGCGCCGGTTCGTATATCGGCATGGACCGTTTCGGCATCGATACCATTCTCTCTTTTGAAGACCGCGTCAATACCGTGGCCCAGATGTGCCGTCGCGGACGCGCGGACAAGATGGTGCTCTCCCATGACGCCGCCTGCTATAACCACTGGCTTCCGGAACGGCCACTACCCCAAATTCTGCCGCGATGGCACTACCTGCACATCCACAACGATGTGATCCCGGCGCTCAAGAAACAGGGCGTGACCGACGAGCAGTTGCACACCATGCTGGTTGAGAATCCTCGAAAGATTTTCGAGAAGCAGGGTTCATACTGACAGGTCGTTGTCTTTCATCTCTTTAACGTTGCTGGTGTTATGAATCGACCCGATCTCGTGCTAGTCCCAGCCATCCGCGCCGATGGGATCACCGGCGGGAGGCGGCGCTGGGAGAGGCCGATGGACGTCGGCAGGATTCTTCTCAAAGCGATCGATTTGATTTCTGGCAAAAAAGAATTCCGCGCGCGACGCCGCATCCTTCAATAGCGGTTCGCGAGAAACAAGCGATTTCTTCAACTCGTCCAGCTTGAACAGCACGATCGCCCGCACCTGGGCCGATGCATGCTGGTCGGCGCCAAGCGTCATCAAGTGGTCGAGCACAACCCCATTTACGACGCGCTCAATGGCGCCGGTATATCCAGACGCAGGCTCCATTTTCCAGGTCGCGTTGATCAGATCATCCAGCAGTTCGTCAAAGCCGGGATTGCCGGCCTCGCGTGCATGGAACTCGATCATGCGCTCAGCCCGTTCGGGTTGAAGCAGCAGTGCGACCACGATTTCCGCGGCGGCCTCGGCAGGCGCTAGAGAGTCAAAGGCCGGCGAGGTACGTAGCGCGAAGTTTTCCTGCGACCGGCCATAGAACGGCGGCCGAGGTGGAATGATGGCCAGCAGCCGCTCAGGAACTGCAAGGAACTGCGGTGACAGGGTTTGCAGGACCGCGCGAATGGTCTTGCGTTGTTCCGCGGCAGGCACGATCTCCGGGCCTTTGCGCGCGGAGCCGCGAAGGTCGAAGGAGTAATTCAGCCCGCCGATGGATTTTGTTACCGCCGTGACCTGATAGCGATGGTAGAGGTAGACGGGAACCAGCACGTCCTCGAGAGTCGCCATGGGCGTGTGCTCCCGAATCGCATTCTCGGAAAGATTCTTGAGCGCCGCCTGGCGTACCGCGATGACCTGGGCCAGACCGTCCAGCGTGTTGCTTCCCGTGTCCCACAGGTGCGCCACCGGGCTAGCGGAGCCCGGCGGACGCGCGTCCTGGTCCGTCAGGTAAAGCAAACCGCCGGCCAAGGAGTCGTCCAAAATCTTGTCGAGTGCCTGGACCTCGTTGCTTTCGGCCGCGAGGTCTCGATACCCGTAAGTGATGGCTACCTTGTCCCATGCGCCAATGCCGACCGCATAAGAGTCGGAAACATCCGGAACGCCGTTTGCGTTCACACTCACGGTTGGCGGTGGATAGTCCATGACGGAGGCCCGGTTAACGATGCTGCCGGCATAGTTGTGCAGGAGGCCCAGGGTGTGTCCGGTTTCGTGGGCGGCGAGCTGGCGAATCCGCGCCAGCGCCATGGCATTGGCCCTGGCCAACGCTCCGGGGTCCTTGCCAAATGGGTTCAGCAGTCCCTGAGCAATCAGAAAAACCTGGCGGATACGCAGAGCATCGAGGGTCACATGGCCCTTAATAATTTCCCCGGTGCGGGGATCGACGACAGCATTGCCAATCGACCATCCTCGCGTCGAGCGCGGCACCCATTCGATCACGTTGTAGCGGATGTCCATGGGATCGGCGTCTTCCGGCAGCAGCCGGACCTGAAAGGCATCCTTGTAACCTGCGGCCGTGAACGCCTGGTTCCACCATCCAGCGCCTTCGAGCACAGCCGAGCGGATCGGCTCCGGGATGGCGCGGTCCACGTAATAGACGATCGGCTTGACCGGCTCGCCCACCGCCCCGGAGTGATCTTTCCTGGCCAGCCGATGACGCGCGATGTACCGCTGCACAATAGGCACGTCGACAGGTGAAGCAAAATCCATGTAGCTGATGCCAAAATAGCCGGCGCGTGGATCGGACGGGCGGCTGTGAAATCCAGGCGGCGGCGCTTGAATGAAAGAAAAATGCTCGTGCACGGTGACCGCGCGCGGATCGGGGGTCACGGCCCGCACGAACTCGATGGGCTCGTCGCCGGTCAGCGTGAGTGTGGACTCAACGTCAGTGTTCTCCGGAAAATTCCTCGTCCGTGGCAAGTAGATGGCCGATCGTGACAAGTCGACGCGGTACCTGCCTTGCTTGCCTTCCGCGAGCCTCGCAGCCACCTGGTGCGCGTCGCTCAAGAAGAAATCGGTCGCGTCGACAAGAACGGCATCACCATCCGCAGCTTCGACTTTGAACCCCCACAGGATGGACTGCGCGAAAGCCTCCCGCACAGCGCGCTGCTGCTCCGGGTCGTCCGTCACAGCGCGATATTCCTGGTTTTCGGCTACCAGAAGAACGCGCGGCCCGCTGCGCTCGAAGTGGACCACGAACGTCCTGCCCGGCTGGCCTCGGTCCAGGCCGAGATCGTTGGAGCCCACGCCGTTGGGTAGCGACTCGTGGAAAAGAAACGGTGTGTTCCATTTGTCAACGCGCAGCCAGAGTTTTCCCTCGCGGGCATCCCAGTAGTCCGTGAAGAACCCGGAGTAGCTCTGCATTTTCTCGGTCTTCTGGGCGATGGTGGGAAGCGGCTTGGGTTGGCCTTCACCCGGCGGATTTTGCGCGAATGAGACCAAGACGATCAGGAAGAGCGACGGGAAGGCGAAGAACACGCGTTTCATGTAAGTAGTCCTTTAGGCGCGCACGGGATGAGGCCCAAGAGAATCCCGTGCTCCCACGCAGAGGGATTGAATCCCGACTGGCAGTGTGTACGTTCAATTCTGTCGAGATCGTTGTCCTTGTCTGGAAACGGTCATAGCTTACCACGGCGTGCTGACTGACTTGCTTCCCACGACTGCTGTCAACAGGCATCTACGCTTTGGAACGGGCGAGGAAGGGGCCGGCCGATTGCGCGAATGCGGCTGAGTCCCGGTCTGACTCCGCAAAATACCTGAACAGAGTGCTTGCAAAATAATCATTCTGTTCAGTACAGTCTTGGATCGACGACCGGCGATCGGACACCGCGCCGGTCGCCAACACGGCAAGAATGTTCGACCAGCAGGAGGCCGATTGAGCGCTGTCATTCATCCTTTTGACGAATCCGGAATCGAGCGCGGTGCAGACGGTATTGCCCGCTATCAGAACCGGCCGCGGTCGCTGGTGGAGATGCTGCGCGCTACGGTTGACAAGTTCGCTAACGCGGAAGCCGTGGTCGAAGTCGGCGGCGAGCGGCTCACCTATCGGGAATTGTGGGACCGCGCGGCGCGGACTGCCGGCGGATTGCGCGCCGCGGGCATCCAGCCGGGCGACCGCGTTGCTATCCGTTTGGGCAACGGAGCCGATTGGTGCGTGGCTTTCTGGGGAATCCAAATGGCCGGCGCCGTCGCCGTGCCCGTAAACACGCGCTTTACCGATCCCGAAGTCGAGTATGTGGTGACCGATTCCGGCAGCAAGCACGTGTTCCAACCCAACCGGCTTCTGCCCCAAGGGGACAGCCTGGTGGTCGAACACCTGCAACAAAAAGACGTTGCCGCCATCTTCTATACCAGCGGCACTACCGGATTTCCCAAAGGGGCCATGACCACCCATGAAGGGTTTCTATCGAACATTGAGACTTGCCGTCGCGTGAGCTTGTTGCCGATGGATGGCAGCATGCGCACGCTGGTGTCGGTCCCGCTGTTTCACGTCACCGGATGCAACAGCCAGTTCCTGGTGGCCTGCGAGGGCGGCAGCGCCACGGTGATTATGCCTGCGTTCAACGTGCAAAGCTTCTTGAAGCTCATTGAAGCCGAGCGCATCAATACCTTGACTTCGGTGCCGGCGGTGTATTGGCTGGCCATGAACCAGCCAAACTTCCGCGAGATCAACACCGCGAACATCATTCGCGTGAGTTATGGCGGCGCGCCCATTGCGCCCGACCTGGTGGGACGGATCATCGACGCCTTTCCCAATGCCCGCGTCGGCAATGGCTTCGGACTGACCGAATGTTCGTCGGTGGCCACGTTTCTTCCCCATGAGTACGCGCGCTCCCGGCCGGAAACCGTTGGTTTTGCCGCGCCGGTGGTGGACTTGAAGCTGGATGGTGTATTGCCCGGCAGCGATGTTGGCGAGCTGCTGATGCGCGGCCCCAATGTTGTCAAAGGCTATTGGAATAAGCCGGAAGCGACAGCCGAAACTTTTGCCGGAGGCTGGTTGCGCACCGGCGACATGGCCCGCCTGGACAGCGAAGGCTTTGTCCAGATCGTGGACCGCAAGAAAGATATGGTGAACCGCGGCGGCGAAAACGTCTATTGCGTCGAGGTAGAGAATGCGCTGGCGGCGCATCCCGCGGTCTTCGAAGTGGCTGTTGTCGGTGTGCCCGACAAGATGATGGGAGAAAAAGTCGGGGCGGCCGTGGTCCTCAAGCCGGGCTCAACAGCCGACGCGGCGGAGATACTTCGCTTCGCGAAAGAACACCTGGCTGACTTCAAAGTCCCGCAGTTCCTCGTCCTGCGCGGGGAAACGCTGCCCAGAAATCCCGGTGGCAAACTCCTGAAGAAGCAGTTGCGCGAGGGCCTGGACTGGGGCAAGCAGTTGTGGTGAGCGGTGTCTGAGAACCGACGCTCGTAGTATTTCTTAATGAGTCATTTCTACCCCGGCGGAATCCGTCATGGACGGTGGTCCCGGGGGCGCGGGTGCTGCCGGAACTTTCCTGGCGTCATATTCTTCGTGGGTTCGGAAAGGCAGTTTGAACTTGTGTGCGATCTCCGGCCAAAACTCGCGCAGAACGTCCCAGCCCATGTCATTGGCCACGCTGAAGCCGACTCGTCTGGAGGTGGGGCCAAAGCCACGTGGGTTGTCCGGATGATAGAGATTCGTCACCAGCTTGGTGGTAACGGTGGTGCACCATTCCGAGTAATTGAAAATGTGTTTGCCCGAATCGCTGGTGGCAACGAAGCTGTGTTGGAGCGCATGTCCTAATCGCCCCTGTACGGTTCCGCTACCCACACGGTAATAACGCGGGTCCTGATGAAAAAGGGTGGGATAGACAAACATCCCGAAGAAATCGCCGGTGGCATTGTCCGCAGCTCCTGCGGCAACGCGTTTGCTGTAACCAAAGGCGCCCTGCCCGTAACTGGGATCGGTATGCTGCAGCTGGCCGGTGCCGGCGCTCCAGCCGATGCCGACAAAATTGACCGGGTCGACGCTATCGTTCACAAACAGGCGAAATTTTTCGCCCGCACTCAGGGCACAAGGCTTCAAACTGGTGTGATGGCGCGGCGCATGCACTGTGGTCCGGTCGAGCCTCTGCGAG
>CAZFRV010000234.1:0-16646 GCA_964521445.1 uncultured Acidobacteriaceae bacterium
TGGTGGTTTCGCTCGACGCCGATTTCCTTTCCGGCTCCTGGTTCCCCGGCTTCGTCCGCTATGCCCGTGACTTCATGTCGCGGCGCAAGCTGGCGGACAAAGAACTGGACATGAACCGCCTCTACGTGGCGGAAAGTTCGCCCACTACCACCGGTGCCAAGGCCGACCATCGGCTGCCGGTGCAATATTCACGGGTGGAGAAGATTGCGCGGGCGCTGGCGGCGCAAGTCGGAGTGCCAGGAGTCGCCGCCCCCGAGTTGGGGCCAGAAGAACAGAAATGGGTCGCTGCTGCTGCCGCCGATCTCAAGCAGCATCGCGGCAAGAGCCTGGTGGTACCTGGCGAGTTCCAGACCGGAACGGTCAACGCCCTGGCCCACGCCATGAATGCGGCGCTGGGCAACGCGGGCCAGACCGTGACGTACACCGATCCGGTCGAAGTTGATCCCGTGGAGAACGTGCAATCGATCCGCGAGCTGGCCAACGATATCAACGCCGGCAAAGTGGAGACCTTGGTGATGATCGGCGGCAACCCGGTGTACGACGCGCCGGCCGACCTCGACTTCAGGTCCGCGCTGAACAAGCTGCTGACGAACGCGCTGAAACAGAAAACCGCGCCGACGATCATCCAACTCTCGATCTACAACAATGAGACCACCGAGTACTGCCACTGGCACGTGCCGGAGGCGCATTATCTGGAGTCCTGGAGCGACGTTCGCGCTCATGATGGCACCGCCAGCATCATCCAGCCGATGATCCTGCCGCTCTACGACGGCAAGAGCGCGCACGAGATTCTGGCGATCTTTACCGACCAGCCGGACACTTCCGGCTATGACCTGCTGCAGTCCTACTGGCGCTCGCAGCACCAGGGCGATGATTTCGAAAAGTGGTGGCGGCGTTCCGTCCACGACGGTTACATCAGCAACAGCGCCTTTCCTGCGCGCTCGGTCACAGCCAAGCTGACGGCATTGCCTGAGCCCAGAATTGTAGACATGATCGGGGGCCAGGGAGAAACGGTGGAAGTCGCGTTCCGTCCCGACCCCACCATCTATGACGGCCGCTACATGAACAACGGCTGGCTCCAGGAGACGCCTAAGCCGATGAGCCGCACCACCTGGGACAACGTGGCCATGATCAGCCCGGCCATGGCCCAGCGCATGGGCCTGCTGGAGCTCGATCAGTACAAGGGAGACCACCAGTCAGACTCGCAAAATATTCTTGAAATCACTGTCCCTGGAGTGGGGAAGGTCCAAGCCCCTTGCTGGCCGCAGCCGGGGCATCCTGACGACGCCGTGACTCTCTTCCTCGGCTACGGAGCGCAGAAGACCGGCCGCATCGGGACCGATCCGGACAGCGACAAGAAGACGGGCCGAGGCTACAACGCCTACTCCGTGCGGTCAACCTCAGGCCAGTATTACGCCGGTGGGGGAAGCGTCATTGACACCAAGCTACCCTATTCCGTCGCCGTGACCCAGGGGCACTTTAAGATGGAGACGCCGGGATCTACGGGACACGAGCAGGAGCCGGTCAAGGTCACCACCTTGGCTGAGTACAGCAAGAACCGGAACTTCGCCCACGAGAATCCTGAAGAACGGCCGCAGGACAAAGGCCAGGGGAACGAAGAATCGCTCTACCCAGACTTCCGTGAGAAGAAGTGGTACAAGAACTACGCCTGGGCCATGACCATTGACCTGAATTCCTGCGTGGGATGCCAGGCGTGCGCGGTGGCCTGCCAGTCAGAGAACAATCTCTCAATCGTGGGCAAGGACCAAGTGCAGCGCGGACGCGAGATGCAATGGATCCGCATTGACGCCTACTACGAAGGCGACGCCGCCAACCCCAACGTCTATTTCCAGCCCGTGCCTTGCATGCAGTGTGAGAACGCTCCTTGCGAGCCGGTTTGCCCGGTGGGCGCTACGGTGCATTCCACCGAAGGCCTGAATGATATGGTCTACAACCGCTGCGTGGGCACTCGCTATTGCTCCAACAACTGTCCTTATAAGGTGCGGCGCTTCAATTTCCTGCTCTACGCCGACTTTCAAACCCCCAGCTTGAAGATGATGCGCAATCCTGACGTTAGCGTGCGCAGCCGCGGCGTGATGGAAAAGTGCACCTATTGCGTGCAGCGCATCAATGCTGCCCGCATCGCCTCGGAAAAGGAAGATCGCCGCATCCAGGATGGTGACATCATCACCGCCTGCCAGCAGGTGTGCCCCACCGGGGCCATCACCTTCGGCGACATCAATGATCCCAACAGCCGCGTGAGCAAGCTCAAGGCCCAGGACCGCAATTACGCGCTTCTGGCCGAACTGAACACGCGTCCGCGCACCACTTATATTGCGGCGGTGCGAAACCCCAACCCTGAACTTGAGTCCGCGGAGAAGGCGTAACGAATGCCCCCGATTGACGAAACCGACGTACTGCCGCCAAAAGGCGTAAGGCCGCCCATCATCGGGCCCGGCCAGACCCTCGGCACCGTGACCGACCGGATTGCCGGCATCGTGCTGACCAAGCACACGCCGATCTTCTGGATGGCCGTGGTGGTCGTGGCCTTAGGCATCTTTGGCATGCTGAATACGGCCATCGCTTATTTGTTTGCCAAAGGCACGGGCATCTGGGGCGTGAACATCCCCATCGGCTGGGGATTTGCGATCGTCAACTTCGTGTGGTGGATCGGTATCGGCCATGCGGGAACCCTGATCTCGGCTATCTTGCTGCTGTTCAAACAGAGCTGGCGCACCTCGATCAACCGTTTTGCCGAGGCCATGACCATCTTCGCGGTGATGCAGGCCGGCCTGTTCCCGCTCGTCCATACCGGACGTCCCTGGCTCGCGTTTTACTGGCTCTTCCCGTATCCCAACAGCATGGGCGTGTGGCCGCAGTTCCGGAGCCCGTTGATCTGGGACGTATTCGCCGTCTCCACCTACTTCACGGTCTCGTTCCTGTTCTGGGGGATCGGATTGATTCCCGACTTCGCCAACCTGCGCGACTCGGCTAAGAGCCTGGTGGTACAGCGCATCTACGGCATGCTGGCCATGGGCTGGCGCGGCTCTGCCCGCCACTGGAACCGTTATGAGACGGCATACATGCTGCTGGCCGGCCTGGCCACGCCCCTAGTGCTCTCCGTGCATAGCGTGGTGAGTCTCGATTTCGCGGTGTCCGTGGTCCCGGGCTGGCATACCACGTTCTTTCCGCCCTACTTTGTGGCCGGAGCCATCTTCTCCGGATTTGCCATGGTGCTGATCCTGGCCATTCCTTTCCGTTATCTTTATGGCATGCAGGACTTCATTACCCTGCGCCATCTCCAGAACTGCGGCAAGCTCATGCTGGCCACCGGGATGATCGTGGCCTATGCGTACATCCTGGAGATGTTCATCGGCTGGTACAGCCAGGACAAATACGAACTGGCCATGGTGCAAAATCGCTTGCACGGGCCGTACTCTCATTTCTATTGGATGCTGGTGTTCTGCAACATCCTGTTCCCGCAGACGCTCTGGCTGAACAAGGTTCGCTCCACCCCGTGGATGCTTTTTGTGGTGGCTTGCGTGGTCAATACCGGCATGTGGCTGGAGCGTTTCGTCATCGTGGTGATGAGCCTGCAGCGCGATTACCTGCCCAGCTCCTGGGGTATGTACTGGCCCACCCGGTGGGACATCATGACCCTGCTCGGGACCATGGGCTTCTTCACGCTTCTGTTCTTCTTGTTCATCCGGTTCATGCCGGCGATTTCGATCTTTGAAATTCGCACCCTGTTGCCGCAATCCAAGGTGAAAGAATTGGCCAAGGTGAAAGAATGAAGTCTGAACCCATTTACGGAATCATGGCCGAGTTCGATAACCCCACTGACTTGGTGCAGGCGGCCAAGGGCGCGTTTGACGCCGGCTATCGCAAGATGGATACCTACACGCCGTATCCGCTGGAGGAAGCGGCGGAGGCCATCGGCTCGCACCACAACCGCGTGGCCCTGGTCACGCTGGTGGGCGCCATGCTGGGGATGATCGGCGGCTATTCGCTGCAGTTCTGGGTTTCGGCGGTCAACTATCCCGTCAACGTAGGCGGCAAGCCGTTTCATTCCTGGCCGGCCTTTATCCCGGTGACGTTTGAGTGCGCCGTGCTGGGCGCGTCGCTGGCCGCGGTTTTCGGCATGCTAGCGCTGAACGGATTGCCTCAGCCGTATCATCCCGTCTTCAATTTGCCCAGTTTTGCCCGCGCCAGCCGCGACCGGTTTTTCCTCTGCATCGAATCGCAGGACCCCAGGTATCAGCCCGATGAGACCCGGCGCTTCCTGGAAGACTTCCGTCCTTTGGAAATTTCGGAGGTGCCGTATTAAGGCCCCGGCTCCATTCCGTGCCGCGCCGGTGTTGCTGGCGGCTCTATTCGCGCTGGCCGGCTGCCGCCAGGATATGCAGAACCAACCCAAGTTCATCCCGCTGCGCTCCAACGATTTCTTCGCCGATCAGCGTTCCGAGCGCAATCCGATTCGGGGCACGGTACCGCGTCTGGACAACGCCTCTCTGGACTCTGAACAGCTGGATCCCAACAGCTACTACCTCAGCGGCAAGCATGGCGCTACTTACGGCGACGAGCTCCCGTTCCCATTGACACACGCGGTGATGGATCGCGGACAGGAGCGCTACAACATCTACTGCGCCCCTTGCCACGCCCGCGTGGGCGACGGCAACGGCATGATCGTACAGCGCGGCTTCAAGCATCCGCCTTCGTTCCATCAGCAACGGTTGCGCAACGCGCCGGTGGGCTACTTCTACGAGATTATCAGCCGCGGCCTGGGCGCGATGCCTGACTACGCTTCGCAGATCAAGCCGGCGGACCGCTGGGCGATTACCGCTTACATTCGCGCTTTGCAGGTAAGCCAGAACGCCAGTGAAGCTGACGTGCCAGCGGACAAATTGAACGCTCCTAACCAGCAGGGAATCAGAATCCCCTCCACGTCCCGCCCCAGCCCCCACGCGCTGGAAACCCAGGGAGGAGTGAAGCCATGAGCGAAAACACTCTTCGCGTCACGCCCCGGGACTTTGCGCCGCCCGACGTCATCGTCCGCTGGCGATCACGGGCCATCGTGGTGGGCGCGGTATTCGGCGTGCTTGCCGTGGGCCTGGGCTTCATCAAGGGTTGGGATCTTTTCCTGCACGCCTGGCTGATGGGCTTTTTGTTCTGGCTGGGACTCACCACCGGTTCGCTGTGCCTGCTCATGCTGCAGTATGTCAGCGGCGGCAACTGGGGACGGTTGGGCCGTCGCTTCTGGGAAGCTGCGGCCAGCAACTGGTGGCTGGTCTTCCTGTGCTGGCTGCCGATCGCCTTTGGCATGAAGCACATCTATTCCTGGGCTGTGCCTCACGACCAAGCCGTCGCCATGCTGGGTGAGGCCAAGGTCAAGTTCTATCTGAATCCCACGCTCTTCTGGGTGCGCGGCATCATCTATTTTGCCGGCTGGGCTCTGCTCTACTTACGATTGTCCGCCTGGTCGAAGAAAGAAGAGGCGGGAGAGACTACGCCCGCGCAGTTCGTCGGGATCCAGAACCTGAGCGGCTTCGGCATTGTCTTCTACGCCGCTGCAATCACCTTCGCCTCCATCGACTGGGCCATGTCGCTCGATCCCAAGTGGTGGTCCACGGTCTGGGGCATGCTGTTTATGGTGGGACAGGTTCTGAGCACGTTCTGTTTCACCATCCTGCTGCTGGTGGGACTGTCGCGCGTGGAGCCGCTCTCCGGCATTTTCAAGGTTGACTACCTGCACGACTTCGGCAAGATGATGTTCGCCTTCGTGGTGCTGTGGGCGTACCTCTCGTTCTCCCAGTGGCTGATCATCTGGTCCGGCAACATGCTCTCGGAAATCCGCTGGTACCTGATGCGCCTCAGCGGCGGATGGCAATATTTCGGCCCGCTGCTGATCTTCGTACACTTTGTCTTCCCGTTTGCGCTGCTGCTCTCGCGCAGCCTCAAGCGCGATGCCCGCCGCCTGATTCTGGTGGCTTTGCTGGTCATCGTCATGCGCGTGATCGACCTATTCTGGCTGACGGCCCCGAACTTTTACAACGCCTGGGACGGTGCGGGACTCAAGAATTTCGGAATATGGGACGCCGCCATATACATTGTCTGTCCCATTGCGATCGGCGGCGTTTGGCTGTTCTTTTTCTTTAACCGGCTGGAGAAGCGTTCCCTGATGCCGGTCAACGATCCACATTTTGTGGAGATGCTGGAAGCGAAACATGGCTGAAGACCAATTCGTACCGCAAAGCGGAGGCCTGGAAGTAAAGGAAGGACACGAGGAGAGCGATCTTAGTGTCAAAGGCATCGTCACGTTCCTGATCTGCCTGGCGCTGGGGGGCGTGGTAACTTTTATTGCTGCGCAGGTGATGCTGAAGGATTGGCCGGTTGTCGGCCTGCACTATTGGGAGACCAAGATATTTGGCGAGCCGCGAGCGCTGACGCCCGCTGAACAGCAATTGCAGTCCGAGCGGACTGCCGGCGCCGCCCCCGCCGCCGCTGAAGGCGAACCCGGGCGAATGCCGACACGCGCCGAGCAGGAAGATCAATTGAGCCGCACCTTCCCGACGCCTCGTTTGCAATACGACGATGCGGAGGAAATGCAGACGTTCCGCAGCGACGAAGACGATTGGCTCAAGAGCGCGGGCAAGACCGCCGCCGGCAATATTCATATTCCCATCGAGCAGGCCAAGAATTCGCTGGTAGAGCATGGCCTGCCTAAGGTGACCGAGCCGTTTGTGCCGCCGTCCTTGCCTACCGCTGTGCCGATGGTGCCGGCGGCCGCGGCGCAGCGCACCAGGTAGCCGGGATATTCGGAGTAGTAGTTATGCTTTGCGCGAACACAATCCGGAAGCTGATAGCGGCAGGATTACTTACCGCCTGGGCGGTCGCCTCGGCCCATGCTCAGGCCGCGCCCAAACTGCAGCCAGGCGAGAACGTGCCCAACAAGACGCCGGACATTCTGGAACAGGTGGGGATTGACCAGCATTTGAACCAGCAGATTCCGTTGGACCTGGTTTTCAACGACGAAACCGGCCAGCCCGTCCAGTTGCGGCAGTATTTTGGGTCCAAACCCGTAATTTTGGCGCTGGTGTACTTCCAGTGTCCGATGCTGTGCTCGCAGGTACAGAACAATCTGACGGGGGCACTGAATGGCATTGTGCGCTTCAACGTCGGCCGCGATTTCAACGTCTTGACTGTCAGCTTCGATCCCCGTGACACGCCGAAGGACGCTACCGACAACAAGAAGACCTATTTGTCGCGCTATCGTCGCGCCGGCGCGGAGCAGGGCTGGCATTTCCTGACCGGCCGCAAAGAGCAGATTGACGCTCTGGCCCAGGCTGTGGGCTTTCGCTACGCGTGGGACCCGGAAGCCAAGCAGTTCGCCCACGCCAGCGGCATCATGCTGCTTACGCCTGACGGTCGCCTGGCTCAGTATTACTACGGCATTGAATACGCCCCGATCAATATTCAACTGGGCTTGATTGAGGCCTCGCAAGGCAAGATCGGCAATCTTGCGGACCAGGTGCTGCTCTACTGCTTTCACTATGACCCCACGCGGGGTAAGTATGGAGCTGCGATTTTCAACATTTTGCGGATTAGCGCTGCGGCCACCGTGCTGTTGCTGGGCGGGTTCATGTTCGTCATGTTCCGCCGCGACATACGGGCGGCACGACAAAGCCGTTTGACCTAGGACAGCCGAATCGAATGCAACCTAACGTGCCATTATTTCCGGAGCAGGCATCAACCGTCGCAGGACAGGTGGACGCGTTCTACCTGTTTCTCGTGCTGATCACGACGTTCTTCTCCGTGCTCATCGCCCTGCTCATCCTTTTCTTTATCATCAAGTACCGCAAGACTCCCGAGCGGCAGGCCCAGCAGATTCACGGCTCCACGCTGTTGGAGATCGTGTGGACGGCCATCCCCCTGGGCATCTCCATGGTCATTTTCGTGTGGGGCGCGGTCATCTACTTCCATCTGCAACGACCGCCCGCAAACGCCCTTGACGTTTACGGGGTGGGCAAACAGTGGATGTGGAAGTTCCAGCATCCCGGCGGGCAGCGAGAGATCAATGCCCTGCACGTTCCCATTGGACGTCCCATCAAAGTCACGCTGATCTCGCAAGACGTGATCCATGATTTCTTTGTTCCCGCGTTTCGCGTGAAGATTGACGTGCTTCCCAATCGTTACACTTACACCTGGTTCACGCCCACGCTGCCCGGCACCTATCATCTTTTCTGCTCGCAGTATTGCGGCACCAAGCACTCGGGCATGGTCGGGGAAGTCACGGTGATGAAGCCCGAGGACTACGCTACGTGGCTGGCCAGCGGCAAAGCCGAAGGCTCTTTGGCGTCGCAGGGCGAGAAGCTTTTCCAGGAATTCGGATGCATCACCTGCCATCGTGCCGATTCCGGCGCCCGCGGCCCCAATCTCCAGGGACTCTACGGCCGGCCGGTGCGGCTGAGCGACAATCGCGTGATCATCGCCGACGATAACTACATTCGCGAATCCATTCTTCAGCCCAATGCCAAGATCGTTAGCGGCTTCCAGCCCATCATGCCCACCTTCCAGGGCGTGGTCAGCGAAGAAGGGCTGATCCAGATCACTGAGTACCTCAAATCGCTCTCCGAGCAGGAGGCGCAGCCGTTGAACAACCGGAGCACGCCGACGGAGCTCCGCGATACCGAGGTCCCGACCATTCAGCAAGAACTTGAGAAGAAGGGCAACAAGCCCGAGAAACAACCTGGGAAAAAGCCATGAGTACCGCCGTCACCACAGTTAAGCCGGTCATGCCGGAAAAGCACTACCTGAACGATAACTACGGAATCAGGTCCTGGCTGCTGACCAAAGACCATAAACGGATCGCAGTGCTATACCTCTTCTCGATCACGTTCTTTTTCATGATCGGCGGCTTCTACGCGTCCCTGATTCGCCTGCACCTGCTCACTCCCAACGGAGCACTGTTCGAGGCGGACACTTACAACAAGCTGTTCACCATGCACGGGGTCAACATGATCTTTTTCTTCCTGATCCCGTCGGTGCCGGCTACGATCGGTAACTTCGTGATTCCGCTCATGGTGGGCGCCAAGGACCTCGCCTTTCCCAAAATCAACCTGATGAGCTGGTACATCTACATGGGCGGCGCCGCCTTTGCCTTGGCTGCGCTGGTGAGCGGCGGCATCGACACCGGCTGGACCTTCTACACTCCGTTCAGCACCGGCTATTCCCACACCCCTGTGGTCGTGATGGCGGTGGGCATCTTGTTTGCGGGATTTTCATCGATCTTCACCGGCCTGAATTTCATCGTCACCGTGCACCGCATGCGGGCGCCGGGGCTGACCTGGGGGCGGCTGCCGCTGTTTGTCTGGGCCAACTACGCGGCCAGCCTGATTATGATTCTGGGCACGCCGGTCGTCGCCATCACTCTGATCCTGATGGCGCTGGAGCGCGGCTTCCACATCGGAATTTTTGACCCCAAGCTGGGCGGCGATCCCGTGCTCTTCCAGCACATGTTCTGGTTCTATTCCCACCCTGCGGTGTACATCATGATCTTGCCGGGAATGGGTGTGATCAGCGAGATCGTCACCTGCTTCTCCCGCAAGCGCGTGTTCGGCTACTCCTTCGTTGCTTTCTCCAGTCTCGCCATCGCCGTGTTCGGTTTCGTGGTCTGGGCGCACCACATGTTTGTGGCCGGGATCTCCACCTACTCGGCGCTCATCTTCTCGTTGCTGAGCTTTGCCGTAGCCATCCCCTCGGCGGTCAAGATCTTCAACTGGACCGCCACCATGTACAAGGGGTCGATCAGTCTGGAGACGCCCATGCTATATGCCCTGGCGTTCATCGGACTGTTCACCATCGGCGGGTTGACGGGCCTGTTCCTGGCGGCCTTGGGGCTCGATGTACACATTCACGATACTTATTTCGTGGTGGCTCATTTCCACTATGTGATGGTCGGCGGCATGGTCACGGCGTACCTGGGAGGACTCCATTTTTGGTGGCCCAAGATCACCGGCAGAATGTATCCCGAAGCCTGGGCCAAGCTCTCGGCGTTGATCGTGTTTATCGGCTTCAACCTGACTTTCTTCCCGCAATTCATCCTGGGCTACCTGGGCATGCCACGCCGCTATGCCGCGTATCCTCCGGAGTTCCAGGTATTGAACGTGCTCTCCAGTGCCGGGGCGTCCATCCTCGCTGTGGGATTCATTCTGCCGGCAATCTACTTCCTCTGGTCGCTGAAATACGGCGAGGTTGCCGGAGACAATCCCTGGAAGGCCACGGGGTTGGAGTGGACGACTACGTCGCCGCCGCCCACGCACAACTTCCATGAGACGCCGGTCGTGACCACGGAACCCTATCACTATGGAGCAGAGGAGGAGGTTCCCGTTGTCCACTAGCCAGACAACCACCACCGAGCATCATCCGGCGCTGGTCCACCAGTTTGACGACATGGAGCAGCAGAAGGAAGCCTCCACCTTCGGCATGTGGGTCTTCCTGTTGACGGAAATCATGATGTTCGGCGGCCTGTTCGTCGCTTACATGATCTACCGTCGCATGTACTATCCGGCGTTCGTGGCCGGCAGCACCAGCATCAACGTTTCCTGGGGCTTTGCCAACACCCTGGTCCTGCTGGGCAGCAGCTTCACTATGGCCATGGCGGTTTGGGCGGCGCAGAAGGGCATCCGCAAACAGCAGATGCTCTGGCTGGTGTTGACCATGGTCCTGGGCGCGGCCTTTCTGGGCGTGAAGGCCATCGAGTACAACGACAAGTACGAGGAATGCCATATCCCCGGCCACATCATCGGCAAGGGCTTCAATGCCTGGGGCGGGTGCGACGCCAAAGATCCTAAGCTGGGCAATATTGCATATGAAATCCAGCAGCATGCCCGGGAAGCTCAAGAAAAGGGCTACAAAGATGTTATTGTGCCTCCCGCCGCGGCCGCAGCGGAGACAGCCAGGCAGACGGAGATTTTCTTCTCCTTCTACTTCGCCATGACCGGCCTGCACGCTCTTCACATGGTCATCGGGCTGGGTCTTTTGACCTGGTTGCTGCTCCGGGCTTCACGGGGACAATTTGGCGCGGACTACTTCACCCCGATGGAGTTAGGCGGCTTGTACTGGCACTTCGTTGACATCGTCTGGATTTTCTTGTTCCCGCTGCTGTACTTGATCAGCCGGAACCCGAGCGCACACTAGAGGGAATCATGTCGAAGGAACACGCACATCCAACTGTGGGGCTCTATCTGATCATCATTAGCATCCTCATGGTGCTCACGGTGACCACTTGGGCTGTTGCCAAGATTGACCTCGGCATCTGGAACCCAATCGTAGCCCTGGCCATCGCTTGCACCAAGGCGGTGCTGGTCATTCTCTTCTTCATGCACATTTACTACAGCAGTAAGCTCACCAAGGTGACGGTAGCCGCTGGATTTTTCTGGCTGCTGATCATGATTACCCTCAGCCTGAGCGACTACATTTCCCGCAGCTGGCCCGTGGGGCCGTAACGCAAAAGTCCTTCGCTGGACTCTCCGGTAGCCGACCAGTAGAATGCCTCTTAACTGCCCGGGGCTTGCCCGACCCCTCTGCTGTCCAGATCACGACCTGCGGCTGGCACCCAAGTGGCCGAGCATGCGTTCCATGCGCTTATGCTGTTCCTCGTTTGTCGCATATCGTCTGCCAGCAATAGTTCAAGACCGGCACCGGAGATCGTCTTCAATCGTGCCATAGCGGCGAACGAAAATTGAGTTTGAGCCCTCTTATTGGGTGAAGGAAGTTATGTCAGGGGCGCGGCTGACAAAAGTCGACTCACTCTTGCGCGCAGCCCTCGCTTTGCCCCAGGACCAGCGAGGAAAATTCCTATCTGAAGCTTGCCGGGGCGATCCATCTCTTTACCAGGAAGTGGCTTCGTTGCTGGCCGACCGCGAGAAAGGAAGCAACCGCCCCGGAGACGCTCCCTCGCGGGACCTTGGCCCGCAGCTGGTACAGGCGGCCGCAACTTTCCGAGCGGGCGCGCGCGTGGGCTGCTATGAAATCATCCGCTGGCTGGGCAGAGGAGGCATGGGTGAGGTCTATCTGGCCCGCGACCTCCACCTGCCGCGCAAAGTCGCCCTGAAATTCCTGCCGAACGATCTTTGGGCGGATGCGGCCCAGGTGGACCGCTTTCGCCGCGAAGCTCAGGCAGCTTCGGCGCTGAACCATCCCAATATCCTGACCATCTACGATTTCGGCGAGCAAGGCGGCCTCCATTACATCGTGACAGAATTCGTGGAGGGCACGTCTCTGCGGGAGCGCATCGGCAACCTCTCGCAAGCCGAGGCGCTCGATTACTCCCGGCAAATCGGAGAAGCGCTCGCGTCCGCCCACGCTGCCGGGATCGTTCATCGCGACATCAAGCCGGAAAACATCATGGTGCGGTGGGACGGCTACGTAAAGATTCTCGATTTCGGGCTGGCCAAGGTGATCCACCAGCGGCTAGAGAGCACCCGAAGCCTGGATGAGCCGCTACCCGCCGGATCCGACGCGTCTTTATTCCTGCCGGGCCGGCTCATCGGGACGCTCAACTACATGTCCCCCGAGCAATCGCGCGGGGAGAAGGTGGACCAGCGCACCGATATCTGGAGTTGGGGCGTAGTGCTCTACGAGATGCTCTCCGGACGGCGTCCGTTCGAAGCTTTCACGCCCGGCGAACTCCTGGCTGCGCTCGACCGCGGTCTGGACCCGGTGGGCGGCGACAAGGCTTTGAACCGTGTGCTGGCCAAAGCCCTTCGCAGGCAGCCGCAACAACGGTATCCGAACATGCCGATGGCCCTTGAAGATCTGGCCGAGGCCCGTGGCGGTCCTATCAAGCGGTCCTTCGCGCGCACGTTTCGCCGGTTCGTGCCGGCGGACGGCCAGAGCCTCTCGTGGAAATCACGGGCTGTGATCCTGGTAGCGCTGGCGCTGCTGGTAGTCGGCGTTTATAGCCTGTTGGAGCTCAGGCCTGGGCGTACCTATCGCTTGCAAAGCACCACCCGAATGACCACCAGCGGCAACGTGGTTTATGCCGCTACTTCGCCCGCAGGCGACTACATCGTCTACGCCCGCAGGGAGCATGGAGGGCAGGCGCTGCGGGTAATCCAGGTGCCCACCAATACTGACGCGGAAAGAATTCCCCCGGCTGCCGTGGAGTATGCAGGCATCACTCTCTCCAAAGATGGATTCATCTATTACGTGGCGCGCCAGAATGAATTTGGCAAACTCTACCGGCTTCCCCTGCTGGGCGGCGTCCCCCGGTGGGTTGCCGACGATGTTGACTCGTCCATCAGTTTTTCCCCGGACGAAAAGAGGTTTGCGTTTTTTCGCGAAGATCCAGCTGCCCGAGCCACATCGCTCATTCTGAGAACCGTGGAAGAGGAAAAAGAAACCAGGCCGACGACCCTGAAGTGGCCCCAGAACTTTGGAAGCGCCCCGGTCTGGTCTCCAGATGGGAGCACAGTGCTGTTTGCGGCCGAATTCCAGAACCCCTCGAGCGGAGAATCCTCGAACTTCAGGATCATATCCGTGCGTGTGGAGGACGGGAAAGAGAATGGTTCGGTTGCTTTGCCCTGGCACTGGATGCGCAAGCCGGTTTGGCTGAGGAACGGCCAGGCCATCGCGGTGGCTGCAGCCAGTCGTGGTTCCGACCGGGGACAGATCGTGGAAGTCGCCTGGCCTGGCGGCGCCGTCTCAGCCATCACCCACGATACCGCGGACTATCGCGACCTCAGCGCCACTCGGGAGACCGGCAAGCTCGTGACGACCCAACTCGAACGGCAGTCGAGCATTTGGATTGTTTCTCCTTCCAGCCAGGAAAAACCCCGTCCTGTGACCACCGGAGGCAGATTCTATGGCCTCTCCTGGACACCCGCCGGCAAGCTGGTGTCGCAGGCCTACACCAACGATCAGCCCGGCTTCTGGCTGATTGACCCGCGCAGCGGGGACCAGCAGCCCATCACGCAAGGGTGGTATGCCGAAAGCGAGGTCGTGGCCTCCCCCGACGGCAGGTATCTCGTGCATGTTTCGAACCGGGATGGCGCATTCCACCTTTGGCGCTCCGATGTCGATGGCACGCATTCCGTCCGGCTCACTTCAGGTGCCGGCGAATCAGCGCCTGCGATCACGCCTGATGGCAAGTGGGTGGTGTACACATCCGCCGGCGCCGGTTATTCCCTGTGGAAGGCGCCGATGGCCGGAGGCGAGTCAATCCAAATCACCAACCATGACGCCAGAAATCCAGCCGTCTCGCCAGACGGAGAGATGGTGGCCTGCGAGTACTACGACGACACATCTCAGAAATGGACGGTGGCCGTCCTCAAACTCGCGACAGGAGAGCCACTGCGCCTCTTCCCGCAGATTCCGGCGGGAAACAACGCAGTGGCCGTTCGCTGGTCTACTGACGGCCGCGAGCTTTTGTATGCGCTGGGCGACCAGAACGAGGTATTCAATATCTGGGTGCAGCCGGTTGGCGGCGGCTCTCCCAAGGAGCTGACGCACTTTGGCGACGATCATATTTTTTCTTTTGCGCCTTCGCCGGACGGCAAGTATTTGGCGCTCATCCGAGGGAAGACAACATCCGACGTGGTCCTGATGCAAAGCGCGAAATGATTCGCATGATTCGGCATCATTTTATCGATGTGGAGTGACTCTATGAACACAAGGCCAACTGTAAGGAAGAGAGTGTCCTCAGCTACATCGCCGAGATCGTTCGCGATTACGCTCATAGCCAAAGAGGCGGCCGTTCTGCGGATGCATGCAGAAGCTCTGCAAGAGGCAGCCAGTGCCGTAGAAAAAGCCGCCTCCGGCGGAAAGGGGCCACACCCTCCAGGTCCCGGCCCCGTCGGCGAGCCTTTCTCCGGTGGAAAGGGGCCTCATCCTCCCGGTCCTGGCCCCACGGGCGACCAGTTGGCTGCCGTCTACAACTCGTTGGGGGCTGTGTTGCAGTCGGCAGGAGCTCTGCAGCAGCCGATAGCCGACTTGATGACGGCTCCAGAGAGCTGACGTCTACCACTGATTGGTGCACGGGCTGGCACGCGGAGCGTTCCCGAAAGCGATTCAGAGCCTACTTCGTCAAGATTTCTTCCAGGAAATCCAACGCCCGCGGATCGCGGCTCTCACCCAGCCAGAAGATGGCCTGCTTTCGCACCACGGGATTCTTGTTGGTGCGGGCCAGGGTAATCAGCAGCGGCACGCCTTCACCGCCATGCATCTGGGAGAGGGCGAACACCGCCTTCTTCTTCACCTCAGTCTCGGGATCGTTCTCGATGGCGGCGGTGATCTGCTCGGCTTCCTTGCGGCCGCCGATCTGGGCTAGCCAAAAAATGGCCTCGCCGCGCACCCGGGGACTGTGGTCAGTGTGCGCCATGGACAGCAGTTCTTTCAAGGCTTCCGGTTCTTTGCTTTGTGAGAAAGCGAACGCGGCCTTCTTGCGAAAACCGTCGTCGGGATCATTCTCTACGTACTTGCGCAGTAGTTCCACGCCCTTCTTCCCGCGCTCCACGCCCAGCCAGAAAGCCACGTTCTCCCGCAACCCAAGCGGCTGCCCGGGCTGGATCAACTTCTCCAGGGCCTGGTCAGCGGCCGGTGTATCGTGCAAGGCGATGACCATCACTGCCTGGTGAGACGAACTCTTATTTCGCGAATCGCCCTCCGGGGTGCTGGAGATCGCCAGGCCGGCCAGAAGGTCCACGCTTTGTTCCGGCTTCACGTCTTCCAGCCAGAAGACGGGCAGGCCGGCGAAATCGAGTGGACAATCGGCGCTGAACACGCGGACCTTGCCAATCTGTTTTTCTTCGGCGCGGAGAAATACGAAGGCGTAAGGCAGTGGCTCAGGCGGCGAGCAGTCCGAGTTGGTTCCGGAGAACGATCCTCCACGGTCTGACTCCATCCGGCAGCCCATACAGCAATTGTTTCCGGCGCTGCGAAACTGTTCCAGCGAGTCAAAGCAGCACATCGAGCGCTCTTTGGCGGCGGCCGGGATCCGGTACCCGATCCACAGGGGCCCCGTCTGTTTTTGAAAGATCGTGTCCATCGCCGGTTTGAGTGCGCCGGCAGCGGAGCCTTCCTGCACTTTAGCGTTGGCGATCCTCGGCCTTTGCGCGACGACAAAGTCTGCCGCAGCGAGGACGAGAAAAGCCAGCAAAACGGCTCGGTTGAAAGTTTTCATGAGATTCACCTACTTGTTCAGGATCTCCATCATGTATTCGGTGATTTCCGGCGAACTCATCAGCGACATCTTCTGGACCAGCGCCCTCTTCAGCTCCGGGTTCGTTTCCTTGCGCGCCAGGGCCACCATCTGCTTGGCGGCGTTGTTCAGGAACAGGGCGTTGATGACCTCTTTTTTTGTCTCCAGATCGGCTTGTGAACTGTAAATCGCAAGCAGCGTGTTGCTTCCTTCTTGCCCCCCGAAGATGCCGAGGTTTCTCACGGCCCGTCTGCGGATCTCCGGGTCTTTGTCCGTCTGGGCCACCTCGACCATGCCTTGCACGTCGCCACCGACGCCCATGGCCTGGAGCAGCGCTTCCTTGGTTTCCAGGTCGCCACTCTGTTTGTACAGTTGTCGCAGCTCGGCGCGGCCGCCCATGATTCCCAGATAGCGGATCGCTTCTTTTCGCAACTCCGGCGATTTTTCC
>CAZFRV010000235.1:0-8161 GCA_964521445.1 uncultured Acidobacteriaceae bacterium
GTCCCGTCCAGGACAAGGCACGGAGATCAAAGTCTTCGTCCCCTTGCCGAAAGAGGCCGCATGAACCGCCCTCGCGTTTTATTAGCCGATGATCACCCCCTGCTTCTGGCAGCACTGTGCTCACTTTTGGAGGCTGAATGCGAGGTCGTGGGGGCGGTGAGCGATGGAAGGGCGCTGGTGGAAGCGGCCTCCCGCCTCAAGCCGGAGGTAATTGTCCTGGATATCGGACTACCGTTGTTGAACGGGATCGACGCAGCACGCCAGATCAAAAAGGACCAGCCGGACGTGAAAATTCTGTTTCTTACTATGCACGCCAATCCAGCCTATTTGAAAGAGGCTCTAGCCACAGGAGCAACTGGTTACTTGCTGAAAACCTCCGCCAGAGAAGAATTGCTGGGCGCGCTTCGCGATGTCATTCGAAACCGGATTCATGTCAGCCCGGGATTTGGCGAAGAGATCGTGGAACAATTTGAGCTTCACCCACGCAGTTTTGTGGGCTCGCAATCGGTCCTCACTATTCGTCAGCGAGAAATTTTGCAGTTGGTAGCGGAAGGACGGACGGCTAAGGAGATGGCGGGGATTTTGAATGTTTCCGTGCAGACGGTGGCTTTCCACAAGCGTCAGATTATGGAAAAACTCGGGCTTCGCACCACTGCCGAGCTGACAAAATACGCAATCCAGGAAGGCCTCGTCGCAACCTGATTGATCGGGAAGTTATTCTACTTGACCACCTTGACAACGTAGTAGCTGATCGATTGTGGTACTTCCTTGAACCAGTGCGGGATTCCCGCCGGAATCACCATGACGTCGCCCTTGGCCAGATGCTGAGAACGGCCGCCCTGGATGTCGGTGCCGCGCGATTGGCCCGGAGCGGTCACTTTACCGCCCACCATCGTGCCTCCCGTGATGATGGTCGCTTCTCCATCCACCACGTACATCACGTCCGTCTCACGGTCGTGTACTTCCACCTGTCCGGTCCCGTTGCGGTGAGCACCCAGAACAATCAGGTCTTGCGCCTTCACCAAGTCGCCGCCTTTAGTCAGAGATGCTTCCACCTTTTCGTGACCGACGAAAGTCACCGCTGGCGAGCCGGCGGCGATCACCACGCTGACGGCGATCACCACCGGGATCGACAGCGCTAGCATGATCAGCACTAACTTCATAGAGATCACCTACTTTCTGGCGGTGAGGCTCTTATACACCGCCTCGATGAACTGATTCGCTCCTCCGAAACCGGTTTTGGTATCGTACCGGGCATCGTAGTCCCGGGTGAGGTGGTCCTCCTTGATTTGCGCCAAACTCTTTCCGTCTTTGATGGCGGCCTGCACGCGGTCCCGAATGATTGTGACCATGTCCCGGTATTCGACCACTTCCCACTCGTCGCAAACCCGCCCATGACCCGGTATCACATAAGTGCCGCCTTCTTCCTCGTGCTTCGGCACGGTGATATCGATGATGTTGTTGAGCGCGTCGATCTCACCCTTGATGCTCCCACCATGTTCTATGTCGATGAACGGATAGCTGGTCGTGACAAAGATATCGCCTGTGACCAACACGTCGGAACGCCGGAACCAGACCAGGCTATCGCCGTCGGTATGGGCAGCGGGCTGGTGGAGCATCTGGACCGGCTCATCGTTAAAAAAGAGGTCTTTGTGATCGCGAATGAAATCCGTGTCTGTCGGCCACGCTCCGGGCGGCGTTGGCGCCTGAGCGCCGGTGGGAGCGCTCATGCGGTTCAGCACGTTCAAATGCGCCACGATCTGGGCGCCCACTGCGGCGTCAGTCAGATTGCCGGTCACGTTGGCTCCGGTGATAGTCACGCCGGCTTTACGGATGGCCTCGTTACCGCCGGTGTGATCCGGGTGAAAGTGCGTATTGAGAATGTATTGCAGCGGCTTGTCCGAAAGCTTGCGGATCTCGGACAGGACTGCGTCGCTCGTACCGGCGAGCCCGGTATCCACTACCAGCACACCTTCCTGGCCTACCTGCACGGCAATGTTGCCTCCGGCTCCCGCAATGATGTAGAGGTTGCCCTGCACCGGCAGCACTTGAATATGAACGTTCGCAGCCTGATTCTGCTGCGCCATGCCCGTGCTTGCAACAGCGGCTGATACCAGCAGGAGAGAGCGTAACGTCATCACTTGCCACCCTTGTTCAGCTTGTGCTGGTATTCCGGATACATGGTTTCCGCCCCGCCGAGAGCCGCCTCCACCGGGATGCCGTATTTCGAGGCGAATTCACTTACGAAGGGATTCTTCCCCGGCAGATAGTTAGGCACCGCGCCACGCGGCCGGCCCGCGATCTCTTCCACTTCTTCGCAAGGGTAAAGCCAGTTCGCGCCATTTTGCACGACATTGATGAAATCCTGGCTCTTGACCAGAGGCTCCGTCAGGTAGACCGGATCAGTCACGATGCTGACATGCGTCATGTAATTTCCGTGCCGGATGTAATGTTCCGTTAGCGTGGCTTCGTCGCTTTCCGGCAGGCCGTTGCGCCGGATCCAGCCCTGCTTGATATGGGTCGTGTGCACGGTCAAAATCTCGCCATCATATTGGCCGGTGGAAAAACCCATCCAGGTGTGCGGGGCGATATCAGGCGGATGCGGCCGGCCATCCAGCCAGATCGTGCGGTTCTGCTCGTAGGTGCTGATGTATTGTTTGAGGGCGATGACGCGCTGCGATTTGGGATCCCGTTCCTCCCATATGTGGAGGTTCAGCGGCCCGCGGTAGATGTACGGCGCAACGTGTACCTGACATTCATGCTCCGGCACGGTGAGCCGAGAAGCGTCCCAAGCCAGGGCCCACTGGCGGGCTCCGTCTGTTATCGGGAGGCCGAGGTAGTTCACCAATTCCGGTCCCGCGCCACGTTCGAGGCCATCTTCGTGGAAAAGCGGCGCCCAGTTGCCGGATAAGTCTACTCCCGGAGAGGCATTGAATGAACCGGCAAATTGCGCATGCAATGGCACGACAACTAGCGCTAATGGGACCAAAGACAGAACCGTCTTCATAGTATGAAGCCGCCTTCATTTTACACCCCGGGTCAAGCCAGGCGGCGCCCCACCACGGTCCGCTCCACCATGTACTCTGAAGAAAAGGCAAACCTGTGACGCCTGCAAAATCGAAAAAAACGAAAGCGCAACAGTTTCGCGGCGCGCTTCCGCTTCTGCTGGAGTTGGTGCGCGCGCGCCGCGGTCTCTTGGTGGTCGGAATGCTCCTGATGGTTCTGAACCGGGCCGCCGGCCTGGTGACGCCTACATCGGTCAAATTCCTGGTGGACGATGTGCTCGGCAAGCACCGGATTGAACTGCTGACGCCGCTCGTGTTGGCGGTCTTCGGGGCCACCTTGATTCAAGGCACCACCTCATTCGTCCTCACGCAGCTGCTCTCGAAGGAAGGCCAGCGGCTGATCGCCCAACTGCGGCGCCGGGTGCAGGAGCATGTGGGCCGGCTGCCCGTAGCTTATTACGACGCCAACAAGAGCGGGATGCTGGTAACGCGTATCATGAACGACGTGGAGGGCGTGCGTAACCTGATCGGCACGGGCCTCGTGGAATTCGTGGGCGGCGTTCTCACCGCTTTGTTCTCCCTATTTTTTCTGCTCCGCATCAGCGTCTTGATGACGGCTTCGGCGCTGCTGTTCATCGCCATCTTCGGCGTGATCCTCAACCGCGCATTCGGCCACATTCGGCCGATCTTCCGCGAGAGGTCCAAGATCAACTCTGAAGTGGCGGGCAGGCTCACCGAATCTCTGGCCGGCGTGCGCGTGGTGAAGGGCTATCACGCCGAAGAGCAGGAGGCGCGCGTATTTGCAGGCGGCGTGCAAAGGTTGCTCGACAACGTTATGAAATCGCTCACGGCCATGTCGTTGATGAGCCTTTCAGCCACCGTGTTGATGGGTTGCGTCTGGGGGGCCATCATGTTCCTCGGGGCACGCCAGATCTTCGCCGGCACCATGACCCTGGGCGGCATGATGAGCTTCACGGCCTTCCTGGCTTTTCTGGTGGCGCCAACCTTTCAGGTAGTGGGTATCGGGACGCAGATTACAGAGGCGCTGGCCGGCCTCGACCGCACGCAGGAAGTCCTTCGCGAAAAACCCGAGGATGAAGAGCCGCGGCGCAAGGGCCACGCAGGACCAGTCCAGGGATATGTCTCGTTTGAGAATGTCTATTTCGCGTATGATCCCGAAAAACCGGTGCTCCATGACATCAGCTTTGATGCCCAGCCCGGAACGGCGACCGCTCTGGTGGGGCCGTCAGGTTCGGGCAAATCAACCATCATCAGCCTCATCGCCGCCTTTCACGAACCATCTCAGGGCAGGGTACTCGTTGACGGGGTAGACTTGACCACTGTGCGCCTGGACTCTTATCGGACGCAGCTTGGCGTCGTGCTCCAGGACACCTTCCTGTTCGATGGAACGATCCATGAGAACGTCGCCTTTGCCCGCCCACAGGCTTCCGAAGCGGAGGTCCTGGAGGCCTGCCGCATCGCACACGTGCACGAGTTTGCCGAGAAGTTCCCTTTGAAATACGACACGATAGTCGGAGAACGCGGCGTGCGGTTGTCCGGCGGGCAGCGGCAGCGCGTCTCGATCGCGCGTGCTATTCTCGCCAATCCGCGAATTCTGATTCTGGATGAGGCTACCTCGAGCCTCGATTCCGAATCGGAGCAGGCGATTCAGGCCGGGCTGGCCTATCTGATGGAGGGCCGCACGACATTCGTCATCGCCCACCGCCTCTCCACCATCCGGCGCGCCGAACAGATCCTGGTGGTTGAGGATGGCCGTATTCGCGAGCGAGGCACGCACGAATCGCTATACGCGCTGGGCGGCCGGTATTACGATCTCTACACACGCCAGCACGGGCTGGACGCCAACCTGTTCCTAGCGCCAGGCGAAGGCGACCAGGTACCTGACGGCCAACAAGGCTCCCAGCGATTACGCGGTCCGGCCACGCCCACAGCCGCGTCGTTTCTAAGCGGAGGCGTCGCGTAGTGCCGGTAGCGCCGGCGATCTTGTCACGGCTTCGTGGGGAGCTCCTGGCTCCTCACTCAACTCTGTTCCGCTTTACGCCCGCCGCCGTAATGATTTCCCGCGCGTCCCGGGCAAGCGCGCTGACTTTGGGATCACTTATCCGTCCGCAACTCAGATCAGGCGTTGTCTGGCCGTCGAACTCGATCGTGAACCGCGTGCCGAATGAAGCGCTCTTCAGACAATGCGGCGAGGGTAGGGAAGACAGCGGCCACGCAGCTTCCAGATCCGAATAAAGGCGCTCGGCAAGCGCCGCCGGAATTGTGCCAGAGGTGGTTGCCGGCGGCTCGGCGTTCGAAGCCTGCCGGCCGCGGGGCATCATAGTCGATTGTGTTTTGCCCGATGCTTCTACCACGATCCGAAAGGCGTTAGTGTTGGTCGAGCCGGAGTCCACGATCGTTGCCGATCCTCGAGGTCGCACTTCTTGGCCGAATCCGGCGACTGCCAAAGTCATCACCATTGCAGCCACTTGCGCCGCTGCCTTCATGATAGGGTCTCCTAATCATATTGTCGCCCCGTCTACCCTACCGCGCGCTGCAGGGTGTGGGGTTCCACCCGTGCGAATCGGCCTGCTTCTTGAAGTGCGTGCTGGTGATAAACGGCACGTTCAGATAGGCGGGATCTTCGACGATGGTCTTGACGATCAGCCAGGAGTCTCCGTTCCCCTCGCTGACTCGGTCGTAGTATTCGGTCAGAACCGCGTTGGCGCTATATGGCACGCCGTTCTTACGAAGGTAGCCGGCTTTGAAACGAGTCGTCGCCACCTTCAGCCCCGCGCCGGGAACCGGTGCGCGCGCGCCGGCGACAATTTCCCAGTTCGCGATGGACGCGCCCTGCCAATCGCCACCGGAACCCGCCGCCGCGGCTGCGTTGAAGTGCAGCAAGCGGGTTTGCGTCCCGGCATCTGTTTCCACTTTGAGGGTGGAGTCGTCCTGCCAGGTAATGTGCAGTCTTCCGGGGATGCGCATTAAGGCTGGCGCTCCATAAGCCTTACATTCGTTGCCGCTGGCTTCGTCTTTGCCGGGATCCCATCCGTCAGCAACTTTACGCCCCTCGGCATTCAGCGGAACGCTCGTGTAGTCGCCTTTTTTCGGAGTCACCATGCGATACAGCCAGTCTTCAGTTACAACCGAAACCCAATAGCCAGTGAGATCCACGGGCGCCATTGCTTTCGGTGTGGGCGGCTGTGCGTCGAGCGCCACCAGGGAGAGGGAATAGACAATCAAGAATGGCCCAATGCGGTTCATGCGGTCCTACTTTTTTGGCGCAAGGCCCTTATAAATCGCTTCCACAAACGAGGCGGACGAGTCACTCCGGATGACATTGGGGCCTGACATGGTTACCGCTTTGAGGCCATAGCGCCCGTCATAGTCCTTAGTAAGTCCGGCGGCTTTGACTTGCTCTAAAGTCATTCCCTTTCTGATGGCGGCCTGAACTCGGTCGCGAATAATGGTCACCATATCCCGGTACTCCAACAAGTCCGGTTGATCGCAGATCCGCCCGTGGCCGGGAATGATATAGGTACCACCTTCATCCTGCAAACCGGGGACAGCGATTTCCATGATGTTGTTCAGCGCATCAATTTCGCCCTGAATGCTGCCGCCTCGCTCGAGATCGATATAGGGAAAGCTCGTAGTCACCAAGATATCGCCGGTCACAACCACGTCGGAGCGGCGAAAGACAACCAGGCTGTCGCCATCGGTGTGCGCGGCGGGTTGGTGGATAATCTCGACCGGCTCACCGTTGAAAAAGAGTTGCTTCCGCCCGGAAACAAAAGTCTCCGTCGGCCACGAACCGAACGGCACCGACGCCTGAACCCCCGTGGGCGCGCTCATCCGTTTCAGCACATTATCTTGTGCATAAATCTGCGCGCCGACGCCGGCATCGGTCAGATTGCCGGTAACATTGGCCCCCACGTAAGTCAGGCCAGCTTTGCGAATCGCATCGTTGCCGCCGGTATGGTCGGGGTGCATATGGGTGTTAACGATGTACTGGATCGGCTTCTCGGATAACTTGCGGATCGCCGCCAGAACTTTGGCGCTCATGCCCGCCACTCCCGTATCGACGACCAGCACGCCCTGTTCTCCAACCTGCACGGCGATGTTGCCGCCGGCTCCGGTGATCAGATAAACGTTGCCTTGTACTTTGAGAGTCTCGACCTCGGCTGTTTGGGCGAAAAGTATAGCCGGCAGACACGCCAGGCAAATCAAAGCGGTCCAAAGCCTCATTTTGCGGCCGCCTTTTTCAATTGCGCCTGGTACTCAGGATAAGACGTTGCTGCACCGCCCAGTGCCGCGTCCACCGGAATCTTGTACAGGTCGGCGAACTCGTGCAGGAATGGATTCTCGCCGGGAAGGTAATGCGGAACCGTGCCCCGCGGCCGCTCAATCTCCACCACCGGTTCGCACGGATACAGCCAGGTTTGCCCATTCTGAAGCCTCAGGACCAGGTCCTGCGACTTGATAAGCGGCTCCGTCAGAGTAATCGGATCCGTAAGTATGGAGACGTGAGTCATGTGATCGCCGTGCCGGATGAAATGCTCCGTGAGGGTGGCCTGATCGGTATGCCGCAGCCCATTGCGCCGTATCCAGCCCCACTTCAGGTGGGTCGTATATACCGTAAGAATATTTCCTTCCCACTTGCCGGTCGAAAAGCCCATCCAGGTATGAGGCGCTGCCTCCGAAGGATGTGGGCGGCCATCCATCCAGATCGTGCGCGTCTGCTGGTAATTGTCAATATATTGCTTGATGGCGATGAGCTTTTGTGAAACCGGGTCACGGTCTTCCCAGATCCGCAGATTGTAGGGCCCGCGATAGATGTATGACACGATGTGCACTTCGCACTGATGCTCCGGGACTGTGAACCGTGAGGCGTCCCAGGCCAGCCCATACATGCGAGCGCCATCCGTTATAGGCAACCCGAGATAATTGACCAGTTCGGGACCGGGACCCCGCTCGTGGGCGTCCTCGTGAAACACGGGCCCCCAGTTGCCGGCCAGGTCCACACCGGGCCCCACAGGGTTATAGCCGCCCGGGCCCTGCGCCAGTGCGCATCCCAACGGCACAAGCAGCACTACACCTGCGGTTCGAATACTCATTCGCCCTCCCGGCATCAAGACTCGGTGTATATCAGAAGA
>CAZFRV010000236.1:0-5953 GCA_964521445.1 uncultured Acidobacteriaceae bacterium
GTGATTGAGCGCGGGTCCACCCAGACTTGCCTGGAATGCCACCGCGTGCACGGCCGTCCCGACCTCAAACACGAGTACTGTGTGGATTGTGACGATTTGCCGGCCGCTGCCAAGGCTGCCGGAAAGCCGCGCAGCGAAACCTGCCAGTATTAGCTTTATCCGCGCCTTCTGGCGCTTCTTGGGCCAAGCTGTACAATATGCCCTTAGTTCGCAAACGAGAAACGGAGAGAATCGAAACCATGGAAAGAACAGCCAGACTGATCCTGATCCTTGCGGCCATGCTGCTTGCCTTGTTCGGCGTGTTGGTTCCTACAAGCGGCGTCGCTGAAACCGCCAAAGTCGCGGAAGCTGCGGACAACGCCAACGTCGCGGGCGAGTGGAGCCTGGCGCTGGAAACACCCAACGGCACCGCTACCCCCTCGGTGACCTTCAAACAGGATGGCGGAACCCTGACCGGCACCTACAAAGGCCGGATGGGCGAATCGCCGTTGAAGGGAACCATTAACGGCAACGACATCAAGTGGAGTGTTACCGTCCACCCCCAGGGCGGGGACATGGAGATCGAATACTCCGGCACCGTGGATGGCGACACGATGAAGGGCAAGGTTAGCAGCCCAATGGGCGAAGCCAATTTCACCGGCAAGAAAAAAGCCGCCGACGCTCCCGCCCCAGCTCCCTCGCCGAAATAAAGTCAATACTGATCGTTCGGGCGCCCGAGACTCAACATCCGGGCGCCTGATCTTTTTGGTGCAAGAACCTGGTTTGTGTTTTCTACTTGCCCGCCCCGACCAGTGCCGGCCGGACGCGGTTACGGTAGGCAATGGCCTGTTCCAGGACCCGGCGAAACTCACCCACCTCGACGTCGCGCTCGCTGCAGGTGATAAAGAGGATGCCGTCATCGCGAAAATCGCCACACCACTCCGTAACCTGATCGTCGGTCCAGCTCGGCTGGTACTGGCGCATTTTGTCGTCGGACATGCGGTCCAGGTAGGCGCGGAGGTTGATGCTGGTCTCGTCCGGTGTCTCGTCCACAAAGGGCTCTTGCTCAAAATTCCAGATGGGTTGCTGCATAACGGGAAACATCTTACCACTGATCAACAGAGATGACACTGATCGAAAAACCCGGGGCGGCCATCTGAGGGCGTGACCTCGCAGCCAATCAGCGTGATCAGTGTTGAAGCAGTGGTAGGGGGCGAACCGGGGAGAAAAAAGCCGCTGGCGTGCCCCGCGCCACAATAGCGGCGCCGCCAGAAAAAGTTACGGAAGTAATGTGCAATCTTAAGCCTTTAGCCTCACACTTTCAGCACTCCCCGCTCAGCTCGAAAAGGTCCCAGGGTTCCCGTAAGAATACGGCCTGGAAGGAGAATATTTTATGGCCCGTCAAGGAAGCGTGCAGCGGTTTGTGGGCATAGCTTTGGTGCTGCTCACATCATTCTTCTTAGCGACTATGCCCAGCGCAGTCGCAAAATCTCGAAAAAGCAAACCCGCCGAGCCCATTGTGGCGGTCGTCGGACACGTGGCCCTGGCTGGGCCGCCCGCGGTCCATATGTTCGTGCAAGAGCACGGACGCCAGCAATATCTGCTGATCGAGCAAGCCTCGAAAGAAGGTTTCACCATTGTCGACGTCACCAAGCCAAGCCAGGCCGTGATCGTCAAGCAGGTGGCATGGCCGAACCAAGCCTCCAACGGCAAATTACAGCTGGTCAAGGCCGGGCTGGTTCTCAGCTCCGCGTCCGAAAACAACTCAGGGGCGGCGGCAGGAAGCTCGTCTACAGAGTCCCTGAATCTACTCGACCTGCGTGATCCGGCGAACCCCAAGACGATTCAAGGCTTCACCGGCGTCACGACGGTATTGCTGGATGAAAACCGCAGCCTGATGTACATCACCAACGCGGAAGGTTTGTGGATCTTGAAGTACAAGCAGGAAGAGCCGGCGTCCAACCCCTATGGCTGCCCGGCCGACGGGATCTCCACGGACCCGAACTGCTCGAACTAGGCTTTTGATCTTGCCGGCGCCCGGGGGTTTCCCTTCCGGGCGCTTGTCTTTTGGCCAGAAGAGGCGGAACCAGACGCAGATCGCCGAGATCGCGCGTAATCGCCGTGATCGCACGTGATCGGAAGGTCGGTCCTCCGGCTCGCCGTGTCCATCGCTCCTGACGAGCCTTCAAATAGCCCGTGGGTTGGTGATGAGTCGGTACCCGATTTCGGCGATTCCGGCGATTACGCGCGATCTCGGCGATCTCCGTCTCAGCGTTTATCAGTGGTAGGGTTTTGAACTGCTTCCACCAGCTCAATCTTGATGTGGTCGGGGCCTTCGATATAAGCGTACTTGCCGCCGGGACTGGCGTGGGGACCGTCGGTGATTTTGACGCCGTCTTTCTTCAACCGATCAAGCGTCTGGGCGAGGCTATCCACGCTGAATCCGATGTGGTCGGTGACGTGGCCGCTGGTGGATTCAAAGTCGGTGCGATCTTTCCACAGCTCCGGCCACTGGGTCTTGGCGTATTCCATGGGAAAGATGATGAAGTTCACGTTGTCCATCATCAGGGACATGCTGGGGCCGATCTGAAAACCGCGATAAAAACGCGGCTCGCGTGAGGGAGTGCCGGCGCCGCGGCGGACCAGCCCAAACTCCTTGATGTACCACTCGCCGGCGGCAATGGGATCTTTGCTGAGCAGGTGGATATGGCCGAAGTGATGATGGTTGGCGGTGTTCAGTTCGATAAGCTGATGGTCGGGACCGTCCACGTAGGCGAAGAAGAATACGCCGGTCGCATTACCGCCGCCGATGTCGCTGATGTCGGTGATGGGCGTTTCGAACTTGGTGCCGCTTGCGACCTGTTTCTGGTAAGTCGCTTTCATGTCCTCCGCGCCCCAGCCCCAGTGCCAGATGGCTGAGGTGATATCCGACTTCGGCGGCTTGCTCGCTTTGTCAAAGAACATCCACGATTTTTGCGCCCATACAGCATCGATCTTACCGTTGAAGCGGGCCTTCTCGCAGTCGAACTTGGAAGTGTAGAAGTCGATGTCGGCTGCCGGGTCCGTAGCGTTGAGATGAACATGATGGAAATGCGCCAGAGCGGGAGCGGGCGACGCAGCCGGCGTGGGCGAGGCCTGCTGCGCTGCGCCGTAGATAGCGCCGGCGAAGATCAATGCGGCAAGAAGCAGAGTTGGGCGAAACATGCGCGGAATTATACAAAAACGCAACACCGAGACATGGAATGAAACGGCCTATTTCTGGAATTCCGAGCGCAGCGAGGAACCCCTATTCCCTGGGAATTCTTAGCTTCGAAATTCTGGTTGCCATAGTGATCCCTCACTGCGTTCGGGATTTCAGAAGCAAGCTCTCCGTGTCTCCGTGGTGAGTTTTCGGCCACCACCCCAGCTCTGGCCAGCATCGAAAGGGCTAGGGCCTCTGGAAAGTAGGGTTCCGGCCGGGAAATGAAAATTATTCATTGCAATTTTGCGGCCACGGAGTAACATTATTTTGAGGTTTGTACCTGGCTGGCCGGAGTGCAAGTAGACTGGCAGGTTTCCGGCTTCGGGCCCCCTGATTTACACACAGCGATAGACGCAGAAATCCATAATTCAAAAGAAACACGGAGATTCATTATGAAGGGACGGCTCTTGCAAGGCATGCTGGCAGTGTTGGGACTCTCGTTGTGCGGCCTGCTGATGGGAAGCGCGGCCACCAGTGACACCGCGCCACCGCCTCCGGGCAAAACCACATTTTACAAAGATGTTCTGCCCATTCTGCAGAACAACTGTCAAAGCTGCCATCGCAGCGGCGAAGTGGCGCCCATGTCGTTGATGACGTACGACGAGACGCGGCCCTTTGCGATCGCCATCAAGCTGGCAGTCCTGACCCAGAAGATGCCGCCGTGGTACGCCGATCCGCATTACGGCCATTTCTCCAACGAGCGCAAGCTGACGCCACAAGAGATTCGCACTCTGGTCACGTGGGTCGATGGCGGCGCCCAGCCGGGCGACGCCAAGGACGCTCCGCCGCCGGCAAAGTTTGTTGACGGATGGAACATCGGCAAGCCCGACCGCGTGATTGAAATGCCGGCGGAGTTTCACGTTCCCTCGGAAGGGACCGTGGAATACCAGTACGTGGTAATCCCAGGCGGTTTCACACAGGACACCTGGGTGACGGCCGCCGAAGTTCGTCCCGGCAACCGCGCCGTGGTGCATCATGTCATCGCCTTCGTTCGTCCGCCCGATTCGCCGTGGATGAAAGAGGCCAAGGCGGGCGAGTTCTTCGTTCCCAAGAGAGAAGCCAATCCGGAAGGCGGCCAGCGGCAAGGCGGTCAGGGTCAGCAGCAAGGTGAACAGGCTCAGCAGCGGCCGGCAAGACGGGGCAACATTACCGACAACGAGTTGCTGGTGGGCTACGCCCCTGGCCTGCAACCGCTGCAGCTCAATCCCGGCGAAGCCAAGCTGATCAAAGCCGGGTCAGACATCGTGCTGCAACTGCATTACACCGCCAACGGCACCGCCGGCATCGACAAGACAAGAATCGGTCTGATCTTTGCCAAGGAGCCGCCCAAGATACGCAGCATCCAGCTCGCGTCTTCCAACCCGGGATTCAAAATTCCGCCGAACAACGACAATTACGAAGTGAAATCGCAGGTGCAACTGGAAGAAACGGTCACGCTTGCCGATCTGATGCCGCACATGCATTTCCGCGGCAAAGACTTCCGGTATGACATCATCTACCCCGACGGGAAGACGGAAACCCTGTTGTGGGTTCCCAAGTATGACTTCAACTGGCAACTGGGCTATCGCCTGGCGCAGCCGATCGTTCTGCCCAAGGGCACGCGCATCGAGTGCACCGCCCACTTCGATAACTCAGCAAATAACCCCTACAATCCCGATCCGACGAAGGAAGTGAAGTGGGGCGACCAGACCTGGGAAGAAATGATGATCGGATGGTTCTCGGTATCGGTGGATCCGAAAGCCAACATCGCCGGGCTGTTGAAGTTTGAAAAACCCGGCACGCGGACGCCTCCGGGACAACCGGAAGCCAAGCAGCCTGATGCCAAGCAACCCGACAGCAAACCCGCGGGCGCAGCCGCCGGTGGGGCAAGTCCGAGTTCGACGCAGCGGTAACTTGGTAAGAAAAACGGGCTTTAGCTCTGGGGACGCGCGCGTCATCAGGACTAAAGCCCATATTCTTTGTGCGGCCCAGCCCAACCCCCTAGACCCCATTCCCGAACCGTCGACGATGCTGCAGCTGCCTGGATGTGATGGTGAGGCCGAGGAACCTGCTCAGCGGCGCCATCCTCGAGCAAGGCAATCTCGGCTCACGCGTGCAGGCAGCGGAGCCGGCCCCTCACGCCGCTCCCTTCGCCCAGCTCAGGATCGCGGAATTCGGGATGCTGTCTCGTGGTACGTCAATATCCTCAGGCGAATGGCACAACCCTCTGCTTTGCCGTTCTCACTTCCCATCCACCGAAAAGGCCAGGAGCACGTTGCCGGGAAGGCCGCCCCAGACGCCGTAGCCGGAACCTACGAAGAGCATGCCGCCGGAAACGGTGGGCCCTGGGCCGTCCATGGCGCCGCCTTTGCCCTTCACGCCGTTGACGCCGGTGTATTCCTGGGCTGTATCAAACTCCCAGATGACCTTGCCGTCAGTTGTGGAATAGCCGCGCAAACGTCCGTCCACTCCGCCGGAGAACACCACGCCGGGGATTACGGTGATGGCCGCCGATTGTGCCGGGCTGCACGAAGGACGATCGCCACAAACGGCTGGCGGCGCCGACCACACCTTCTCGCCCGTATCCAGGTTGAGCGCATACAGCCCGCCGCCGGCCTTGGGATCGGCAGTCATGCGGCCGATGCCCGAGGCTTGCGTATGCGCAATGTCAGAAACCGCAACGTACATGTTCTGGCCGTCGTAGGCCGAGCCCCACTGGATTCCGCCGAGGCGTCCTCCCTTGCCAACCCTGGA
>CAZFRV010000237.1:0-14632 GCA_964521445.1 uncultured Acidobacteriaceae bacterium
TTGAAGAGTCCGCCGTTGTTTTCGAACTGGTTGACAATGAATTGATTCAAAGGACTGGCCGCAGGGTTGATAGTGAGAATGTTCTGCAAAATTGCGGCACAGGTGGCGGCTGGCAGCGCCGGTTGCCCGGTGAGACAGGGCACCGGGGGGTTGCCGGGCAGCCCCGCCAGCCCGGTTAGAATCGCTATCTGGTTGTTCCCGGAGAACTGGCCGTTGTCAGGCCGAAAGACGTTGGTGTTGGTCAGCAGAGGAACGGCATTCTGCGCGTTCTGGATCAGCCCTTCGAAGGCCAGAAACATGAAGCTCTTGTCTTGGCGAAGCGGGAAGCCGACGCTGGCGCCGAACTGACCGCGCGAGAGCGTATCTTTGGTGGCCGTGCCCTCGACATCCGGGAGAGCCGGGTTGAAGACCTGGCCCGGTTGTAAAGCCTGGGTCACGGCGAACGGATCGCGTGCGTCCATCGCGCTGTTGCGGAAGAACCCATAAACACTTCCGTGCGTGGTGTTGGTGCCCGACTTGGTCACGATGTTGATGTTGGCCCCGCTGGCTCCGCCCAGATCGGCCCCGTAGTTGGTACGGTTGATCTGGAACTCTTGGACCGCTTCCTGGCTCACGGTCAGGCGGACGCCGCCGGAATCGTCGTTGGCTTCTCCTCCGTCCACCGTCACGCTGTTGCCGCGACCGTTACTTCCATAGAGGGAAAGACCGCTCTGTGGTGTCTGCTTAACGCGGAAGTCCTGGTCATTCGCCATGCGTGTGGAATCTGACGCGCCGGGAACCAGTTGGGTAAAGGTCAGGTAATCGCGGCGATTGATCGGCAGGTCCTCGATGAGCCGCTGGTTAATAACATTCTCCTGGGCCCCTCTGTCGGTTTCCACTACGGCCGCTTCGGCTGTCACCTCAACCTGCTCTGAAACCTGCGAGATCTTCATGTGGAAGTCCACGATCGCGGTTTCGCCGATAGTCACCGTTACCCGCTTCACAATTTCGGTCTGAAAACCGCTCTTGGCCACGCTCACGCTGTATTCGGCCGGCGGCAGTCCGGAGACGACAAATGTGCCGTCACTGTTGCTGATCACAGTGCGCTTCGTGCCCTTGCCCAGATCGGTGACCGTAACCGCGCTGTTGGAGACAACCGCGCCGCTGGGATCAGTGACTGTACCTTTGAGCTCGCCGGTGGCCACGCCTTGGGCATAAGCCAGTCCGCTGAGCAGCAGACCCGCCAGTACGATTCTGAACAGATTGAACAACCTCATAAGTCCTCCTAATCGGAAAGCGCAGGAAACATCAACCGGTCTGGGGCCAGACGCTGCATCTGCCCGGAGGGGAGAAGACAACGCCGAAAGTGAATGATCCTTCATTCAACAACCGCCCTGATCCGTTCCTCGCGCGAGTTTCGTCACTTCCTTTAGTTATGCAACCTTTTGAGAGCATGATCCGCAGCCGCGAGATTACTTCTCGGCGACGAAAGCCACAACATCGGCCAACCGAACCCATAAAGCTCATGCGGAGAACATGATGGGGGATACTTTATGGCAAATCATCCACAACTGCCGCAAATTTCGCGCCTCCGGAACCTCTTTGCACAATGGGAATGTTTCACTGGGGAAAGCAATTATGTCCCGGTACTCAGGAATTGTCAAAACCATTCTGCCGGATGCTGGGGGCCCATTTCGGGACGAGAACGTGTCTAAGTGATTCTACTTAGGAAACTCGCGCCGCCGCCGCATTGCCACGGGAAGTTCAGGATTTCATTTCCGTGGCCAGCCTCGCGTCGTCCTTCTCGATCCGCTTTTGCAACCAGGCGGAAAGCTTGGCGTTGGCGCGCGCCGGCATCAGGCGCTGAAGAATGTCGATGCGGTACGCATCTTTGCCGATCAACACGCGGTTTTTGTCTCGGAGTATGCCGCGCACAATCACGCGGGCCGCTGCCTCCGGTGGAATGGTTAAAACCTGGGCAGCCCGCTCGAGGACTCGGGCGTGTTCTTCCGCCCGGGTGGCCGCGCCCACGCGCGCCGTTTCCGCGATTCGGGTGGCGATGCCGGCGGGATGAACGCACGTAACTTTGACCGACGTCGCGCGAAGCTCCTCACGCAGACATTCGCTAAAACCACGCACCGCGAACTTGCTCGAGCAATAGGCTGACTGCCCCGGGGGACCGATCAGGCCGAATACGCTGGAGACGTTCACGATGTGGGCGTCCGCTTCGCGCTCGAGGAGAGGAAGAAAGAACTTGCAGCCGTAGACCACGCCCCAGAAGTTGATGCCGATGAGCCATTCCATCTCTTCGAGCGATAGCTCCTCAAAAGTCCCGAAAAGCGCGACGCCCGCGTTGTTCACCAGCAGCGATACCCGGCCAAAATCCTTTTCCACAGAACGTGCGAAATTCTGGACCGCGGCCCGATCGGCGACATCCACGCTGTAACTCCGCGCCACCGCAGAACCCAGCAGCTTGCGCGTCTCCTCCAAGCCTGCGGCATTCACGTCCGCCAGGGCGAGTTGAGCGCCTTGCGACGCCAGATTCACAGCCAGAGCCCGGCCAATGCCTGAGCCGGCTCCGGTAACCACTGCGACGGCGCCTTGAAGCTTTCGCATCGGTGGTGCCTCCAGATATCGACCAGTTGACCGGCCTAGTCTAGCATGAGGTTCATGGGCGCGAAGGCACGCAATTGTTGCGCCAGGCATGCGAGTCTGGGATTGTGAAGTCTGGCCCTCAGGCTCTCAATATCATCTCTTCTCTTCCCGCTTGACACCGTCGCCGGACCCCCTTGAGAATGACGCCCATGGCCGAATCACTCAGCAGCAAACTCGCCGGACTGACATTGCCCGATGTCGACGGCCGCGCCGTCCGCTTAGGCTCGCTGTGGTCCGATAAGCCAGCTGTCGTCGTTTTCCTCCGCCACTACGGCTGAATCTTCTGCCGCGAGCATGTCGCGCAGTTGCGCGAGCATGAGCAGGCTTTCCGCAATAAGGGAGCCAATCTGGTGGCCATTGGGCTGGGCGATCCGGTTTACGCCCGCCATTTTCGCGAGGACACGGGAATCACCTTCCCCCTGCTGGTAGATGAAAAACGCGAAGCGTACCGCGCGGTGGAACTTCGTAGCGCTTCCCTTCTCCACATGCTGCGCAAGGACAATGCTGTCGCCCGCAAACGGGCGTCGGCCGGCGGGCATCGCCAGCACAAACTAGGCAAGAATCCACTGCAGCTCGGCGGTAGCTTTATTTTTGGCCCTGGCAACGTGGACCGCTTTGCACACGTCAGTGAGACCTTCGGCGACAACTCTTCCCCGGCTGATCTGCTGGCCGCGCTTCCTTAATGTCCTGGAACATGGGTGGGTAGGCCATCAACCAAAAGTTGCGCGAACCGCGCCGCTAAACGCTTAAAATTGGATCACTACACGAATATTTAAGGCGGCTGCCGGTTTCCCAGGGAGGTCATCGTGACCAGAGACGAAATCATCAAGAAACACAAGCAGTACCTGTTTCCTTCGATTTTCACCTATTACACCGATCCGCTGGTCACCGACCATGCCAGCATGCAGTACCTGTGGGACGTGGAAGGCAAACGGTATCTCGACTTCTTTGGCGGCATTGTGACCATCTCCGTTGGCCACTGCAATCCCCGCGTCACCGGCAGGGTGAAAGCCCAGATCGACAAGCTGCAGCATGCGTCCACGGTGTTTCCCAATGAAGCTGTGGTCGCGCTGGCGGAAAAGATCGCGCAGATTACTCCTGGAGAAATCTGTTCGAGCTTCCTCTCCAACAGCGGCACTGAGGCCAACGAGATGGCGGTGCAAGTGGCGCGGATGTACACCGGTCACTACGAAGTCGTGGCACTCCGCCATGGTTACAGCGGCCGCTCGCAGATGGCGCAGTCCCTCACCGGTCACAGTTCGTGGCGGCGATCACTGCCGGCGCCGGCGCCGGGGTTCGTCCATGCATTGAATCCGTATTGCTATCGCTGCCCGCTGGGAAAGACCTATCCCAGTTGCGAAGTCGCTTGCGCAAAAGACGTTGAGGCCGTAATCCAGACCACCACCTCCGGACAGATCGCGGCCTTCCTGGCCGAGCCGATCCAGGGAGTCGGAGGCTTCATTACACCACCCAAAGAGTATTTCAAGATTGTCTTCAAGATCGTGAAGGACTACGGCGGGCTGTTCATCGCCGATGAGGTGCAAACCGGCTGGGGACGCACCGGAAAACGCTGGTTCGGAATCGAGCAGTGGGAGGTCACGCCGGACATCATCACCTCGGCCAAAGGCATGGCCAACGGCGCGCCCGTAGGGCTGACAGCAACCCGCCCGGAAATCGCCGCCAGCTTCAAGGGACTCCAGATATCCACCTTCGGCGGCAACCCGGTGACCTCTGTGGCCGCGAAAGCCACCATCGACCTCATTGAAGAAGACCGCTTGATGGACAACGCCGCCACCGTGGGCGCCTACTATCGCCAAGGCCTGGAATCTCTCCAGGATAAACACGACCTCGTAGGCGACGTTCGCGGCATGGGCCTTTTGCAAGCCATGGAGCTGGTAAAGGACCGGTCCACCAAAGAGGCCGCGCCCGAAGCCACGAACCAGTTCATGGAAGAGTGCCGCAAACGCGGCCTGCTGGTAGGCAAAGGCGGACTCCTCGGCAACGTAATCCGTACCTCTCCGCCACTGAACATCTCCAAGACCGACGTGGATGAGGCAATCAAGATCATGGACGAATCTCTTGTAGCCATATCACCGGCCCTGGCCGGAGCCGCCGGCCGGCGCTGAGCACCGTTATCCCGCCGGAGCCGCCTTGGCTGCGGCGGGCTTGCCTCCGGCCAGCACGTCCAGCACGCGCCGCACATTGCTGCTTTCAAAGATGCGGATCGGCAAAAGCTCAACCTTGATCAACCAGGGCGGGGAGACCACGAGCTGCCCCAGGGTCGCAGCCTCGCCGTCGAACCTCCGGATCGCCGCTTGCATCTCCTCGCCGGAAAGCGTCGCCAGCTCGACGGCGTGATCCCAGGCAAACTGCCGGGCTTTGTCCAGGCTGAAGTTGATGATGACGGTGTCCGTCTTCAGAGAGAGCTTCTCGAGCAGCCCAATCAACGGGGAGACTTCAGCTATTTCTTTCTCCACCGCGCCGACCAATCCAGCCAGCACTCCGTTGATCTGGTTGAAGTCGGCTTGCAGTCCGGGCAATTGGTTTCCCGGGGAGGTCACCGCCGCCGCGATGCCCAGGTCAAGATTGATGTGGGCATTGATCCCTGCCAGCAAATGCTGCACCACCAAGGGACGCCACCAGGAAGCCGCGCGGAAAGCAACCTGCCAGCTAAGAGTGGGCGGGTTGCCAGAGGAACTGAACTCTTCATAAGCTTGCAGGTAGCGGCCCGCAAAGTTTACGTCCAGCCGCTCCATCAGCGGGGCGTTGTCAAACTGCCCTTTGGCGATTCCATCTTTCACCGCCTGTGTCACACGCCGGTAGAGCGCAGCAAAGTATCCTAAACGGCTCTTCTCTGTCCACGCCCGGTCAATGATCGCGTCCAACGCGCGGATCACGTCATCAATGGTTTCAACCGCCATAAGGGGTTGCCATGTTAACGCGCTTTCTCGTCGCCGGAAACGAAATCCTTGGTTGTTTGTGAAAAGCGGAATCGGAAGATCGCGCTCATGCCTTGGAACCGGGAGCCTCTATTTCCTTGAGTTCTTCGAGCAACTCCTGGCGCACCTTCTGTTGCTGCCCGAAAGCCAGCTTGTCGCCGCCAGAAGTGAGATAAAAGACATCGATGGCCATTTCTCCTTCGGTATCAATCAGGGCAATCTCAATATTGCACTTCTGATGCGCCAGCCGCGAGCTGATCCGATAGAGCAGACCGGGGCGGTCCTGGGCGATCACCTGCAGCACCGTGCTGCGGCTCGAGCCCGTGTCGTTGAATTCAATCCGGGTTGCGACCTTGGTGCGGGCAGCGCCCGATTTATCGCCGCGAGCGCGATCGCGCAACATCTTGTCAAGGTCAGCTGCGCCGGTGAGCACGTCGTGGATGCTGCGCTTGAAACGCTCCCACTCAGGAAGATTGAGTTCCAGGGTCCGAAAGCGGTCGGTGAAGTGGAACGTGTCCACAACGGTCCCGGCGGCGTTGGAGAACGCGCTGGCCTTGACGATGCTCATCCCCCAGGCAGCCAGGACCCCGGTGACCTTCGCGAACAGCAGCGGACGATCGAGCGTTACCAGCGTCAGATCGAACCAATGGCGGCCGCGCTCCAGGCCAAGCTGCACCGGTTCGCTCTTCAAGCGGCCCGCCATCTCCAAATGCGTGAGCACTTCTTTGGGAGAATACGTCGCCAGATATCGCCTGGGAAGTCCTTCGAGAAACGGTTTGAGCCTCTTGCCGGCCGTAAGCGACAAGGTTCGCACCAGTTGGCTCTCTTCTTCGGCATCCACGTGCAGGCGCAGGTCCACGCTCAGGTTCATGTAGTTGGCGGTTTCGATATAGAGCTGCCAGATGTTCTCTGCCTTCCACGGAGTGAGCGCTTCGGGATTCACTGCCTTGATGTCGGCATAGGTCAACAGGCAGAGCATCTTCAGGCGCTCCGGCGACTGGACTTTCTCGGCGAAGGCGTGGACTGTCTCGTCGTCAAAAATGTCCCGGCGCAGCGCAGCGGACATCTCCAGGTGATTGGCGATGAGAAACGTCACGGTCTCGCGGTCCTGCGGTTCCAGGTCCAACCGCTCCATGCAGGTCTCTGCGATCTCCACGCTCGCTTCCACGTGGCCGCTGGCTGCGGGCGCGCCTTTGCCCGTGTCATGCAGCAGGAGCGCCAGAAAAAGCAGCTCCGGTTGCTCCAGTTCGCCCAACAGCTCTGCGTAACGCAGGTCCCATTCCGACGACGACAGGCGCAGGCGGTGCAAACTGTCAATCGCCAGGAAGGAATGTTCGTCCACGGTAAAGCGGTGATAGTAGTCGCGCACTACCAGCGCATCCATCACCCTGAGTTCGGGAAGCACCAGAGTGAGGAAGCGCAGAGCGTGCATGGCACGCAGCGCATCCGCGGCGTGCGGTTGCTGCAGGATTTCCTGGAAGTAAATCCACAACGCGGCGCCGCGCGGCGGGGTTGCAGCCAGCGACGGCAGCACCTGTTCAACCTTCTGCTCCGTGGCCGTGCTCAGCTTCAGCCCGTGGTGCGCCATGAAATGGAACAAGTTCAGCAGCGCTTCCGGGTCCTCGAGCGATGCCGCCTGCTGCAGGAAGATCAAGCCATGGACCACGGAAAAGTCCGAGTTGGAGACGCGCGAGCGCCAGCTCTGAAACTGGCGGTAGAGTGACGACCCGGACGCCAGTACTTCCTCCAGTACCTGGGTGCAAATGCGGTGCACGGCGCGGGCGTGGCCGAAATAGAGCCGCATCCAATCGGCGGCCTTGATGACTGCGGCGTCCGCGACGCCGATGTTGCGCGAAGCGGCCTCATCCTGTGCGGCCCAGCTCAGCGTGTTGTCGTCGCGCCCCTGGCGCAGGTGCAGGAAGCAGCGTACTGACATCAGAAAGGCATGCGCGGCCTCCACTTGCTTGCGCATCGAAATTGGCAGCAGGTTGTTGTTCTGCGGCCAGTCGCGTAGCTTGTCCATGGCTGAGATCAGAGCCAGCCAGTGGCCGACGTTGTAGTCGCGCAATCCCCCGGGGGCATCTTTGATGTTGGGCTCAAGATGAAAGACGGTGGCGCCGTACTTGGCATGCCGTGTCCGGGTCACTTCGGCGAGCCGCTGTACCAGAGGTTGCGATTCCCGTATGACCAGCTTGGGAATCAGTTGCTCATGCAGGCGCGCAAACAGTTCCGCATCGCCGGCCAGAAACCGACAGTCCAACAGGGAGATCGTGAATTCAACGTTGTTAGGATCGAAGCGGTCGCATTCCGCGAGGGCCCGGCTGGCCGGACTCAGTTTGATTCCGCAATCCCAAAGCTCCTGGGAAAAACTCCTGATCCGGTCCTTAAGCTTCTCCTCAGTGGCGCGATCGGCATGCAGGAACAAGAGGTCAACGTCAGAAAAAGGAAAGAGGCTTTTCCGCCCGTAACCGCCGATGGGTACCAGCGCGAAGCCATGATCGCCGGCCGCCGGAGCCAGCCACTTCTCCCACAAGCGCAACAAGATCCGGTCCAGCAGTGCGGCCCGTTGCGCGATGGCAGACCGTCCGTCGCCTGAAGCGGCAAACTCCCGATGGATCCGCGACGATTCCTCCGCGTACAGATCGCGCAGTTCGCCGCTCAATACCGCTGCTGTTGTCATGGCAGGGATCCTGGCCGACAGGGCCACCGCTTGTTTACGTTTTCCTTCCTAGAGCGCGCCTTCGCCCCGTTCTTCATTGCGGATGCGGATAACGTCATCTACTTTGGACAGAAAAATTTTCCCGTCGCCGATCTTGCCGGTGCGCGCGGCATTCATGATGGCCTGCACCGCCTTGTCCACAATGGCATCGCTGAGCACGAGCTCCAGCTTGGTCTTGGGAATCAGGTCCACGGTGTATTCCTGTCCGCGATAGAACTCGGTATGTCCCTTCTGCCGGCCATGGCCGCGCACTTCCAGCACCGTCATGCCCTCTACGCCAATCTCGTGCAAGGCGTCCTTGACCTCGTCCAGCTTGGATGTGCGAATGATGGCTTCAATTTTGGTCATCAGGATTCCATTTCTCTGCCAAACATTATGCCCGGAACAGCCTGCGCCCTCATGCGGAAACTTCCCAGTAATATCCTTCTTCCCCATGCTGCGAGAGATCGAGACCCTGGATTTCCTGGTCTTCTGAGACTCGCAGCCCAATGACCACATCCACGATCTTCAGTATCACCAGCGTGCCCACAATGGCCAGCACCCAGGCAATGGCCACGCCCACGAGCTGGTTGAGCAACTGGTGCGCGTTTCCTTCGATCATCCCGGACGGCAGCGTGTTCCCCTTGGCGTCCTTGAAGATGGGATTGACGACGCTCGAAGCGAAGACGCCGGTCAGCAGCGCGCCGATGGTGCCGCCGGCGCCGTGAACGCCGAAAGCGTCGAGGGTATCGTCGTACCCGAAGCGCGCCTTCACTTTGGTGACCATCGCGTAGCATAGAACGCCGGCGATCAATCCGATCGCCAGTGCGGGCATCGGGCCCACAAAGCCGGCGGCCGGAGTAATGGCCACCAAGCCCGCGACCGCGCCGGAAATCGCGCCCAAGGCGCTAGGCTTGCCATTGCGCCACCACTCTGCTCCGCACCATCCAATCACCGCCGCTGCGGCGCCAAAGTGCGTGGCCACGAAGGCGCTGGTGGCCAGGCTTCCCGCTCCCAATGCGCTGCCGGCATTGAAGCCGAACCATCCAACCCAGAGCAGGCACGCGCCGATAAAACTCAGCACCACGCTGTGCGGTGGCATCGCCGCTTTGGGATAACCGAGGCGCCTGCCAAGATAAAGCGCGCACACCAGCGCTGACACGCCGGACGTGATGTGTACCACCGTTCCGCCGGCAAAATCCAGGGTCGGGAAACGCCCGCCCAGCGAGGCATTCAGCAATCCGCCCTTTCCCCAGACCATGTGCGCCATCGGGCTGTAAACTAGCGCCGACCACAGGACCATGAACAGCGTCATGGCGCTGAACTTCATGCGCTCGGCGAACGCGCCGGTGATCAAGGCCGGCGTGATGATGGCAAACATCAGTTGGTAGATCATGAAAGTCTGCGCCGGAATCGTGGCGGCGTAATCGGGATCAGGCTGAGCTCCTACGCCGTGCAGAAAGAGGTTGTGAAAGCCGCCGAGAAAGCTGTTCCCTGCTCCGAAACACAGGCTGTAGCCGAATAGCGCCCACACCACGGTGACCACGGCCATCATGGCAAAACTCTGCATCATGGTGGCCAGCACATTCTTCTTGCGGACCAGACCGCCGTAAAAAAGCGCCAAGCCAGGGCCGGTCATCATCAGCACCAACGCCGCGCTGGTGAGCATCCAGGCGTTATCGGCCGAGCCTTTGGCATCGGCTACTTGCTGCTCGAGGCGGGCGAGCCGGTCGTTCTGCGACACCACAGTCTGAGACGCCGCCGAAGCGCCGGCAGTGTCGTTCGCCGAGGGTTGCGCCGCCAAACCCTGCGGCAGAACACTAACGACCAGAATCGCCAAGCTAATCGCCAGACCTAGAATCGAGGATTTCGCCATAGGGTTGACCAGTTTTTCAGCAGGCACACAAATACCGGAAGACTGAACTCAATTTATCGATCAAGGCCGGTTTTGGGGAAATCGAAAATATTTATGGCTGCTATAAGGATTGAGCGATGTTGCGTCGAAGCGAAGCGTTCGAATTCTGTGACATGCCGGCGAGTTCCCCAAAAAATCAAGCACCCTTCGCGGAACTGTTCAGGACCTCGGCGGGCGCGCCGAACTCATAGCCCACGCCGCGGATGGTATGGATGAGCTTGATCTTGGCCCCATCGTCCACTTTCTTGCGAAGGTAATTCACGTAAACGTCAACCACGTTGGTCATGGTATCCGGGGAAAGTTTCCACACAAACTCGATGATCATATTGCGGGTGATGCTGCGGCCCACATTGCGCATGAAGTATTCCAGCAGGCTGAACTCTTTCGGTGTCAACTCGATGGCCCTGCCCGCCCGTTGCACGGTACGGCGCACGCAGTCCAGTTGCAGGTCTTCAATTCTCAGCACGGTTTCGAGGGGGCGGCTTTTCCGGCGCAAGAGGGCCCGCACACGCGCGGAAAGCTCGGAAAAGGAAAACGGCTTGGTGAGGTAATCGTCCGCGCCGGCATCCAGGCAAGCTACCCGCTCCGCCACGTGGTCGATGGCGGTCAGGATCAAGATCGGCAGGTCAGCGTCATAGCTGCGGATCTTGCTGAGGACCTGGCTACCGGCCATGACCGGGAGATTCAAATCCAGGATCAGAAGATCGTAAGCTGTTTCCGCCAGCCGCTGGAGGGCTTCTTCACCGTCTCCGGCAACATCCGCCGAATGGTCTTCCGCCGTGAAAGTCTTGGCAATGAATGAAGCCAGCGGAGCATCGTCTTCCGCAATTAGGATTCGCATACAGCTACACATCTCCACAGAATTCAGAACGCCAGATTCCAACCCAAGGAAATGCTCATTTTAGACTACACAGGCACAACAACGACGATGACGGATGTCTATACTAAATCCGTCCTTGGCGAAACATCTTATCATAAGATTATTTGTCCTTCTAAAAAAACTCCTGCCTCAACGGGCGGGGGGAACGCCTCGCCAGCCATCGCCAGAACCTATCAGATCGATCCATGCCACAGGACTCCCCTATTGGCCAGCGTTCTCACGCCGGACCGTCGCGGGCGAGTAGACGCCGCGTATGCCGGGCGATCATGAGGTCTTCGTCGGTCTCGACCACGCGCACGGCACAAGCGCTGCCAAGGCGGCTGATGACGTCATCATGACGGGCATTAGCGGCGGCGTCCAACTCCAACCCCAGAAACTCCAGCCCGCGGCAGATTTCCGCGCGCACTTCCGCCGCGCGCTCGCCGATCCCCGCGGTAAAAACCAGCGTATCCAGCCCGCCCAGAACCGCCGCATACGCGCCGATGAACTTTCGCACCTGGTAGCAAAACATTTCCACGGCCTGGCCGGCGCCAGCATCTGAGGATCGGCTTTCCAGAAGCATACGCATATCGCTGGTCAGTCTCGACACGCCCAGCAGTCCTGATTCATGATCCAGCAGCATTTCCAACCGTTCCGCAGTCCATCCCTGGCGCAGAAGGTACAGGAGCACGCCGGGATCGAGGTCGCCGCTGCGTGTTCCCATCATGAAGCCCCCCGTGGGAGTGAGGCCCATACTGGTGTCGAGGGGAGCGGCGTCACGCAAAGCCACCATGCTGGCGCCGTTGCCCAAGTGGGCGATGATCGCCCGCCGGCCAAGATTAGTTCCAAGTTTACTCACGACAAATTCATAAGAAAGCCCATGGAACCCGTAACGCACAACGCCTTCATCGCCAAGCTTTCGCGGCAGGGCAAAGCTTCGCGCCACTTCCGGCATCCCGCGATGGAAAGCCGTATCGAAGCAGGCCACCTGGAGCAAGTCCGGACGACGCCTGGACAATTCATCAATGATGGCAATCTGTCTCGGCAGATGCAGCGGCGCAAAGGGGATCAATTCCTGCAACCGGTCCCGTACTTGCCTGTCAACTCTCTGCGGGCTCGAGAAAAATGGACCACCGTGGACAATGCGGTGACCGGCGGCGACAAAATCCTTCGCCCCTTGCTCCGCCAAGCCGGCGAACATGGCGACGATGGCCTCTGCATGACTGGGAAACCGCTCATGACGCTCGGCGAGCACGCGATCGCCGGCGCTACGCAGCCAAAACCTGCCTTCAGGCGCGCCAACCTCCTCCGCGGCGCCTGAAAAAACACGCTCCTCCGCTGCGCCGTGCATCCGGTAGAGCGCAAACTTCAGCGAAGAAGACCCCGCGTTGAGAGACAGGATCATGTGCTCCATCGATCAAACTTGCTCCCAGCGCCAATTGGTGACCTCGGGCATGTCTTCACCGTGCTCGGTGATGTACCGCTTGTGTTCGGCCAGCTTGCCCAGCAACATCTGGATCACGGGATCGGCCGAGACTTTAAGCCGGGGTACTCGCCGCATGGTATCGATCGCGAGCTGGAAGCGGTCCATGTTGTTGCGCACCACCATGTCAAACGGAGTCGTGGTGGTTCCCTCTTCCTTGTAACCGCGGACGTGCAGATGGTCGTGGTTGGCGCGGCGGTAAGCCAGGCGATGGACCAGCCAGGGATAGCCGTGATAGGCGAAGATAGTGGGCGCGGAAGGAGTAAAGATGGCATTGTAGTCATCATCGTGCAGGCCGTGTGGATGCTCCGAAGCCGGCTGCAAAGTCATCAGGTCCACCACGTTGACCACTCGGATTTTGAGCTCAGGCAAATGTTTGCGCAGTAGCCACGCCGCGGCCAGGATCTCCAGCGTGGACACGTCTCCGGCTGCGGCCAGCACGGCGTCCGGTTCGCCGCCCTCATCGTTGCCGGCCCACTCCCATACGCCGATCCCGGCAGCGCAATGCTTGATGGCCGCGTCCATGTCCAACCACTGCAACTCAGGCTGTTTGCCGGCGATGATCACATTTACATAGTTGCGGCTGCGCAGGCAGTGGTCAGCCACCGAGAGCAGGCAGTTGGCATCCGGAGGCAGATAGGCGCGCACGACCTGCGGCTTTTTGTTGACCACATGGTCGAGGAAGCCGGGGTCCTGGTGGCTGAAACCGTTGTGGTCCTGCCGCCAGACATGCGATGTCAGCAGGTAGTTGAGCGAGGCGATAGGCTTGCGCCAGGGAATGTGCCCTGTGGCCTCCAGCCATTTGGCGTGCTGGTTGAACATGGAGGTGACAATATGGATGAAGGCCTCGTAGGAAGAAAAGAAGCCGTGGCGTCCGGTGAGCAGATAGCCCTCCAGCCACCCCTGGCACATGTGCTCGCTGAGCACCTCCATCACGCGGCCCTTGGGTCCAACGTGCGAATCGGTGGGAAGGATTTCTGCCGTTGAAGTGCGATCGGTGACCTCAAAGACCGCCGAGAGCCGGTTGGAATCCGTCTCATCGGGACACGTAATGCGGAAATTAGGGTGGAGATCGGCGCGATCGCCGTTGAGTTTCAGCACGTCGCGCAGCAGCCGGCCCAAGACGCGCGTGGATTCCTCCATGGACACCCCCGGCTTCTCCACCTTGACCGCGTAGTCGCGGAAGTCGGGCAGCTCGAGATCGCGCAGCAGCAGGCCGCCGTTCGCATTTGGGTTCATTCCCATGCGGCGATCGCCCTGTGGCGTCATTTCGGCCAGTTCCGGAATCAGCTTGCCGTTGGAATCGAAGAGCTCTGCCGGCTGGTAGCTGTGCATCCATTGCTCGAGAATCTTCAGATGCTCCGGTTTCTCCGCCAGGTCCGCCACCGGGACCTGGTGCGCGCGCCACGTTCCTTCCACGGGAAGACCGTCCACGACTTTGGGCCCGGTCCAACCCTTGGGGCTGCGCAGGATAATCATCGGCCACTGCGTACGCTTGCTGAATCCGTTCTTGCGCGCGTCGTGCTGGATGCTGCGAATCTCGGCCAGCACCGCATCCAAGGTCGCGGCCATGAGCTGATGCATGATCTCCGGATCGTCGCCCTCCACGAAATATGGCTTATATCCATACCCAACGAATAAATCCGTCAGCTCTTCCTGCGGGATGCGCGCCAGCACCGTGGGACCGGCGATCTTATATCCGTTGAGGTGCAACACCGGCAGCACCGCGCCATCGCGCTCCGGATTCAGAAACTTGTTGGAGTGCCAGCTCCCGGCGCAAGGGCCGGTTTCGGCTTCGCCATCGCCCACCACGCAGCAGACCAGGAGATCGGGATTGTCGAAAGCGGCGCCATAGGCATGCAGCAGCGAGTAACCCAGCTCGCCGCCTTCGTGGATGGACCCCGGGGTATCCGGCGAAGCATGGCTGGGAATTCCGCCCGGCCAGGAAAACTGCGTGAACAGCCGCTTCATGCCGGCGACGTCCTCTGTAATGTTGGGATACAGCTCTGTGTATGAACTCTCCAGATAAGTGTTGGCCACAACGCCCGGACCGCCATGTCCCGGACCGGCGATGAAAATGGCGTTCAGGTCATTCTTCTTGATC
>CAZFRV010000238.1:0-6844 GCA_964521445.1 uncultured Acidobacteriaceae bacterium
CCACGAGTTCTTTGCCGAACCGCGCAACCGCGCCCTGGTGAAGCGACTCAAAGACCATGGCCTGACCTTGACCGGCAAGAAACGCGTCCGCGGCACGGCGCTTGCCGGTAAAACGTTTGTGCTCACTGGCACGCTGGCCAACTACTCACGCGACGCCGCCAAAAAGCTGATTGAAGATGCCGGCGGAAAAGTTGTTGGCTCGGTGAGCAAGAAGACGGACTACGTGGTCGCGGGCGACGATCCGGGGTCGAAACTGGACAAGGCGCGCGAGCTGGGCGTGAAGGTGATTGGGGAGAAGGAGATGGAGGGGCTGGTTTCTCTGAAATCCCGAACGGAGTGAGGGATCCATATAACCACGAAAAGCTACAGGCCGATATCCGCCGGCTATTTCGTACTGATAGGGATCCCTCGCTTCGCTCGGGATTGCAGAAGGAGGCCTCGTGACAAAACCCTTACGCTTTCAGCTTCGCCGCGTGCCGCTCCGCCACCTTCCTGGGATTCACAAACGTCCTTGTCACGGTGCCCCGACCGATCTCCTTCACGCCGTTGTGAGCCGTCACGCGAAAGACGAAGAAGCGTCCGTCGGCAGACTCCAGCACTGCCTCAGTTTTCACGCGGGCGCCAACCGTAGTTGGAGCGCGATGCTCAATGTTGATGGCAGTGCCCACGCTGATCTCGCCCTCGTCACAATAAGGAAGCATGGCATTGGCTGCGGCCCACTCCATCAAACCGATCATGTGCGGCGTCGAGAAAATCAGAGGCAGCGCCTGGTTGTGATGGTGGAGGGTGTGCTCCGGCTCGACCGTCATCTCGGCCTGGCCGCGAATGCCCATGGGAACCTCTTTTGCCATGGTGGCAATTTATCAAATCGGACACCGGACAACAAAAGCCTTCGATGTTGTCCGCGGGTGCGGCAAACGAAATCCGATGTGGTATCGTTTCTCTCGCTTTGAAACCTTCATATGGGGAAATGATCCATGCCTCGCAATCGTCTCTTTCTCTTCAGGCTTAGCTCGACATTGACGCTCATGTTTTGCGCCACGTGGCTGTGCGCCGCTGTGCCCGGCAAGAATCCCTTTGGTCTTGAGGACTATTCCGCTCTGCGTAGCGGCCGCGTGTTGGCGGTCTCGCCGGACGGCAAGGCGGTTCTCTATGTCGCCAGCTTCGTTGGCGATAAAGGCAAGACAAAACGCGAATGGCACATCATTGATGTCACGGGCGAGAACAACCGCAAGCTGGAGCTGCCGGAATCTTTCGAGCCGAATGGCTTTACCCGCGACGGCGCTTCGCTGGTCGGCATTTATGAAGTGGAAAAACAGGGGCAACTGGGCATCGTTCCCCTGGCATCGGGAAAGCCCACGCAGATCGTCGCCCTGGCCAATGGAATCAAGTCTGCGGTGATTTCTCCGGACGGCACGCATTTTGCGCTGATCGCCGATCCCCGCGCGAAAGATACGCTCGCCGAGGTGCGCCACGTGGCTGAAAATGATGTTGTCAGCTTGTACGTCGTGCGTGCCGACGGTACGGGCGGCTCCTGGTGGTGCCCCGACCTCCAAGACATCACTGACATCGCCTGGTCGGCGGACAGCTCGCAGCTCGCCGTGGTCAAGCAAAGCCAGAAAATCGGCCACCATGACATGCATACGGAAATCTTCGTTTGTAATGCTTCCGGCGCCAGGCGCGTAGCGGAAATCGCGAATGCCACCGCCGGCCTGGCCTGGGCGAATGGCGGCAAAGATATTGTCTTTGCCAGCACCACCACCGATGTCCTCACCCCGGATCACCTGTGGAGCGTGCCGGCCGCCGGCGGGACGCCGGTTGACCTTACGCCGAAGCTGGCCGGTTCCATTACCAATGTGGCCAGTGATCCTCACGGAACCGCCTGGGTGCAAATGGAAAAAGGCACCTCCACCGAAACATATTCCTATCGCGACGGCAAGCTTGAGTCTGCCTATCGCTGGCCGGGTGGAACGGTACAGGGCCTGCCGGCTAGAACGGAGTTTGCGTCGTCTCCGGAGGTCCTTGCATTCACGGTGGACGACCCTTCGCATTCCGCGAATGTAGCTGTGGCTCGAGTGACTGACGCTCGCCGTGAACTCCAGAAGATCACGCACGAAGGGGACGATACGCTGGCCAAGGTCGCGCTGGGCGAAGTTCGCGTGGTTAAGTGGACGGCCAAAGACGGCACCAGCCTGGAAGGAATTCTCACTCTTCCAGCAAGCTATGAGGCAGGAAAGAAATATCCCTTTCTGGTGCTGCCGCACGGCGGTCCGGAAGCCAACGATACATTGGGCTTTGACAGTTTTTCGCGGTTCATTTCCGGCTTGGGTTATGTCGTGTTGCAACCGGAGTACCGAGGTTCCACCGGATACGGCTCAGAATTCCTGCAGGCTATTTATCAGCATTTCGGCGACCGCGCCTACAGCGACGTGGATAGCGCCACGGACTTTGCGATCGCGCAAGGCTGGGCCGATCCCGCGCGTCTCGCCATGTTTGGATGGAGCGCGGGAGGTTTCATGACTTCCTGGACGGTGACGCAGACCCATCGCTATAAAGCCGCCATCGAAGGCGCGGGGATCACCGACTGGCTCAGTTTCATACCTACCAGCGATATCGCACAAGTTGACTACGATATGCGTCTCCAGGAAAAGGATCCTTCGCCGCTGCTCCAGTTTTCCGCGGTCATGCACGCTGACCAGGTGACCACGCCACTGTTGATTCTGCACGGCGAGTCCGATCTTCGCGTGCCGACGTTTCAGGGACGAGAGTTCTTCGTCCTGCTGGCTGAACGCGGCAAAACGGTACGCATGGTCACCTATCCGGGATCACCGCATTTCCCGCGACTCGCCGAGCAACGCCGGAATGTCTTCAGCGAAATCAAGGACTGGCTGGCGAAGTACAATCCCTAGCTCAAAAATCTCGAGGGTAGCGAACGTGCTTGTCCGGGAAGCAAGCACCGGCAGGAGTGCCGGTGCCACATTTAAGCCGGTTTTGAGATCATCGGCCAGTCCGCGCCATCGTGAAAACTAACTAGATCGCCCGATGATCTAATGAACCGATGACCTGATAGATAGGGTTCCCTCGCGTCCCGCTCGGGGACAACCTAGGCTCCCTGGCACCGGGCGCGCACATCCGCCAATTCGCGACGCCGGCGCTCCGCCTGCCGGCTGTTAACGCCGTGCCGTGCGATAGCCCGGTCCAGGTTCTGCTCGGCCTGGCGAATTCTTCTTTCGCAGCGATAATGCCGGTTGGGGTTCTGGGCTTGCACAATCACAGATCCGCCCAGCAGCAGAGATGCGCCTATCAGAACTGCCATTCCGGTCTTGCGAAGCTTGTGCGACATAGCTCCCTCCAGGGTGCTGTTTGGGTGGCATTGTACACCGGCTCTGGACAGCTCACGCGGTAAACAATCTCCAAGCGAAGGCGCAATTCAGTGCCGGTCAATCGTTCTGATAGAGTCGAGTCACTTTGGAGGAAACTATGAAGCCACTCAAGATTTACGCCTGTTTGCTCGTTGTCTCCTGTTTCGCTCTTGGCGAGGACCGGCCACAGCTCAAGACTGTTCGTGTGACCGGAACGGCCGAGGTGAAAGTCGTTCCTGATCGCGCCGTGATCGAGATCGGTGTGGAAAAAGAGAGTCCGAGCGCCAGCCAGGCGAAAACGGCAGAATCTGCAGCGTCGCGCAAGATTCTCGCGGCACTTCGCGCCGGCGGAGTCGACGAAAAGGACATTCAAACCACCTATCTCGTGCTGCGGCCCTCCGTCAGGTATGAGAAGAAGGTGCGGATTCCCTTTTTTGTCGCCGAGCAAAGGCTTGCGGTCACCGTGCGCGATCTCAGCAAACTCGATCAACTGCTGCAGTCGCTGGTCAGGGCTGGGGGCAACCGCATCGATTCCATCCAATACGAAACCAGCGATCTCAGGAAGTATCGCGACCAGGCGCGCGACCTTGCCGTCAAAGCCGCGCGGGAGAAAGCTCAGGCGTTGGCTGCGGCCCTGGGCCAGGAGATCGGCAAGGCGCAATACATTGAGGAGGCGCCGCCAGACCTGTATTCCAACGCGATGCAAAACAGCGTGTCTTACCGCGATCTCGGCCCGCAGTACATCGCTTCAACCGCCGCCGGCCGGAGTTCGATTTCGGCGTCAGTGACGGTCGCGTTCGACCTGAATTAGACGGGAGCGCGAAAAAACAAAGCCAGGCTTGGATCAGCCTGGCTTCAGGTTCGAAATAGCGAGTCTCTTCGGACTTTAGGGATCCTTCGGCTTCGCTCAGGATTTCGGCAGCGGGCTCAGACGCCCGCTTGCGCCTCAATCTAGTGGTGATCGTGGTCGCGATCCCAGTGGCACCGCTCGCGGACTTCACGCAGTTCGCGGCGACGCTGTTCCGCCTGACGGCTGTGCTCGCCGTGTTTGCGGATGGCGCGGTCCAGGTTTTCCTCCGCCTGGTGGACGCGCCGTTCGCATTTGTCGTCGCGGTCTACCGCGCGGGAAGGCATGGCGCTGCCGAATACGAAGAAAGCAGCAAGGATCGCTGCCAGGATTCCAGATTTTCTTGTCATAGTCCCTTTCCCTCCAGAAAGTGGTCGCATTCTACACCAGAGCTGCCCGGTGCTTCTCCCTCATCGGCCGTCGGTAGGCCAGCATTGGGAAGCATTTTTGAGGGTTGTACCTTAGTAACGAGTTAGACCGTGGCCAATCAGGAAAAGGCGCCGCGACAGGACACCAAATGACGCCGCTGTATAATGAACAATTGTCCTCATGGCATCACGATCTCAAGACACTTCCGAGCCAACTCTGAAGGTTCGATCCACCACCGTGGTCTGCGTACGCCGCAACGGCCAGGTAGTCATGGCGGCCGACGGCCAGGTCACGCTGGGTGAAGGCGTGATCAAGCACACGGCCAAGAAGATACGGCGCTTGTTTAATGACAAGATTCTCGCCGGCTTTGCCGGCTCAACTGCCGATGCCTTTTCTCTTTTCGCGCGATTCGAAGGCAAACTCGAGCAATACCACGGCAATCTGGGGCGAGCGGCCGTAGAGCTGGCCAAAGACTGGCGCACCGATAAAGTCTTGCGCCACCTGGAAGCCCTGCTGCTGGTTTCCGATACCAGCCTGACTTTCCTGATCAGCGGCGCCGGCGACGTGATTGAGCCGGACGGAGGCGTGGCTGCCATCGGCAGTGGCGGCCCCTATGCACTGGCGGCGGCCAAGGCCTTGGTAGAAAACACCGACCTGCCGGCGCGCAAGATCGCCGAGGAAGCCATGAAGATTGCCGGCAAGATCTGCATCTATACCAACGAGAACTTTACCATCGAGGAGCTCTCCGGAGTTCAAGAGAAAGACAAGCAGGACGCGCCCGCGCCGGGGCGTTGACGCCATGGCAGGCTATTCAGGAACACCCCTCGTGCAGAAAATCGGCGTCAAGCCGGGCCACCGGCTGGTTTTGCGCAATGACCCTCCGAGTTTTCTGCGCGACATGGGCCGTCTCCCGGAGGGCGTTGCCACCTCTGACCGCCTCGCCGGGAAGGCTAACGTGGTGGTCTACTTCACGGACAAGCTTGCGGCCCTGGAGAAAGATTTCTCCGCCCTGGCGCGTACCATGGAGCCGGATGGCATGCTATGGATCGCTTGGCCCAAGAAAGCATCCGGCAAGCCGACCGACATCACTGAAGATGTAGTGCGCCGGGTGGCGTTGGAGCGCGGTTTGGTGGACGTCAAAGTTTGTGCGATCGATGAAACCTGGTCGGGTTTGAAGCTGGTAATCCGCCTGAAGGACCGTCCGGCGAAAAAGACCGTGGATGGGAACGGGAAGCAGGCCAAGGAGCGGTAATGGCAATTTATCTACCTGGAGTCGGGGAAGAGACAGAGGTCATGCTGGACGAGATGACCCCCAAAGAAATCGTTGCCGAGCTGGACAAGTACGTGGTCGGCCAGCATGAGGCCAAGCGCGCCGTGGCCATCGCTTTGCGCAACCGTATGCGTCGCCAGAAACTTCCCGCCGATCTGGCCGAAGAGATCATGCCCAAGAACATCATCATGATCGGTCCTACCGGCGTGGGCAAAACAGAGATCGCCCGGCGCCTGGCGCGGCTGGCAGGGTCGCCGTTTCTGAAGGTGGAGGCCTCCAAGTTTACTGAGGTGGGCTACGTGGGGCGGGACGTGGAGTCCATGATCCGCGACCTGGTGGAGATTGCCATCGACATGATCCGCGAAGAGCGGCTGGAGGAGGTCACGGAAAAAGCCGAAGAGCACGCGGAAAACAAGCTCCTGGACCTGCTGCTGCCGCCGCTTCCTCCGCCGTCGCAGAGCTCAGCCGGCTTCGCGCTGCCTGCGGAAAATGGAGACTCGACCTCCCGCAGCCGGGAGAAACTGCGGCAGCAATTGCGCGAAGGCGCGCTGGACGACAAGGACGTAGAAGTGGAAGTGCGGGAACGCAATATGCCCGCCTTTGAGATCATCTCCAACCAGGGCGTGGAGGAGATGGACATCAACATCAAGGACATGCTGCCCAATATTTTCGGCCAGCGCACCAAGAAGCGGAAAATGAAGGTCAGCGAGGCCCTCGAGTATTTGATTCAGGAAGAGGAATCAAAGCTGATCGACATGGACCAGGTGACGCGCGTGGCCGTAGAGCGCGTGGAACAATCGGGCATCATCTTCCTCGACGAGATCGACAAAATCGCGGGGCGCGAGAGCGGGCATGGGCCGGACGTCTCCCGAGAGGGCGTGCAGCGCGACATTCTTCCCATCGTCGAAGGCACCACGGTCAACACGCGCTATGGCATGGTCCGCACCGACTACGTTCTGTTTATCGCCGCCGGCGCTTTCCACGTCTCCAAGCCCA
>CAZFRV010000239.1:0-13585 GCA_964521445.1 uncultured Acidobacteriaceae bacterium
CGAAGAGCGTTCGCCGATCGAATCTCTCTCGCGGCCACACCGTCCGGCCGGAGATGATCCTCGATTTCGAGTTCGAGGACGGAGCCCTCTTCATTTTGCTGCGCAACATCGGCGAACGGCCCGCCTGCCAGGTGCGCACTACCTTCGAACCACCCATCTGCGGCCTGGGTGGAAGGCAGAAGGTCGCTGAGCTTCCGCTGTTTCGAGAGGTTACGTTTTTCGCGCCGGGGAAGCAGATCAAGCATCTACTTGATTCCAGCGCGCTCTATTTTTCTCGGGGCGAGCCTACGCGAGTCAAGGCCAGCATTACTTATTCGGACGACAAAAACCGCAAGTTCAAGACAGTGATCCATCACGACCTGGAGATCTACCGGTCTCTGGCTTATCGAGTGAGGTGAACCATGCCTAGCAACCGCAACGATCCATTCCCGGCCTTCAACTTTATCGTCGAAATTGACGGCGTTACCAAAGCCGGTTTCACGGAGGTGACGGGACTCGAGCTGGAGATCGCGGCGATCGACTACCGCGAAGGGGCGGACAAGCCACTCACAGTTCGCAAGCTTCCTGGGCTAGTCAAGTACAACAACATTGTGCTGAAGCGCGGACTTACGCAGGACCACAGTCTTTGGGACTGGATCAAGAGCGTCGTGAACGGGAATGTACAGCGAACAACGGTGTCCATCACGCTTCTCGACGATCAGCGCCAGCCTGCCGTGCGTTGGGTTGTTCGTGAAGCGTGGCCCAGAAAATGGGAAGGCCCAAACTTGAACGCGCAAGGCAATACCGTGGCCATCGAAAGCCTGGAGATTACACACGAGGGTTTGGACCTGGTCGAGTAGCCAAGCTCACCCTTCCAAAAACTCTGTCGTCTCCTTTAGAAACAGCTCCAACTGGTCGTGATGCACCCAATGACCGGCCTTGGCGACCTTGATCAGGCGGCAGTTGCGGATGGCTTTTACGCGCGGATCCGTTTCAGGGACGGGCGCGAAGCTTTCCAGGCCCCAGAACAGCAGCGTGGGCGAGGTGATCTGGCCCAGGACTTCGATGGCGTCTGGGATGCTGTGGCCGTATGGCGAGAAGGCGCGGACGTAATTGTCGAACTTCCACAAGAGCGAGCCGTCCGTGTCCCAGTTGGTACCGTGCAAGGTGAGGTGGCGGGCGACATCGTCAGAGAGACGGGGATTGGCTTCCTTCATGCGCGCCATAGCCGCTTCCAGGTTGGGATAGCGGTGGGGCGTACGCTTCTCGATGCCACGCACATTCTCAATCCAGCCGCGCAGCCGCTGCGACGCCGGACCATGCACGCGGTGGGTGGCGGGAAGGCCGATGCCCTCGATGGAAACCGCCTTGTGCACGCGATCGGGATAGATGCCGCTGTATTGCAGCACGATGATGCCGCCCAGCGAGTGTCCCACCAGCCGGATAGGAAACTCGTGAATCACATCGAGTAGCGCCGAGAGATCCAGGACGTGCTCCACCAGTCCATAGGTCGCGCCCGGGGCCCAGGCGCTGTTGCCGTGTCCGCGAAGATCGAGGGCATAGACGTGATAGTGCTCGCACAGCGAGCGCGCTACCCAGTCCCAACTGCGGGCGTGGTCCAGGCCGCCGTGCACCAGCACCAGCGCGGGCTTGCCGTCGCGCCCATAATCCCAGAACTGCAGCTTCAGCCGGTCGGAATAAAAAAAGTGAGAGATAGGTTCCATGAGAGTGCAATCATTCTAACGTGGAGCCATGGCTTTTCTATTGCCCGCGGGGATAACCATGCCGCTCTCCCCGATTTCAGGGCCGTTCAAAGCTGCTCTCCCGCGTCACGTTGGCGACCTCCATCTTGTAATACGCATACCATTTCTTGCGTCCGGTGCTTTGCGCCTCGCGATGGCGCACTTGCTGCTTCCACTCGCGCAACGATTCCTCGTCCCGCCACCACACCACGGTGAGCCGTTCGCCATCCTCGGCTTTGTAGCTCTTTACATCAATGAACCCGGGATTCTGGCGCACCAGAGATTCCATCTCGGCATTCATTGACTGATAGTTCTCACCTGCCTCGGGGGTCAGTTTGGAACGAAACAAAATGATCAACATGGGGTGGCTCCAGTCCGTAACCTGCGTTGGATGCAGAGTGAGTGCCGGCGATGCAAAACGATTGATGCGCGCAGAGCGCAGCTTCGAGGACGAGAAGGCATTGAGTTCGTTTGTAAAAAATTGTAAATGGACAGTAGTTCGCGGCCCTCCAGGGAGCCAACCGGGCGTACACTGAATGGCGCAAACGTGGCACGCGGAAATACGTTGCCGCCGAGGGCCTCACCGGGTAGAGGCCGACGAAACGGGCTTCCGCAACATTTGTTGCTTCGCCGGGTTTTCTGAAGAGGGATTCGCCGCCCTGAGACTCCTGACGATGACCGTCTGAAGGAGGATGCGATGAACTGGGCCAGAGTCAAACTGCTCGCGGTTGGGCTTGCGGTGTTGTGCCTTGTCTCCTACGTTGTTTTTCTCGAGGTCCAGGCCAGCGATGAATCCGATGAGCAGATTAGCTCCTCCTCGGTCTGGAATCCTTCCGCCGATGACTTAGAGCAGGTCCAGCAGATTTGCGGCCCACAGGCAGAACACTACAGTCATTGCTTCATCGAGCAGATGGCTAACTTCGGGGCGTCGGCAGATGCAGTGGCCTTCACGCAGGCTTATGCAGACCAGAATCATGGCGTCACCACCTTCCTTCAAGGATTTCGCCCGGTGGATGTAGTTGATGTGGGATATGCGTCCTTTCCCGGCGGCGCCGACTTCAACCAGCACTGGTTGCTGCTGAATGGCGTGCCGGCCGTCATTGACGTGGATGACTTTAACGTTCTGCCCCAATCGGAGATGCTGAAGGACCCGGTCTATGCGGCGCTGCACAAGCGGTATCCGCAGATCACTCTATTCGATGGTGACCGCAGTTTCGAAGCGGTGCCGGCGTCGGAAAGCCTTCCCGATGGCGGGCAGTGGTTCCAGATCGATTATCCACTCAAAGACCAGTGCCGCGCCTGCGCGGTGCTGGGCTCCGCCACCTATCGATTTGTGTTTGAGCCCACCGGAAAGCTGGCGGAGGTGAAATTTCTCAAGGTAACGCCGGCAGCGCCCCAGCCGCAGAGCCCGAAGTAGCCGGCGTCAGACTCCAAACAAATTCAGCCGGAGTTTCTGGTAATTGTTTTCTTGCGCCCAGAGATTGAGGGAGAGCGTAGCCAGTTCGTCGACCATGGGAATGGCATTGCCGTTCTTGGTAAGATCAATCGACTTGATATAGGTGCGGCAGGTGTCGCAGGCATCGATGCGGACGTAGTCGAATTCGGGGGCGACGAAGATGGGCAAGTGGTCCTTGTTCTCCTCCCCGCAATTGGGGCAGAGCAGGCGGCGAAAGTTCCATTCTGAAGAACACAAAGAGCAGACCAGCGATTTCTTGCCGCCGTCGCCCTCCGGACGCAGCACCGCTACCTGGGGTTTGGAACCGCAGAAGGGACACACCGGGGGAGAGCCGTCCGCTACCGCACCGGCTCTGGTGGCCAAAAGTTCCGCGTAGGGCTGGAGCAGTGCCTGGGCGAAGAAGGCGTATTCGCCCGCCAACTGGCTGCTTTCCACCTGGTGCTGCCAGATGCTCTCCAGCAACTCCAGACGATCCTGCGGTGAATCCTGCTCCAGCGCTGCCGCCGCCTGAGCCAGCGTCGGCGATCCTGCGGTCTTCACCAGCGAGATGAGTCCCGTGAAGAAAGGCAGCAGGACAGCAAGGTCGTGCTCCTGCGCAGACGACAACTGCTCGTAAACGCTCTTTTGAAAGCGTACGAGCTGCTGATAAAACTTCAGCAGCTCGGAAACCGCCGGGTGTTTTTCGGAAAGTTCGCCCGCCCGCGCGATGCGACGGTCCCAGGAAAATGCCATGAAGTGTCAGTTCTTGCGGCCGGTGATCTTTTCATACCACAAGCGATGGTGCGCCCGCGCCCACCGGCTGGAGACGCTGCCATCGAGCATGGCTTTCATGCTGCCCGGCGTCATCCACACGCTCATGTAAACGTGGATGATGAAAGCGGCGATAGTGATCAGCGCTGTGGCCGAGTGAACGAACACGGTGATGGGAAGCACCCAGTGCATGCCGCCCAGTATTTTTTCCGGGAACCACATCACGATGCCGGTGACCAGCAGAATCAGAGCGCACCAGAACATGACCTTCCAGAATAGTTTCTGGCCGGCGTTGAAGCGTCCTTGCGGCGGAACCAGATCATCGCGGTTCTCGACGTAGTTCTGCATGTTCTCGCGCCACTTTGCGTCTTCAGGAATCGGCGCCATGTCCGCTTTCCACTTGGAGTGCATCCAGAGAATGCTGGCCAGGTACACCAGGCCCACCCAGGGATGCCAGTAGCGGATGGTCCCACCTCCGCCCAGCACCGTTGCCAGCCAGTACAGGTACGGTGTAAAGAGCGCCAGCCCGGTAAACAGGCAATAGCTGTAGGACAACGCATTGATCCAGTGGTTGGCGCGCTCGTCGAAGGTATAGCGGGCGACCTGATCTTCAGGGACCTGTGTTCCCGCGCGCGTGATGGTTCCGCTGCTCATGATCTCTTCTCCTCTCCTTCGACGTTCTTGACGCCGTAGCGGACGCGATGCATGAAGACGCCCAGGACGCCGAGAGCTATGCCCATGCCGCCCAGCCACTTGAGCGGGCCCTTCCACATCTTGACGAAGAACGGGATTGACGGATTCGCAGGCAGACCACCGTATTTCTCGGGATCGCGGGCGTCACCCAGCACATAAATCACGTGCGTGCCACCGATGGGGCTTGGACTTCCCGGTTTACCGCCATCATAGACGCCGGCATTGGTCCATGAGGTGTTGGCTTTGAGCTGGGTCACGCGCTTGTTGGCCTCAAAGAGCATGTCTTCCTTGCTGCCGAAGTGCAGGCAGCCTGTAGGACAGGCCTTGATGCAGGCCGGCTCCAGCCCTGCGCCCACGCGGTCCGAGCACAGCGTGCACTTGTAAACCTTCTTGGTGGCGGAGTTGAACTTGGGGATATTGAACGGGCAGCCGGTGACGCAATACTGGCAGCCGATGCAGTTGGCCTGGTTGAAGTCCACGATGCCGTTGGTGTACTGCACGATGGCGCCGTCGGCAGGGCAGGCCTCAAGACACCCGGGATCTTCGCAGTGCATGCACTGGTCTTTGCGCATGAGCCACTGCGGCGTGTTGTCATCCGCGGTGTATTCGTTGAACTTGATGAGGTTCCAGAAATTCCAGGCCGTCTCCGGCATGGTCTGGTAAGTGTTGTCAAACGTGGTGTCGCGGAAATCGTATCCGTTCCACTCCAGGCAAGCAACCTCGCAGGCCTTGCAACCGATGCAGGTAGTGGTATCCACCAGCTTGCACACGTCGTAATCGCGGGAAACCCCGTGTCCCGGCGTGCCGCCGCGGTGACCGGAGATCGCTTTGATTTCCAATGTTCCATTGCTCATGGCGTATCTCCTTTTAGGCCTTCTCGATTTTCACCAGGAAACCTTTGAACTCTGGTGTGTAAGCGTTGGGATCGATTACCGTAGGCGAGAGCAGGTTGGCGGGCGTGCGCTGATCTTCCGGGCGCCCGTCGGCCAGCCCTTTGTAGCCCCAGTGAATGGGGATACCGACCTGATGGACGGGCTTGTCTTGTCCGGCCAATGTCATCGGCTTCAAGCGTTTGGTCACCATGGCCTTGCAGTAATACGTACTTCGTATGCTCGAGACCTTGACCTTATCCCCGCCCTTGATCTGCAACTCGGCCGCTAACTGCTCGGATATTTCCACGAACGGTTCGGGCACAAGCTCCATATTCATGCGGTTATTCTTGGTCCAGTAGTGGTAGTGCTCGGTCAGGCGATAGGTGGTGCAAACGTAGGGAAAGTCCTTGGCATCGCCGTACTTGTCCAGCGGCGTCTTGAACCTTTTGACCACCGGGCTGTTGGATTGCTTCGGATGGAGCGCGTTGGCGACCGGGCTTTCAATCGGTTCATAGTGCTCGGGGAACGGACCATCGGCCATGCCCGCGAGCGGCACAAAGAGCCGGCCCAGGCCCTCAGGGGTCATGATGAACGGCCCCATGTGGTCTTTGGGATTGGAATCGGGTTTGAAGTCGGGAATGTCGTTGCCGCCCCACTTCCCCGTAGCTTCATTCCACCAGACCTGCTTGCGGCTGGGATCCCAGGGCTTGCCCTCCAGGTTGCAGGAAGCACGGTTGTACATCACGCGCCGATTCATCGGCCACGACCAGGCCCAGGTGGGGTAGATGCCAAGACCCGAAGGATCGTCGGTGCCGCGACGTTGCGTGTTGGAGCCCGACTCCGGCCAGGAACCGCAGTAGAGCCAGTTGCCGCAGGAGGTGGTGCCGTCATCGCGCAGCCATGCGAATCCGGGCAACTGCTGTCCTGCCTTCCATTCCGGGGGCGTCTGCTTCTCGTCCTTGAGGTCAGCCAGCGCCTTGCCGTTGATCTCCTTGGCCACCTCGGTCAGCGAGGGATTGATGGGGTTCGCGTAGCCCCAAGTGGCGCCCAGAATGGCGTCCGGGAACTTGCCGCCCTCCTTCTGGTACAGCTCGCGGACCTTGAGGAAGATGCGGGCTAGAATCTCTTGGTCCAGCTTGGCGTCTCCGGGAGGCGGCACGGCAGCCCACTTCCATTGCAACCAGCGCGCCGAGTTGACGAACGTACCGTCTTTCTCGGCGAAACCGGCGCCGGGCAGACGGTAAACTTCGGTCTTGATGTTGGCCTTGTCCGCGTCGGTGGTGCCCGGCGCCTCCCAGAAGCTGCTGGTTTCCTCCGGATAGATGTCGCAGACCACCAGCCAATCGGCTTTTTTGAGCGCGTCAATATTCTTCTGGGAGTTGGGCCCGATAGCCACGCCGTTCATGCCAAAGCTGAGCAGGCCTTTGACCTTGCCATTGAACATGGCATCCCACTGCTCCACCCAGGAATACTTGCGGTCAATCTTGGGCAGATAGTTGAAGGCCCACTGGTTTTCCTTGGTGGCGTGGTCGCCATACATCGCTTTCAGGAAGGAAACGGCGAACTTGGGTGTGTTGGACCAGTAATTGAACGAATCCCACTCCTTGGGTTTCGACGGTGTGGGGGTGATGCGCTTCAGATACGCGGCGAAATCCGTATCCGCCGGGATCGGTACTTTGAGATAGCCGGGCAGAATGTCAAAGACGCCAGCCAAGTCCGTGGCGCCCTGAATGTTGGAATGGCCGCGCAGGGCGTTGACGCCGCCGCCGGCCCGCCCTACGTTGCCCATCAGCAATTGATACATGGCCGCAGTGCGAATGATCTGCGAACCATACGTGTGCTGGGTCCAGCCCACCGAGTAGATGATGGTCCCGACCTTCTTGGTGTCTCCATCCTTGCGGATGGAAGTGAGCATTTCGTAAGCCGCTTTGAGCTGGTCTGGCGCGATGCCGGTAATACTCGACACCATCTCCAGCGTGTAACGCGAATACTGCTTCTTCGTCAACTGGAAGACGCTGCGCGGATGTTCCAGGGAGAGATCATAGGCTGTATTGGGCGGCAGCCCCAAAGGCGGCGGAGCGGCTGCGGGCTTGCCATTCTTCGCTACGGCGGCTACCACCGTGGCCGGAGGCGCTGGAGCAGCTTGGGCAGCGGATTCGGCCGTGGCCGGCCCGTCGCCGGCAGCGATCGCCGCGGCGGCCGTGCCGGTAACGTTTCCGCCCTCTTCGTAGTTCCAGGTGGAAACGTTGTAGGCCATCGTCTCGTGGTTATAGCCGGAGAACAGCCCGTCCTCGGGCAGTTTGAATCCCTTCTTAATGATCAAGGCCGCGTTGGTGTAATTGGCGACGTACTCTTTGTTGTAGCGGTCGTGCTGCAGGGCGTAGTTGAGCAGGCCGCCCAGGAAAGCGATGTCAGTGCCCGCGCGAATCTGGCAGAAGAGGTCGGCTTGCGAGGCCGTGCGCTGAAAGCGCGGGTCCACCACCACCAGTTTGGCGTTGCGGGTCTTCCTGGCTTCCACAACCCATTTGAAACCGCAGGGATGGTTCTCGGCTGGATTCCCGCCCATGATCAACATCATGTCGGTGTTCTTGATGTCGATCCAGCCATTGGTCATTGCGCCGCGCCCGAACGTTGGTCCCAAACTTGAGACCGTGGGGCCGTGTCAAACACGGGCCTGGTTTTCCAGGTAGCAGACCCCCAGGCTGCGCATGGTCTTCACGACCAGATAGTTGAATTCGTTGGTGTCCGTACAGCCGCCGTTGAAGCCGATGCCTTCGCAGCGGTTCACGGTGTGGCCGTCTTTGTCCGTTTCCACGAAGGTCTCGTCGCGGGTCTTTTTGATGTGGCGGGCAACCTCGTTGATCGCGTTGTCCCAGGAGATGTCTTCCCATTCCGTCTTGCCGGGACGGCGCACCTGCGGCTTGAGCAGGCGGCGCTCATTCAGGATGTCCTGGTAGAGCGAGGCGCCCTTGGGGCAAAGAGTGCCGCGATTGATGGGATGGTCCGGATCGCCTTCCACGTGCACCACCTGCGTGGTCACGTTCTTGGCCTTGTCGCCCAAGGTGTGAATGATCACGCCGCAACTCACGGAACAATACGGACACGTGGAGCGCGTCTCTGTGGTGCGCGCGATCTTCAATTCTTTTGCTTGTGCTAAAACCGGACGGGCATCAAATCCAAGCAGTAGCGCTGCCGCGCCGCCGGTTCCTACTTTGAAAAACTCACGTCTGGACAAGCCCATGGCGATGTCCCTCCTGTTGGGGCAGGTGAGTGCGAGTACGAGTCCCGAGTCCGAGCTTTTATGAAAATGCCTTCCGTACGGCCTAACGTCCCGAGCTTGAAAATGTGCTGTTCAGGGAAATAGTAGAACCGGACGGGCCAAATGTCCATCAGTTTCCAAGAGGGCCTTAGATCTTAAACTTCGACGGGTGTCTTAAGCCTCAAGACAATGGCGACTGCACCCCTGCCGATGAATTGCCGGCTCTTCCGCAGGCTCCTTCCTGTTATTCTGTGAGGTTTCAAAGTGCGAGGAAACTCATACTATGCTCAGCATGCAAGGCAAGAACGCGGTTGTGTTCGGCGTGGCTAATAAGCGCAGCATCGCCTGGGCCATCGCCCAGAGCTTAAGCCAGGCCGGAGCCAAGCTGGCTCTCACCTACCAGAACGAACGCATGAAGCAGGAAGCCTACGATCTGATTGGGTCTTTGCCCGGCGCCGAACCCTTCCAGTGCGACGTGACCGACGATGCAGAGATCGATCAGCTCTTCTCTCGGCTCCGCGAACGCTACGGCCGTCTGGACGCCTTGGCCCATTGCATTGCGGGCGCTCCCACCGAGGATCTCAAGGGTGATTTTCTCAATACTTCGCGTGAAGGCTTCCGCATCGCCCATGATGTAAGTGTCTACTCGCTGATAGCAGTCACGCGGGCGGCGGCGCCGCTAATGACCGAAGGCGGCAGCGTGGTTACCCTCAGCTACTTCGGCGCGGAGAAAGTTGTTCCCGGTTACAACGTGATGGGAGTGGCCAAAGCGTCGCTGGAAGCAACGGTCCGCTATCTGGCCAACAGCCTGGGTCCGAAAAACATTCGCGTCAATGCCATCTCCGCCGGGCCCATCAAGACACTGGCCGCGCGCGGCGTAGGCGACTTCAGCCAGATGCTCAAGAACCACGCCGAGCACGCGCCCCTGAAACGCAACGTGGACGTCAAGGAAGTCGGCGACACCGCGCTGTTTCTGTGCTCGCCTCTGGCCAGCGGCATCACCGGCGAAACTCTCTACGTGGACTGCGGCTACAACATCATGGGGTTCTGAGTTTTTAATCCCGAGTTGTGGGCGAGGGATCCTTATCATCTTCGTTGCATTGCAGGATCGGCCGATGTCGCGAGCCACACTCTTCACCATCTACGTCGTCATTAACCTGCTGATCGTCGGCGGCGCGCTGTGGTGCGCCGTCCAACGCATCCCGGTGACGAAATACCTGATTCCCGCTGCCGTGCTGTTCGTGCTGAGTGGAGTGTGGCTGATTGTGATGACGGTTCGCAGCACACCTCCGGGATCTTCTTGATCCCAATGCAGGAGAGCATGCAATGCCCTGGAAACCGAAAAGGGAAGCATCGGCATCTTTCGTTCTGCCTTCTCAAAACAACGCGCCTGGTGGGAGGTCCCGGTTCTCGTTCACATTACAATTCCCGCTCTACCTGGTTATCTCTATTTATTGCTATGGGCCGTCAGTGCATTGCTTGTCGCAACCGGTGGCGCAGGTACACCAGTTGCTCGTTTCGGGCACCGGGTGGAGGGGTGGGCTCGCGTCCAGCTTCTGTTGGGTATCATTTCTTACCCTGTTGCCTGGGTGCTCGTCATCGTTCTTTCAATAGCGAAATTCCATTGCTGGGCAACAAAAGTCGGGTGGCTTATTGTTGCGGTCGGAACCGTTCTTTGGCTTACGCTGTTCAAAATCGTATGGGGAGGGCCTGGTAGACTTGAACACCAAGGTCGGGTGAGCGGGAGTTCCGGTTGTCCGTCGATCCGGAGGCCCGATTTTTTCGAGACCCTCTAGTGGCTGGGAGGTGTTGAGTCAATCCACATGTGTTCCACGATCAGCCATTTCCCGTCAGATTGGCGCTTCAAGACCATCAAATAGCTGCCCTGTGCGTTCTGCGAGGTCCCGTCGGACAGTTTCGTCAAAGTTTCTTCAAAATCGCCGCTATCGAATGCGAGGTCGCCCGAGTGCTCGGTGCGGACGCTGTGCATTACGATGCGGCTGTTGACTGCCGCCATGACTTTCTTGCATAGATCATGAATTGCGGGCCGACCTGTGACTCGCCCTACATCTCCCGAGAGAAACGCGGCATCAGGCGCGTATAGGGCGGTGATCTCTTCGAGCCGCTTGTTGCGTAAGTCGTCGGCCCATTGGCTGCGGACCCTGGCAATCTCGTCTGAAATCGAGGGTGCCGAAGACTTGGACACAGTTGCGCCGATAAAAAGCATAGCCATAGTGAGCGGCAGGACTGCGGATGGTATTTTCATTGACACTCCTTTAGCCATTCTTGGATTTCAGATCACCCGATCTCCCGATGAACCGATCTTAATAAGTCTCTCATCCCCTCCCCGGTGCTCAATTGCAATCTCGACATCCCTTTCCTTGGCGAAGCGTGCGAATTTCTCGCCCCACTCGATGAGCAGGATGCTGTTCGTGGCCATGAGATCGTCGAGAGCCAGGGTATCGAGCTCGCGTTGGGTGTCAACGCGATAAAGATCGATGTGGTAGAGCGTTACCTGCGGGCCGCGATATTCGTGGATGAGAGTAAAGGTCGGGCTGGTGACCAGATCGGCCTCGGCAGCGTGGAAGCCCTCGGCAATGCCTTTGACGAGCGTGGTCTTCCCTGCTCCCAGCTCACCGCGCAACAAAACGACGCTTCCCGGCCTCAGCTCGGCGGCAAGCCGCCGGCCAAGTTCAGTGGTCTCTTCGGCGGAGTAGGTTTCAAAGCTCTTCATCGGGGACGCTTCTGGTGTGTCCTAACGGCCACGCTGGTCACGACGGCGCGGTCACCGGTTGCGCGGCCAAGGCCTCCAGCTTCGCCAGTTGCGGCGGCTCGCCCATCGCGATCAGGTAATCGCCGGCGCGGATGGGGTCCTGGGCCGTGGGGTTGAAGCGGGTCTCGCCTTCGGCGCGGCGGATGGCCAGGATCATGATTCCAAATTCATGATGGATGCGGGAGCTGCCCACGGTAGCCTGGGCAAGAGCCGAGCCTTCGCCCACCCGGATTTCTTCGATGATCATCTCCAAGGTGCCGGCATGGGCGGTGGTAATGTCGAGAAAATCGAGCACGTTGGGACGCAGGAAGCTCTGGGCAATGCGGTGGCCGGCGGCAGCGTAGGGCGAGATCACGGAGTCCGCTCCGGCGGTTTTGAGATGCTTTTCCGCCGCCGGTTCGCTGGCGCGGGCGATGATCTTCAGCTTCGGGTTCAGGCTGCGCGCGGTGAGCACGATATAAATGTTGGTGGCGTCCGTGGTGGTCGCCGCCACCAGGCCGGCGGCGCGATCGATGCCCGCCTGGCGCAGAGTCTTCTCGCTGGCCGCATCGCCGATCAAGCACGGCCACTTGGGATCCAGTTCCGCCGCTCGCTTCTCGTCGCTCTCCACAATCACAAACGGTCGCGGCTTCCTCGAAAGTTCGCGGGCCGCGCTGTTGCCGACCCGGCCCGCGCCGCAGATGATGTAGTGGTCCTTCAAATTGGCGACTTCGCGTTCCATCCTGCGCTTCCCGAAAACCTTGACCAGCTCGAATTCTAGCAAAGCCTGGGTCAGCGCCCCGATCATCAGGAAGACCAGGGCCACTCCGGCGATGATCAGCACCGTGTTGAAGACGCGCCCGGCATGGGAGAGCTGGTGGACTTCCTGGTATCCGATGGTGCTCAAGGTGATCACCACCATGTAAAAGCTGTCAAACCAGCTCCAGCCTTCGATGAAATGAAACCCTGCCGTCCCTGCGGCGGTGAGCAGCAGCAGGGCCAGAGTAACGGTCTTCAGCAGACGGAAGTTCCGCACGACTCCATTGGGCTCCAGCGGTTTTGATTCTAAAGCAACAGCCCTCCCCGCAACGGAGGGTTGTTAGTGAGAATCCTCTACTTGCCGGAAAGTACGTTAGCGGACGCGCCTTCCTGTTGGACACGGCTGTGATGACGCCCGTAGGCGAAATAGACGATCATGCCGAGCGCCAGCCAGACGACCAAACGCAACCAGGTAATCCCGGGAAGGTTATACATTAAGTAGGCTGAGACCACGATGCCTAGGATCGGAACTAAGGGGACTCCTGGCGTCTTGAATGGACGTGGCAGCTCAGGATGGCGGCGGCGGAGCACCCACACGCCGCCACAAACAATGGCAAATGCGAGCAGGGTACCGATGTTCACCATATCGCCCAGTTGGTTGATGGGCAGAGACGCCGCTAATACCGCCACGAAGAAACCCACGGTGAGCGTGGAAATCCATGGCGTGCGGAAACGCGGATGTATGGTCTTGAACAAAGAAGGAAGGAGTCCGTCGCGGGACATCGAAAAGAAGACCCGCGACTGTCCCAGCAGCATGACCACAATCGTGCTGGTCAGCCCCATGAGGGCGCCAAGCTTGACCAGCAGGCTGCCCCAACGATTGCCTGTGGCGTCAATGCCGATTGCCAGCGGATCCGGAACGTTCAGCGCCGTGTAGTTAACCAGACCGGTAAGAACACCCGCCGTCAGGATATACAAAATTGTGCAGATGACCAGAGATCCGAGAATGCCGATGGGCATGTCCCGTGCAGGGTTTTTCGCTTCCTGCGCCGCGGTGGATACAGCGTCGAATCCGATATAGGCAAAGAAAATAATTGCAGCTCCACGACTGATTCCCGTCCATCCAAACTCGCCTCCGGTGCTGGGCGGAATAAAAGGATGCCAGTTGGCTGAGATTAAGTGCGGATGCTGCAGCAAGTAGCGCGCGCCGATTCCGATAAACACCAGCAGGACGCCCACTTTGACGAGGACGATCGTGCTATTGAAATTCGCAGATTCCCTGATGCCGATCACCAGCACCAGAGTGCAAAACACAATGGCCAG
>CAZFRV010000240.1:0-6442 GCA_964521445.1 uncultured Acidobacteriaceae bacterium
CATCCCGACCACTACACCTGCTCGATTCTGGGCTATGAAGCATGCTTTCTGTCCGGCCTGAGCAAGCTGGAACTTGATGCGGAAGCCCGCAAACAATCCGCCAAGGCGGAGCCGCAGTCTCCGGCCGGCGCGTTGCCGCCCCATCGTCCGTTCAAGATCATCTATGCTTCGCTCTACTACGACATTCGGCCCACGTTTGTCGTGGATATTACCAGCCAGTTCGAGGCCCGCTTGGAGTCCATCTACGCCTACAAGTCGCAGTTCACTGACCAGCACGCCGGTCGCGGCGACTTCCCCGCCCATGCCGAAATCCGCGAACGCGTAGCCACCATGGCCGGTTATTACGGCATGCTGGCCGGAGTGAAATACGCCGAGCCCTTCGTGCAGAAGGAAGTGGGGCTGGTGGAAGATTTGGCGATGATTCCGGTGAAGTCGATTTAAAGCGGTTTGTGGGTTGCTGTAGCCCATGTCGCAATTGCTGGAGTAGGAGCCGGATTGGTGTGTGGCACAGGCACTCGTTTAGTGATTTTTCTTGAAACGATTGTTCGGTTGGGCGCACTACGCCTCAAGGACCCTCGAAAGGCGTTTGGGCCTCGTACGGCTCCTTCCGCCCTTGGCGCCTTTTCAATCCTTTGATTCTTTCCTTGGTGGGAAATCTTCGCGGCCGGAAGGTAGGCCGCGAAGATATTTATTTTGGTGACCAAGGTCGTGGCGGCCGCCGAGACAGATTCGCAGTTAATCGCCGCTCTGGGCGAGGATCCCGGCAACATCCACACCGTCCGGCAAGGTTCCAAAAGCGTATCCGTGGTCGCCCGCCAGGCGTGAAGAAACAAAAGCATCGGCGCATATCGTCGGGCTGTGACGAATGAGCAAAACCGCCTGCATGGCCAGGGCCAGTTTTTCCGCCAGTCGCCGCGCTTGGCCTTCGCTCTCACCGCCGCCATTCTTCAAGGAATGCTTGAGGTGTAAGCCGAGATCGGATTCCACGCCCGATACATAGCGATCGAGCCGTGCATCATGCCCTGTCCCTGACTTCAGTTCCTGCATCAGGGCTTCAGCCGCGTCCGGCTCTCGCCCCAGGGCGCGCAGGATGTCCAGGCAGATCACGTTGCCCGATCCCTCCCAGATGGAATAGAGCGGGGCTTCGCGGTGGAGACGGGGCAAGATGGATTCTTCCACATAGCCGTTCCCGCCCAGGCATTCCAGGGCTTCGGCCACGTGTACAGGCGCGCGCTTGCACAGCCAATACTTTGCGATCGCAGTGGCAATCCGGCAAAAGGCGCGCTCTCGTGGATCGGTCTCGCGGCGGTCGAAGGAGCCGGACAGGCGGAGCATCAGCAATGTGGCCGCTTCTGACTCCAGCGTCAGGTCGGCCAGCACGTTGCGCATCAGCGGCTGCTCGATCAGCAGCTTGCCAAATGCGCGGCGATGGCGCGCGTGGTGGACGGCCTGGACCAGACCCTGGCGCACGAGAGCGGCGGCGGCAATGGCGCAATCCAGCCGCGTGTGGTGGACCATCTCGATGATAGTGCTGACGCCGCGACCTTCTTCGCCCACCAGCCGCGCCCAGGCGCCGGCGAACTCAACTTCGCTGGAGGCATTCGACCGGTTACCCAGCTTATCTTTAAGCCGCTGAATGTGGAAGCCGTTCTTCTCGCCCGAGGGCGTCCAGCGCGGCAGAAAAAAGCAGGAGAGTCCCTTGGGCGTCTGGGCCAGCACCAGAAATGCGTCGCACATGGGCGCGGAACAAAACCATTTGTGGCCGGTGATCAGATACTCCCTCGAACTGCCGATGCGCTCGGCCCGGGTGGTGTTGGCGCGCACGTCAGAGCCGCCTTGCTTCTCCGTCATGGCCATGCCCACCAGCACGCCCGACTTTTCGTGCGCCGGTACAAAACGTGGATCGTAGCTGGAAGAAAGAATTCTCGGTTCCCATTCGCGCGCCAGCTCCGGCGCGGCACGCAGCGCGGCCATCGAGGAAAACGTCATGGAGATAGGACAAGTATGGCCGGCCTCATTCTGCGCCGTCATCATCAGTAGAGCGGCCCGGGCCGTGTGCGCGCCGCGTTTCTTTTCCAGCCAAGGCAAACTATGCAAGCGGTGTTCCACCGAAGTCCGCATCAGGTTGTGCCACGAAGGATGAAAAACCACTTCGTCGCGACGATTGCCGTAACGGTCATGGGTATGCAGGACGGGCTCGTTCTCGTTCGCCTCAAAGCCCCAGCGTTGGGCTTCCTCGGCGCCAAGCAAGCGTCCTAAACCGGCAAGTGGCTCGAACGCCCACTCGCCACCTTCGCGTTGCAGGCCTTGCGCAAGGGTGCGGTCGGAGAGAAAAAGGTTGTAGTCCACCAGCGGTGGAACCTGGTTCAGCGCTTCTTGCTTGTCTTCCGGTGAACGTGTTTCGGCAGCCGATATCGACGGACGCATATGCTCATTATGCTCTCGCTTCGAGCCTGAACCAAGCAGAGATGACGACTCCCTGTCGCTGGATTGAAGGGCAATCTTATTCAGACCGCAGGGCGACCGTGGGATCCACGAGGGTCGCCCGGCGAGCCGGCAGGTACGCGGCCACGGCGGCCACCAACAGCAGCAATAGTGCCACCCCGAGATATGTGAGCGGATCCATATTGCTAACCTCGAACAGGAGCGAGCGCATGGTGCGCGTGAGAGCCAATGCCCCCAAGACACCGACGACAATGCCGGCGGTTGCGGTCAGCAGCGCCTGGCGAAGCACCAGCCCGCGAACGCTACCCGGGCTGGCGCCCAGAGCGATCCGGACGCCGATCTCACGGGTGCGCCGAGCTACAGAGTAGGCCAGCACGCCATAAATGCCGATCACAGCCAGAGACAATGCCGATCCCGCAAAAATGCCCACCAGCAAAAGATTAAAGCGGCGTGCGTTCAATGAGGCCGCGAACACGCGCGTGAATGTATTGGAATTTGGGGGAACGTTGGGGTCCAGCTCGCGGACGATCCTACGCGCTTGCGGGAGAATTGAAGCGGCATCTTCCTGAGTGCGCATCACTACGCTGAACAGCCCGTTAGTCCTCTGCGGTCTCTGCCGGTAGTTCACGTACACGGTGGGCTCCGGCTTCCCTTCCAGGCTGCGGTCGTGTATGTCACCCACAACGCCGGTGATGGTCAACAGGCGCAAGTCGCCATCCATGTTGCCGAACTCAATGATTTGGCCAAGGGGGTCTTGATTGGGCCAGCGAATCCGCGCCAGCGACTCGCTGATGAGAGCGGCGTGCGGAGCATCGATGGAATCGCGGTCGTCAAACAGCCGGCCGCGTATCAGCGGGATTCCCAGCGCCCGGAAGTATCCTTCACTGGCCACGACGAAATCGGCATAACCGCTGCGGTTTTTATCATGGAAAAGCCCGTCGAAGAAAGCATCCAGGTCCTGGAGCATCTTGGGGCTCGCCTTAGAGATGTCGATGCTCGCTGAGCGATTGATCAAATCCAATGTTGCAGGGCTCAATTGCTGAGGATTGATCAGGACAAAGGTTCCATCAGCGAGAAAGGGACCTCCTAGCGGAAGGTGGTCGGTCCCACCCACCTCTTGCACGCCAGGAAGAGCGCTCAATTGCTGAAACAACTGACTCAGAAACTGGCTGCGACGGACTTTGTCTTCCATCCCGTTCGCTGGGCTGAGAGCCAGGTCCATAGTCAATATCTGTTCGGTGCGGAAGCCCGGATCAACCGACAGCACGCGCAACAGGCTCCGTCCCAGCAGACCGGCGCCAACCAGCAGCACCAGCGTCATGGCAAGTTGCAAAGCGATGATGCCCCGCCCCAGGCGCGCGCTCGCCGCCGCTCCGGCTTGTCCCTTACCGCTTGCGGAAAGAGCGGCCCGAACTTCATGGGCCGTGGAGCGCAAAGCTGTGATTGTCCCTAGTCCAACGGCAAGCAGGGCGGACAAGCCCAAGGCAAAGAGCAGAACCGGCCACTGCAGCGAGACTTCCGCCAGGCGAGGCGTGTCCGGTGGAGCTGCGGCCAGAAGCGCTCGCACGCCCAAAAAAGCCGCCAGCACGCCAAGCGCTCCCCCGATCAACGTGAGCAAAAGCGTCTCCGCCAAAAACTGCCGCACCAAGCGCCCGCGTGACGCGCCCAGCGCGGTGCGGACTGCCAGTTCGCCTTCCCGCGCTGAGGCCTGCGCCAGTAGCAGGTTCATGACATTGGCGCAGCCCACCATTAAGAGGAAGCCAACGGCCCCCAGCAGGATCAGCAGCGTGCGGCGAACTTTGCTGGTCATGGCTGTTTGCAAAGGAACCACGGCCGCGTCTTGCATCATATAGTCCTGGGGGTACTGCCGCTTGAGCCGGCGAGCGATCGCGGAGATTTCGTTCTGCGCTTGCTCCAGGGACTCGCCATCGCGCAGCCGTCCGATCCCCAGCCAGTTGTGGGCCGTGCGCGCGGGCAGGACCTCAAAGAGCTCGCGCGGCATCCACAGGTCGGCATCATCAGGGAAGCGGAAGCCCGGCGGCAGCACGCCGATCACCTGGCAGGAGTGGTTGCCGATTCTCACTCTAGCTGCGGATAGGTCATTGGGCGCGTTCAAGTGCTCTTGCCAGTAGTTGTAGCTGACCAGGACGACCGGCGCCGCACCCAGGCGTTGGTCCTCAGGCAAGAAGGCGCGGCCCATCACTGGATGCACTCGCATGATGGAAAGGAAATCGCTGGAAACGTCAGCCACAACCAGCCGTTTCGGCTCGGGGCCTCCGGATACCGATTCCGTGCCAAAAGAATACTCTGCCAATCCCTGTAGCACGTGGTTTTGCTCGCGCAGGTCTTGAAAATTAGGATCGGCAAGCTGCATGGCGTTGCCTGCGGCATTGACCTCCCACACCCGGACAATCTGTTCTGGTTTCTCGTAGTCCAGAGGCCGCAACAGCACGCCATAGACAACGCTGAAGATCGCGGTGCTAGCGCCAATGCCCAGAGTCAACGTGAGCACAGATGCAATTGTGGAGCCAAGATTCCTGCGCATCACGCGCATTCCAAAACGCAGGTCTTGGCCCAGCCGCTCCAGCCATGACCACCCCCACGTCTCTCGCGTGACCTCCCTGATCAAGCCGCTGTTACCCATCTCGCGGCGCGCCGAACTCTCCGCCTGCTCGGGCGCCTCGCCGCGTTCCCTGCGTTCTTGAGCCGCCATGCGCAAATGGGCTTGAAGTTCCTCTTCCAGTTCTGCGTCTTTCTGACCGCGCTTCCAGAATCTGAAACTCATATCTCACTCTCCCGCCCTGGCCGGTCCAAGATGCCGGACATGGCTTGCAGAAGCTGCTTCCACCGCGAGCGCTCCGAGCCCAGCTGCTTCCTGCCGGCCGCCGTAAGACGATAGACCTTGGTACGCTGCTTGTTCTCGGAAAGTTTCCACTCGGATGTGATCCACTTCTGCCGTTGCAGCCGGTGTAGAGCCGGATACAGCGATCCGGTATCTACCTGTAACCACTCTCCGGAGTTGGAGCGGATCACCTGGCTGATGCCGTAGCCATGCTGCGGTCCCCAGAGAAGCGTTTGCAAGATGAGCAGATCCAGCGTCCCTTGCAGCAGTTCAATGCGATTTTGATAGGGCTCGCGCTTAGGCATGTAGACAACCTACACCCATGGCTGTAGATTGTCTACGGCCTAGGTGCGGGACAAGATTGTCGGCCAACGACTCCAGTAGTACACTTTGTTGGCCATGAAAAAGACCATCGCCATCGCTACCCTGTTGTTCGCCCTGCCACTGGCTTGGGCCCAGGATTGGGCCAAGCAGACCCTGGAGAAGTCTCCGCGGCACCAGGAATGGGTTGAAGTAAAGCATGACAATCGCGTGGTGCACGCCTTCGTTGTTTATCCGGAAGTCAAAGGAAAGGCGCCCGTCGTCATAGTGATTCATGAAATCTTCGGCTTGAGCGACTGGGCGCGCTCCGTGGCCGACCAGCTTGCCGCCCACGGCTATATCGCTATCGCCCCCGACCTGCTCTCCGGTTTCGGACCCAATGGTGGCGGGAGCAGCGCCTTCGCAAGCACCCAGGACACCATGAAGGCGATTTCCGGCCTCGACCCCGACACGATAACCGCCGACCTCAATGCCGTGGCTGACTACGCCAAGAAGATTCCCGCCAGCAACGGCAAAATTGCCGTATCGGGTTTCTGCTGGGGCGGAACGCAGTCCTTCCGCTTCGCCGCAAACCGCAAGGACCTCAGCGCGGCCTTTGTCTTCTACGGAACCGGCCCCCAAGATGTGTCCAGCATCACCGCTCCCGTCTATGGTTTCTATGCCGGCGCCGATGCCCGGGTGGACGCCACCATCCCGACCAGCACGGAAGCTATGAAGACTGCCGGGAAGAAATACGATCCGGTGACCTATGACGGCGCCGGGCACGGGTTCATGCGAGCGGGAGAAGACCCGGCCAACGATGCCGCCAGCAAGAGTACCGGCGATGATCCCGAC
>CAZFRV010000241.1:0-14199 GCA_964521445.1 uncultured Acidobacteriaceae bacterium
TTGAGTCTGCTGCGTCTGCCAGTTCCGCCATCCCGGCTCGAGGAAGAAGGCTTGTCATTGAGTTTAGCGTGATGGTCGGTGGCTAGGCAAACGACTCACATCGGCACAGCCGAGGACAGCCTTTCGGCAGGGCAGGCTCTATGCTCCTACAAGTTAGGAAAATGAAACTGCACCGGCACCCCGACGCCGCGGTTAACCATAGTTAACTAGAGCTCCGCCCCAAAATGGGCCTAACCTTTTACTTGCCAATGATTTGGCGCGTGGTACACTTCCCGCGCAGGAACGAATTCCGCGCCCAGAGGTACTGCATGCCGGCCGGAGGGCCCCCACCCACCGACACATTCAGCGGTCGTCCCGCGACTGAGTCGCAGCTTGTTTTGGGGCAATCGTTGCCGGTGTCGGCCCCGGAACCGCTCAAAGCGGGCGCACTCGAACAAATCCGCAATTTGATGATCGGCACAGCGGGCATCCTGCTTGCCTACAAATACGGAGTTCCGCAAGAACCCGGTGTATTGTCAGCGCTCTGGCTGCCGGATTCCGTGCTGTTGTGCTGCCTGCTATTCACCCCGGTCCGCTGGTCGTGGATTTATGTTCTGGTTTCGCTGCCGGCCCGTTTCTATTTTGGCCGGCATCTGAACCTGTCCCTGGGGCTTGGGCTTGCCGGTTTCGCCAATGACTGGGTCAAGGCTGCCTTTTCGGCCTATCTGCTGCGGCGCTACTCGCGAGGTCGCGTCCGCCTCGACAGCCTGAACCAGTTTGCCCTCTTCTTTTGCGTCGCTGTTGTGGCGTCTCCGGTGCTTTCCGCTTTCTCCGGCGCCATCTCACGCTATGCCCTCGGATATCCTTTCTGGGACGTCTGGTATCGCTGGTTTCTGAGTTGCGCCCTGGTGGCCCTGGTAGTCACACCTACCCTGGTGTACTGGGTTGGAGCCAGGCCGCCCATGCGTGGAGCCACTGCGGCACGTTACGCGGAAGCCTTGCTTCTGGCTGGCGGACTGCTGCTTACCTCGTATGCCGCGTTTGGACGGTCTACCGACGATTCGGTTTCGACCGTGGCCATTCTCTACGCGCCGGTTCCTTTCTTGATATGGGCCGCGGCGCGATTCGGACCGATCGGCGCGTCCTCCGCAATCTCCGTGGTGGGAATGCTGGCCATGCTCAGCACGCGTCAGGGGCGCGGACCGTTTCTGGCCGCGGCGCCCGCCGACAACGTGGTCGGCATGCAGCTCTTCCTGGTGCTCATTGCCCTGCCCATGCTTCTGCTGGCGATCTTGATTACCGAGCGCCGGAAAACCGAGGAGTCGCTGCGGCAAACCATGCAGGAGCTGGCCCTCAGCGAAGAACATTTGCGGGACAACTTCGAACAAATCCAGAAACTCAGCGCGAGACTGCTCCACGCTCATGAAGACGAGCGCAAGAACATCTCGCGGGAATTGCACGACGGCGTATCGCAGCAAATCACCGCCGTCCTGCTGTCGCTGGCGGGGCTCAAACGCCTGCCCGGTCTGCCCGAAGCCGGTAGGAAGCAGTTGGACACGACGCTGCCGATTCTCACCCAGGTTGCCGACGGCATCCGCAGTCTCTCCCGTCAGCTCCATCCCATGGTCGTGGAGTATGTGGGCCTGTCCCGGGCGTTGCAGTCGCTTTGTGCCGACAGCCGCTCCTTCCGCGGCATGGAGGTCGAATTTGCAGGTTGCGAATTATCCCCCGGTCTGGCTTCCGATTCTGCCATTGCCCTCTACCGCGTTGCCCAGGAGGCGTTGCGCAATGCCGCCTACCATTCGGGTAGCAAGCGCGCTCGTGTGGAACTGAGCAGCGGCGCAGGCAGCGTCCAGCTTCGCGTTTCCGATTGGGGCTGCGGCTTTGATGTGGACCGGGCCCGGCGCAAGGGAGGGTTGGGTTTGATCAGCATGCAGGAACGCGTGCAATCTTTGCGGGGAACGCTGCGCATCAGCAGCCGGGCAGGCAGCGGAACCGAGATCATCGCGGAAGTCCCAACGAAGAGCGCGGCTTGAGCGGAAAACCCCACCACGGATGAACGCTGATGGCGTTGATTTCCTGTTGGTGTTTCGCCAATGTTGTTGATCAGCGTTGATCAGTGTAATCAGTGGTAAGAAGTTGCCGCCTAGCGGTGCGCTAATAAGACGACCAGCCAGATCAACCCCACCGTCACTGCCCCATTCCAGGCGAGCAACGCGATGGCCCACTTGCGGGCAGTGGCCCACTGGTCCGCCATCCGCGCTTCAGCCAGGGAAAGTTTCTGCTCCGCGGTGGCCGCCCTTTCCTCGGCCGCGGACAATCGCTGCTCCAGATAGGTGAGGGCCGCGGCCAGGTCGGTGTTCGTGGGCTGAAGGCTGTCCTGGGCGCCGGCAGTCTCGCTGGCAGCGCGGCGCTCCTTGGCCGCATCCACCACCGCGCGAGCCACGTGCGGCGCCGCATGCGGCACTACTGCCTTGGCGATCTCCAGCAGCACTCCCCACAAGCCCATGCTTTCAAATCCTCGCTTCCCGGAACTATGCTGATTGTATGCCTATGGATGCGCTTTGGAAGGAGATTCGAGCGGACCGTTGCTTTGCCGCGATCTTCAGATCCTGAAGGGCCTTGGCTTCGCCGATCGGTTCGCGTCGGCGATGAAAGATGAAATAGGTTGGGAATTCGATGAAACAGGACTTTGATGTCATCATCCTCGGCGCGGGGGCGGCCGGACTCATGTGCGCCATCGAGGCCGGCAAGCGCGGACGGCGCACGGTAGTGCTGGAGCGCGCCGCGCGTACGGCCAAGAAAATCCTGATTTCCGGTGGCGGCCGCTGCAACTTCACCAACCTTCATTGCCGGCCGGAAAACTTCATCTCCGCCAACCCGCACTTCGCTAAATCAGCCCTGGCGGCTTACACACCCGCAGACTTCATCGCGCTGGTCGAGAAGCATGGCATTTCCTATCACGAAAAGACCCTGGGCCAGCTTTTCTGTGATGGTTCCGCGCAGGCCATTGTGCAAATGCTCGAAGAAGAATGTCGTAAGTATGGCGTTGGCATCTTCACGAATGTCATCGTGGACAGAGTGGAACAGGGAAACGGCTTCACCGTGTGTGCCGGCCAGATGCAGTTTCGCGCGCCGGCGCTGGTGGTGGCCACCGGCGGGCTCTCCATCCCAAAGATCGGCGCCACTTCGTTCGGCTACGATGTGGCGCAACAGTTCGGCTTGAAGATCGTTCCGACGCGGCCCGGATTGGCGCCGCTGACGTTCAATGCCGAGGACCGGCAGCATTACGGCGACCTGAGCGGGGTCTCGATGGAAGTGGTGGCATCGGCCGGTAAGCAACAGTTCCGCGAAAAGATGCTCTTCACGCATCGCGGGCTCAGCGGTCCGGCGATCTTGCAGATCTCTTCGTACTGGGCGCCTTCCGGATCCATCGCGCTCGATCTCGCTCCGGAGCGCGATCTGACAGCCCCGTTGCGCAACGGCTTGCGGCGCGACCTTCCCACGCTGAAAGATGCATTTCGCTCGGTCCTGCCGCAGCGTTTTGCGGAGCGCTGGCTGGAACTCCATCCTCCGCAGGGCTGGACCAATCACGCGCTGGCCGAACTCGAGCGCCTGGCGCACAACTGGGTGGTGACCCCCGAGGGCACGGAGGGCTATGCCAAAGCCGAAGTCACCGCTGGCGGCGTGGACACCAGCGAGCTCTCCGCCAAGACCATGGAGAGCCGGAAAATTCCCGGGCTTTATTTCATCGGCGAAGTCGTGGACGTGACCGGCCACCTGGGCGGCTTCAACTTCCAGTGGGCGTGGGCCTCAGGGTTTTGTGCCGGGCAAGCGGTGTAGTGACTCGATGTGGCCCGGACGGTAGCGCCGCCTTCACGGACAGTTCATTTGCGCTACGCCCGCCATTTGGTTCGACGGTGACACGGGCAGGCTGGGATTGAACGGTGCGGTCGCGATGATCTGGACTACGCCGTTGAATCCCGGCGTACACTGCGCCAATCCATTTTGGGTGATGGTCGCGTGACCGAGGTCTGGCGCGCCGCTGAAAGCGGGGCGGTCCACCGTCCATATAACGCCTTGCAGTGGAGTCACCAGAGTCGGCGAAATCGTGAACGTGCCGCTGGCCACGAATTGGATTTGCTGATTGGGGAAATTGATGGGATCGGCGATCGACGGGCTCACGGTAACGGCGACCACAACCCGGCCGTTCGAGAAGAACACGAATCCACTGCAACCGGCGAGCAGGAGCAACAGGGACGCGAAAAGAAACGTGGACCGGAGAAACCGCATGGCGCGCCTCCCACGCAAACGTGGGCTGCTGTAATGTGACGCTCACTTCTTTTCAATAGAGATGCAACAAGCGGCCTGGCTGCTGCTTGTTTAGAATCGATAGCGCAAATATCTCTGAGGGAAAGAGAATGAAGATCGGGATGATTGGCGCCGGCAGGATCGGCGCGGCGGCGGCGCGGTTGTTTGCCGACGCGGGACACGAGGTGGCCGTGAGCAACTCACGCGGGCCGGATTCTCTGCGCGACCTGGTGGCAGAACTGGGCTCGCGCGCCATCGCCATGGACGTGAACGGCGCCGCTCGTTTTGGCGACGCGGTGCTGCTGGCAGTGCCCTGGCATCTCAGCAACGCCCTGCCTGTGCCTGAACTGCTGCGTGGCAAGATCGTGATTGATGCCATGAATCCCTACCGGCCCGAAGGCGGCTTCTTCGAACTGGGCGACTCGACCTCCAGCGAAGAGGTGCTCAAGCGCTTACCCGGCGCCCGGCTGGTTAAGGCTTTCAACACCATTTATTACGACCATCTGGCCAAACGCGGACGCAAAGATTTACCGGTGGAGGAACGCCACGCCATCTACCTGGCCGGGAACGATCTCCAAGCCAAAGAAACCGTCGCCCACCTCATCGAAGAGATCGGGTTCGCCCCGGTGGACACGGGTAGCCTGCGCGAAGGCGGCAAGCTACAACAACCCGAATCTCCTATCTACAACCAGACCTTCACGGCACGGGAAGCACGGGCTTTTTTCCGCAACGAGCTGCATAAACTCGTCGACGTACTGCCCGATCCCGCCTTGCCCCTGGCGTTGGAGGCCCTGGGGCAGTACAACTCGCGGGCGCGCAAACCGCATTGATGGCCGCCCTGCCACCGGTTCCAGTGGGGGCCATGGCCGCGTGCCTTTGCGCGACAGTGAGCTCTTTAGTCTTTGAGACTAGTGCCAAATTAGGGCAAAAGCATCCTTTCCAATCGAGGTAAAATCGGCTAGTATTTAGCGGCTTCGCTGAGGTGCAGTACGCCATGAGCTACATCAAAAGGATCATCGAGGTGAGCGCCACCCTTCCCCTGGTGAATACTGTCCTGCCGTTCGTGAAGCGGTCTCTCAGCCCAGAGCTTCAGGTGCGGATTGACTTGGTGCGGTTCGGACAGATGCTTCACGCGCAGGGCTTTGTGGCTGCCACGGACGGCAACCTCTCGGTCCGCCTGGATTCCAGCCGCATCATGGTCACGCCCTCGGGTTTCAGCAAGGGCATGCTGCAGCCGGAAGACATGGTCATTGTGGACCTTGAAGGCAACAAGCTCAGAGGCGCAACCGATCCTTCCAGCGAAACTACCATGCACCTCACGATCTACCGGATGCGTCCCGATGTAGGCGCTGTGGTTCACGCGCATCCCTGCACAGCTACCGGCTTTGCTTCCGCCGGCATTGCCCTCGATGAACCGCTGTGCTCGGAAGTCGTGGTCACTCTCGGGTCCGTTCCGTTGGCTCCCTATGCAACCACCGGCACCGCGGAACTCAGCGAATCACTCCAACCCTTCATCGCCGACCACAACGCCATCCTCATGGCCAACCACGGCGTGGTCACCTATGGGGCCGACTTGCATCAGGCCTACATGCGGATGGAAGCCGTGGAGCACTACGCCAAGGTCGTTCTGGCCGCGCGCCAGATCGGCCAGCCCTGTTCGCTGGACCGGCGCGAGGTGGAGAAACTCACTGACGTCCGGGCCCGCTACCGAATGAACGGACACTAAACTTTCTCTTGAGAATCCAGTTGACAGCCCCGCACAAGGCTGCGTCTAATCCCCATAGACAATCTATGAAGAGGGACTATGGTACGGTCTGCTTCGCAAAATGACATGCTGCCGGGCACGCTCGACATGCTGATCCTGCAAACCCTGACGCGCGGCGCCGAGCATGGCTACGGTATCGCGCAACACATCCAGGAGATCTCTGACGACGTGCTGCAGGTGGAAGAAGGCTCGCTCTATCCCGCCCTGCAGCGGTTGCTGGTGAAAGGCTGGGTGAAGGCCGAGTGGGGCAAGTCCGACAACAATCGTCGCGCCCGCTATTACACGCTGACTCCCGCGGGCCGGAAGCAGCTCGGCATTGAAGCCGAGAATTTCGACCGCATGATCCATGCCATCGCGCGGGTGATGCAGACGACATAGGAGAGGCCATGGGCAAAATCGGCGAATTGTGGCGCAAGATGGTTTTTCTTCTGCGGCGCCGGCAAATGGAGCGCGAACTGGCGGAAGAGATGCGCGATCACGTGCAGCGTAAGGCCGCCAGGAACGTCGCCGCCGGCATGAGCGACGAAGAAGCCGGCTACGTCGCGCGGCGCCAACTCGGCAATCTTGCCTTGCAGCACGAACGGAGCCGCGCGAATTGGGGCTTCACCGCGCTTGAGAGCCTGGCTCAGGACGTTCGCTATGGACTGCGCGGGCTGCGCAAGTCGCCGGGGTTCACTGCTGTGGCCATCCTGACCCTGACCCTCGGGATCGGCGCCAGCACTGCGATCTTCAGCATTGTGAATGCGGTCGTTCTGCGCCCTCTACCGTACAAGGACTCGAGCCGCCTGATGTATGTTTGGACCGTCTCGCCTTACTTTCCCGAATATCACATGGGCCAGTCCAAGCCCAATCTGGATGACATACAAAAGCAAAATCATTCTTTCAAGACGCTGGCCATCTATCAGTCTGTAAGGCTGACCCTGACGGGAAGCGACGAGCCGGTGCAGGTTTCTGCCGCAGCCGTCTCCACCGATTTCTTGAACGTCTTCGCGATTCAACCGGCTCTTGGACGAGGCTTCTTGCCTGGCGATGACGAAGACAAGAACGGCAATGTAGTCCTGCTGAGCCACGGATTCTGGCAGAGCCGCTTTAGCGGTAATCCACACATCGTCGGCCAGACGCTTACGCTCAATGACAAGCCCTATTCGGTGGCCGGCGTCTTGCCGGCGACCTTCTCGTTTCCGGACAAGACGGAAGCCTGGATTCCATTGATCGTCAGCAAGGACGACCGTCTCCACCGGCGTAACTGGAAATTCTTTGCGATTGGCAGGCTGGCAGACGGCATGGCCGTGCGTACCGCTCAAGCTGAGATGGACAAGATCGCCGGGCAACTTTCGCGCGGGTTTCCCGAAGAAAACACCGACATTCAACTCCTGGTGATGCCGGTACGCGACAGCCTGGTAAACCAAGCAGCCAAATCGGAGCTATGGACCCTGGTTGGCGCCGTGAGTTTTCTTCTCCTCATTGGTTGCGCCAACGTCAGCAACCTGATTCTTTCCCGGGGTGTTCAGCGTCGCCGCGAGATCGCTTTGCGGGCGGCGCTCGGCGCCAGCCGGGGCCGCATTTTGCGCCAACTGCTGGTGGAGAGCCTGTTGCTCGCTCTTCTCGGCGGGCTGGGTGGACTGCTGCTGGCCGGCGCCGGCATCACGGCGTTTCGAGGTCTGGCTCCCGGCGATTTCGCTCGCCTGGATGAGGTCCACCTGGAACCGGCGGTTGCGTTCATCACTTTTCTCGTGTCGACACTTGCCGGTCTGCTGAGCGGGTTGGCGCCGGCGCTGCATACCGCGCGCGCCGATGTGAACGTGGCGCTGAAAGACCACGCGGCCAGCTTCACGCCGCGCCGGCTTTGGTTGCGCACGTTTCTGGTTAGTTCTGAAGTCGCTCTTGCTCTGGTGTTGTTGACCGGCTCGGCCTTGATGGTCCAAAGTTTCTCGCGCCTGATGAAAGTCGATACCGGCTTCCGCACGGACCATTTGCTCACGGCGAGAGTCGCTCCCCTCGCATCCCGTTATTCCTCCACCGACGCCCGGCATCTCTTTGTTGCGCATCTTCTGGAAGCACTTCGCGGCGAGCCGCAGTTCCATGGCGTCGCCATCACCACCCACCCACTGCTGAACGGGGACTCGTCGCTGATGGGCCTCGAGCCCGGCTATCTCGGGGCCAACGAAAAGGGGACCACCCTGGAGGCGCAAATGGTATCGCCAGGATTCTTTGAAACTCTGGGAATCCCCGTGCTCTCCGGGCGCTCTTTCAATGATCGGGATACGGAAGGCGCTCCGCCGGTGATCATGATCAACAACGCCATGGCCCGCCGTTTTTTCCCCGGACAAAACCCGGTGGGGAAGGTGGTGAAACTCATGACGCCGGAGGACCATTACCAGATTGTGGGTGTGACCGGCGATGTACGAGACGTCCATTTACGGGAAACGGCGCGGCTGGAAGTGTATTTTCCGCTGCTGCAGGTTCCATATTCGTCCCTGCGCGTGATGGTGCGAAGCACTGCGGAACCCCTGGCGCTGTCCAAGCTCTTGCAGCAGCGTGTATGGTCGATCGACAAAGGCCAGCCGCTCACCGACTTGAACAGCATGGACGGCGCCATCGCGGAATCCGTCGCCGAGCCTCGCTTCCGAACCTGGCTGCTTAGCGCCTTCGCCGTGGCCGGCTTGGCACTGACGTTGATCGGAATTTACGGCGTGATCTCGTATTCGGTCAGCCAACGCACGCAGGAGATGGGGATTCGCATCGCGCTGGGCGCCCAGTCTGCAGATGTTCGACGCCTGATCTTGAGCCAGGGTGTGCGAATGGCGCTCTTGGGAGCGGTGATCGGCTTGCTGGGTTCGCTGGGATTGATGCGTTTTTTAACCAGCCAGCTCTACGAGGTCAAGCCGGGCGATCCGTTGACTCTGATCGGAGCGGCGTTGGCCATGCTCGCTGTGGCACTGTGCGCTTCTTATATTCCCGCGCGGCGTGCTACGAAAGTTGATCCCATGATCGCGTTGCGGCACGAATGAGTAGATCGAAGTTGAACATCAGTGCCCGGCGAGGATGTGCAGCAGCTCGCTGTCCGGTGTATCGTGGCTCAGCTCCCAGAACATGACTCCGCCCAAGCCCTCTCGCCTTATGAAATCCATCTTCGCGCGCATGGCCTCGGCGCAGTCGTAGCTCCAGAAGTTGCCATCATTCCACACCGAGCAAGTGGCTGGGACAGGATAATATTGCCGGTCTGCGGTCGCGGGCAGGGCCTTCAAGTCGCGATAAGCGCCGGGCGCCTTCGCCGGACCTGTGGCCGTTTGATAGAGACCGTGGTTTTCGTCCTTCACTCCGCTCCAGCCTTTGCCGTAGAAGGGCACGCCGAAAATGATCTTCTTTCTGGGTACGCCGGCCGCGATGTATCCCCTCACCGCGAAGTCGCCGTAGTAATCGCTCTGCGGAGGCTTGGAAGGATCGGCGGGATCGTAAAACAACGCGCTGTGCAGATTGGTGACCGGCTCGGTGTCCCAGTGCATGTCATAAGCCATGATGGCCACGTCGTCCAGGTAGCGGCTGATCTTCTTCAGCTCAAAATGCGCGTAGAGCTCCGGCTCGGCGGGCAAAGCAGCGGTCAGCAGGAGTCCGGGGCGAACAGCGTTCAACTGTTTTCGGAACTCAGCCGCCATCGCCGTAAAGTTCTTGGTGTCCTCGGGAACGCCTGGCGTAACGCCGCCGCTGACGGGATACTCCCAGTCGATATCAATGCCATCGAAGACGCCCGGATCGTGAATCCCCGGTGCAAAGTAACCTTCGATAAACGTATGCACGCAGGAGCGCACGAAGTCGCGCAGGTGATCGGGCTGGGCGGCACTCGAAAATCCAGCGGATTGGCCCCATCCCCCGAACGAGATCACTATCCGCAACCGGGGATAGAGTCGCTTCAACTCCTGGAGCTGGTGAAAGGTCCCGCGCAGCTGGCCGGGACCATCAGAATCGGCCTGGCCATTCACGCTCTCCGCGGCGGTGTAAGCATGGTTCAAGGCCGTCTCAGGATCGGCGATCTGGCATTGGTCATCGGCAACGCGGCCGAATGCGTAATCCAATTCGGTCAGCCGCTCGGCAGCGCCGCTCGCGATCACATCTTTCACCGTGTAGTGACCTGACTTAGCGCCGCCTTCGGTGAAATAGCCGATCACAGCTTCACGTGAACCCACCGCCGCAGTGGCCTTGCTCGAGCGATCCTGAGCCGGCAGCCGAGAGGCGAATGCCACGATCGCAACCAGCAAGGGGCATGCGTATTTGCCGGCAACCTTCATGCCAGGAAGCATACATGAAGTCAGAGATGATCGGACGCTCTCGGATAGGGCGCTGCTCTGTTAGGCGCAAGCGACGCGACCGGTACGTGTCGCGCTCCCGCCGTACCACCCTCCGCCAGCGCCCGGATGGCGTGATCAAGATTCGGGGTGATTGCGACCAGGCGTCCCTGCTTCAGCGCCAGGACCAGATCGCAATCGCGAACCGTGCTCAGGCGGTGGGCAATCACCAAGGCAGTCCGTCCGCGGATCAGGGACTGCATGGCCCGCATGATCTCCTGCTCGGCGTAGATGTCGACCGCGCTGGTGGGCTCGTCCAAGATGAGCACCGGCGCATCCTTGAGGAAGGCGCGAGCGATGCCCAGGCGCTGGCGCTCGCCGCCGGAAAGGCGGCAGCCGCCTTCGCCGATTTTCGTATCGTAACCCTCCGGCAGCGCCATGATGAAATCGTGCGCCATGGCCGACCGCGCCGCATCCATGACCTCCTCCCGGCTCGCCTCCGTACGGCCGTAGGCAATGTTCTCCGCTACCGAAGCCGAGAAAACCACCGGCTCTTGCAGGATGATCGAAAACTGACGGCGCAGATCGGCCAACGGATACTCACGCAGGTCGCGGCCATCGAGCAGCACCTGGCCGGAGAGCGGATCATAGAAGCGCGTCAGCAGATTGACCAGCGTGCTCTTGCCCGATCCGCTGGGGCCGATGATCCCAACGTGCGTGCCCGCCGCGATCTCGAAGGACACGCCATCCAAGGCGCGGCCGGAGGTCGGATAGGCGAAGCTCACGTCGCGGAAAGTGATGCGGCCTTGCGCGCGATCCAGAGAAGCTCCCGAAGGCCCGGCTTCGCTCAACTCCGGCGCGCCCTCCAGCAACGCCAGTGCGCGATCCACGCTCGCCATCCAGCCTTGAAGCTCGGGCAGCTTGGCGCTGATGGTGCGCAGCGGGTCGTAAAGCTGCGCCATGTAGGCCATTACCAGCAGCAAGTCGCCCAGCGTCAGCCTGCCGGACTGCACGTGGCGCACGCCGACCCACAAGGCCGCGGCCGATCCCACAGCAATGGTCGTGGTGATCAGCACATGGAAGCCGGCCAGCCGAGACGCCACCTTCACCTGCTCGTGCATGCGCTGCCGCGAACGCAGTCCGAAACGCTGGTCTTCAAACGGCTCGCGGGCAAAAGCTTTCACCACGCGGATGGAGGCCAGCGCCTCATGCAGCACCAGCATGGCCGAGCTATCGAGTTTTTTGATGCCGTCCCAGCCGCTGCGGGCGTGGCGGCTGGAGCGTCGCGCCAGGAGAAACAATACCGGCGAAATCGAAAGCGCGATCACGGCCAGCTTCCAATCCAGGCGCACCGTTACGTACAACAACGCGGCAAAGCTCAGCACGGCGCTGACCAGCGGCACCGCGCCCTGGAGAAAGACATACTGGATGGCCGGCGCGTCATGCTGGATACGGTAGGCCATGTCATTGGCGCCGCGACGGTCGTGGAATAGAAGGTCCATGCGCTGCACGTGCCAGAACAGTTGCGCGCGGAAGTCCAGCACCAGCTTTTCTCCGGTATAGGTCTGCAAGAGCCAGCTGGCGAACGATTGCAGATTCATGGCCAGGCTTAAGAACAGAAGCAGCCCTACCGCCAGCGCCAGGCTGGCGGCTTTGGATCCATGAATCGCGGCCGGCAAGAGCGCCTGCAGAACGTGCGGCAAGGGACGCACGCCAATCACGTTGTCCACGGCGATCTTCAAGGGAAAGGCCAGCAACAGGGCGATCGGCGCGGCAATCAGGCTGAGCAAGAAGATCGCCGCCAGGTGAGGCCAATAGGGCCGTGCCAGGCGCAGGAGCTGCCTAGACGCCGACGCGAGGCCCTTCTTTGCAATGTGATCTTCCATGAACGCGTGTACGCCCCGCGAGTCCGCACCCTCCGGACTGGGGAAAGTTCATGGATTCTAGCAGTGGGTTGGAAGAGGTAAGTTCCTTTTCTGCCTTAGGAAGATGTAAGGCATTTCCCGCACGCGACTCGTACTTCGAGCTATTTGCCTTTGAATTTAGGCGGACGTTTCTCGTGGAAAGCAGCAGTGCCTTCCTTCACGTCCTCGGTGTAGTTGGCGACCATCGTCCCCAGAGCGGCATCTTCCAACGCATTGTCCAGCCCCATGGTGAGCTGTTTGTACATCATGCGCTTGGTGATGCGAATCGCGATCGGAGGCCCGGCGGCCAGCCGCTCCGCCCATTCGCGCGCTTTGGGCATCAGCTCGGCATCGGGCACGACCTCAGTCACCAACCCGAGCTCCATCGCCTTTCGCGCTGGATAGACCTCGGACAAGAGCGACATCCTCAGCGCTTTCTCCAGGCCCATAGATCGCGGGAACAGATAGGCGCCGCCCTCGTCGGGGATCAACGCGAACTTCAGGCTGGTATCGCCGAGCCGGGCGCTCTCGGCGGCAATGCGGAAATCGCACGATAAGGCCAGCGTCAAGCCGCCGGCCACCGCCGGACCATTGACGGCGGCGATGGTGGGCTTGTCAAAGCGCTGCAGGAATCTCACCAGCTCGTGCATGTTCTCGCGCATCTCCAACATCGATTCCATGCGATGTCCGCGATAGCGCGCTGGATATTGAAAGTCCGTACCAATATCGCCGCCGGAACAGAACCCCCGCCCGGCGCCGGTCACGATGACGGCGCGAATTTCATCGTCATCGCGGACGTCGGCCAGGGCCGCCAGGATCTCGTGCACCATGATCTCGGAATAAGCGTTCAGCTTCTGCGGACGGTTGAGCGTCACCGTGGCCACATGGCCGGTCTTCTGGTACACAATCTGCTGAAAGTCTTTCATCGGCCGGTAAATTTCGGGGCGCGCTTTTCCAGGAACGCGCGCACTCCTTCTTTATGGTCCTGGGTTTGTCCGCAACGAAGATGGGTCTCCGCTTCGCGGTCCAGAAGCGTGCGGAAATCGGTATGCGTGGCCAGATTGATGTTGGCCTTCATGTAACGGTAACTAGTCAGAGGACCGTTGGCGATCTGCGCAGCGACTGCCTGTGTGGCCGTCTCCAGCTGGTCGTGAGGAACTACGCGATTCACCATTCCCAGGCGATGCGCTTCGGCGGCGTCGATTGCTTCGGCGAGAAAGAGCAACTCTTTTGCCTTGGGCGCTCCCACGTAGTGTGTGAGCAGCCAGGTGGTCCCAAAGTCGCCGCCAAAACCGACTTTGGCATAGGCAGTGCCGAACTTTGCCTGGTCCGAGCTGATGCGCAGATCGCAGGCCAGGCAGATCCCCAGGCCCGCCCCCATGGCGAATCCGTTGACCGAGGCGATGGTCACCTTGGGGATGTTGTAGAGCAGCCAGGAAAGTTCCTGCATCTCGCGCAACCGATCGATGTTCTGCTCGTGCGACGACTCGGTGGCCTGGGCCATGGCGCTCACGTCGCCGCCCGCACAGAAAGCCCGCCCGGCGCCGGTCACCACCACCGCGCCGACGTTGGGGTCCGCGCTCCAGGAGCGAAGGGTTGCAATGGAGCCGGACAACAGCTCCGCATTCAGAGCGTTGAGTTTGTCGGGCCGGTTGAAAGTAAGAATGCCAACCCGATCTTGCACCTTAGTGTTGATCACGGGAGAAAGTAAAACACAATCGGAGGACGCGCGCCAACATCAAAACCGCGACTGTCCAAGCGCCGCCTGGAGGACGCGGGAATGACCTTCGGCAAATGGCGACAGCAATTCGAGTCTCATGGAGGCCATGAGGTTCCTGGCGGAAGGAGCAAAAGTCACGCGCGCGGCCCTGGAAGCCGGCTACAGCACGCCGAGCGCTTTGATTTCTATGTTCAAGAAGAGCCTGGGAACAACGCCGCGGTCATATTTCAATCATGG
>CAZFRV010000242.1:0-11141 GCA_964521445.1 uncultured Acidobacteriaceae bacterium
CGACGTTCTGCAGCACCAGCCAGAAGCCGAACATCAGGAGCAGGGAAGGCAGCGTGGGCGTGTCTGATTTAGGCAGCCAGCGCACCAGCAGCCAGTGCACGCCCATGCCGAAGAGAAAAAACGCGGGCAGCGCCAGCACTGCCCCCAAAATAGGATCGATGTGGAAGCGCTCGAATAGTTCGTAGGCGAAATAGGCGCCCAGCATCAGGAACCCGGCATGGGCCAGGTTCACGATCCTCATGACGCCGTAAATCACCGTCATCCCCACGGCCATCGCGGCGTAGATGCCGGCCAGCAGCAGCGCCGCGATCAGCAGATTGAGGCCTTGGGCAAAGTTCATGAGCTCAAGCGCCGCGCTACTTCGGCGCCGGCGCTACCGGGTCTCCCGTGGCCGCATCCTTGGGATAGACGATGTCCACTTTGTTGCCAGGCTTGTTTTGAGTGATCACAAAAGGATATGCGCTCTGGCCGTTGGCTTCGAACTTAAGAACCTGGCCGGGAAGAACGGAATCTTTGAGCTCGGCCTTGCGCAGAGCGTCGCGAATCTTGGTTTTGTCGAGCGTGCCGGCCGATTCAATGGCCTGAGCCAGGATACGCATGCTGTCATAGGCGGGCGCGGCGTACCAGGAATCCACGTCGTGTCCGGTGAAGGCTTTGTAATCGGCGGTGAATTTCTTGGCTTGAGGATAGGGCAGGTCTTTGGACCACCAGATGCCGGCGAAGATGAAGTTGGTGCCGTCGCCCAGGGCCTTGCGGGCATCGGATTCCGGACCGCGAGCGCCGTAGCTGATCATCTGGTGATGCAGCCCGTTCTGAAGGTACTGGCGGTGCATGGTGATGTAGTCAGGCAGGTGGGCGTCAGAAAGAAAGATTTCGGCGCCGGAGCCCTTGACCTTCTGCAGAATGCCGGAGAAGTCCGTGGCATTCAATTCGAACTTCTCGTTCAGCACGATCTGAAAATAGCCTTTGTGTTTGTTCGACCAGTCCGTGAAGCCCTGCACGTAATCCACGCCGTGATCGGTGTTTTCCACGACGATGGCGACCTTCAGCCCCTTCTTGAGCTTGCCCTGGTCCACCAGGCTGCCAAGAAATTGTCCAGTGGTGGTGCCAATCAGGGCTACAGGGCTCAACCCACCAAAGATGTATTGGTAGCCTTTGCCGAAGATAGCTGTGGCGCCGGCGCCGGGGGTGATCCAGGGAGTCTTATAGCGATCGGGCATCACGGACTCGGCTTCGCCCAGCGACGTGGAATAGCCGCCGATAACGGCAGTCACGTTGTCAGAACTCATCGCCCGCTCGGTCAGCGAGGCGGACTTGGCCGAGTCTGAGCCGTCGTCGTAGAAGACTTCCTTCACTGGCAGCTTCTTGCCTTTGTCTTTCACGAAGATTCCGCCGGCATCATTGATCTGCTTGATGGCCAGCTCGATGCCTTCCTTCTGGTAGAGACCGGGTTTGCCTTCTTTCCCGGTGATGGGCATGATTACGCCGATGCTGATGGCGTCGCCCGTCTGGGCCACGGCCGGAAGAGACCCTACACTCCCCACCAGGACCATCAGGCACAGCAGACGAGAAAGACCTCTACGAAGCAAGAATGATAAAAACGATCGGTTCATTTTCCCCCCACGGGAGCGGTACTTCCCCGCCGCACGGGCGGGAAATCCTGGATTTTCAGCCCAGTATCCGCGAATTGACGAAATTCATGCGGTTGCATCATATCCCCGGAGAAGCGGGATTCACAAGTGTTTCGTCAGTGGACAGAGTGACGCGCGGTCGTGAGTTTGCTAGCTTGGTGCGGGCAGCCGATGTGCCGTAGAGTGTTACCTCGGTTACCGGATGGGCCATTTAAGGCTGTCATCCCGTCTATAACAATGAGGGTCTAGAAGCGTGTGCTCTGTGCGGTGGGCTTTCTAGAAAACAAGAAGCAAGCTTACTATACGCCTGCCGGCGGGGCCAGAGAAGAGTACCCGGCGAGGCCCTCGATCTGGATGGAGGATGTACCGGGTCTTTGTTTTCCCTTGACATTGGTCGCAATGCGACTAACCTAGGTGGCCAAACGCGGGTGGCTGTGTGTCCGCGGATGAAGCCACGTGGGCCGGTTTCTCAGGTTTCGAACTGATTCCGCTGATCACCATTTCGCGATCGGATCATTTCCGCGGTGCTTGGACGCTATGAGGCATGTGATTCCGCTCTGAATTCGGGCTATCTTTAGGATTGGGCAGCAGTTCGGTAATGACAATTCAGGAGTCAGGTCTGGCCGGCTTGGCTTCTTCTTCCAGGAGGGCCGTATGGCAGAGATTCCTACTCAGGCACGACCGCAAACCGCCCCTGCGACGGGAGGCACCCAGAATCAATGGGATCGCGTTGCGGCGATGGACGAGTTCAAACAGCTGCTGAAAGCGAAATCCAGGTTCATCGTCCCCGCCACGATTTTCTTCATTGTGTACTACTTCTTGCTCCCGTATCTGGTCGGATACCATCCGCAAATGATGGACAAGAGGGTTTGGGGGTCGGTGAACATTGCCTACCTGTTCGCGCTATCGCAGTTCTTTGTGGCATGGCTCATCGCCTGGCTGTACGTCCGGGCGGCGCGAAAATGGGATGAATCAGGCCAGCAGATTCTGAACCGTCTCAAGGGAGGTAAATAAGATGAACATTACCCTGATTCTGTTTCTCGGCTTTATCGCCGTGACGCTCGGCATTACCTACTGGGCGGCGCGACGCTCCGCCACCGCCGGTGCTTATTTTGCGGCAAACCGGCAGATCAAGGCCTGGCAGAACGGCGTGGCCGTGGCCGGTGACTACATGAGCGCGGCTTCGTTCCTGGGGATCGCCGGACTGATTGCCTTCAACGGTTATGACGGCTTCATGTATTCGGTAGGCTGGCTGGTGGCATACCTGACCGTGCTGCTGATTGTTGCCGAGCCCCTGCGCAACGCCGGCAAGTACACCATGGCCGACGTTCTGGCCTATCGCCTCCACCCGCGCCCGGTTCGCGCCATGGCCTCGCTGAGCACCCTTATCGTCAGCACCTTCTACATGATTGCGCAGATGATCGGAGCCGGGTCGCTGGTGGCGCTGCTGCTGAAGGATTCGCATATCAGCTTTAACTGGGCCGTGATCGGAGTCGGCATCCTGATGATTGTCTACGTGGTCTTCGGCGGGATGCTGGCCACCACCTGGGTCCAGATCATCAAGGCCATCCTGCTCATGTCAGGTACGATCCTGCTGAGCATCCTGGTGATGACCCATTACGGTTGGAGCTTTGGCAGCTTCTTCGATGCAATCACCAAGGTGACTTATCACGATGCCAAAGGAGCGGTCGTTGTCAAAGACTTTCTCCAGCCGGGCGGCATGTACAAGCCTCCCTACGGCGCTCTGGACCTGATCTCCCTGGGCATCGCCCTGATCTTCGGCACCGCCGGACTGCCCCACATCCTGGTGCGGTTCTACACGGTGCCGGATGCCAAGACGGCCCGCCACAGCGTAGTGTGGGCCATGGTGCTGATCGGCAGCTTCTACATCATGACCACCTTCCTGGGCTTCGGCGCGGCCACCATCGTGGGCCGCGACTTCATCGCCAAGAACGGCGGCATCAACATGAGCGGACCGCAACTGGCTAACTCCCTCGGAGGTAATTTCTTCTTTGCCTTCATCTGCGCCATCGCCTTTGCCACAATTCTGGCGGTGGTTGCGGGTCTGACCATCAGCGCGTCCACCTCGTTCGCGCATGACTTTTGGACCAACGTGGTCCACAGGGGCACGGAGCGGAGCCCGGGTGAAGAAGTACGCGTGGCACGCATTACTGCTTTCGTCGTGGGGGCGGTGGCCATCACCATCGCTATCTTCCTGGGGCCCACGTTCAATGTCGCGTTCCTGGTAGCACTGGCTTTCGCCGTGGCTGCGTCGGCCAATCTTCCGGTGATCATTTTTTCGATCTTCTGGAAGCGCTTCAATACCGCCGGAGCTGTATGGGGGCTGGCGATCGGGCTGTTGAGTTCGATCGTTCTGATCCTGGTGGGACCAAGCCTGATGGGACCGGCGCCCACCATGTGGATCCATGCGGCTAAGCCCTTGTTCCCGCTGCAGAATCCCGGAATCGTGAGCGTGCCGTTGGGATTCCTCGGCGCCTGGCTGGGCACGATGCTGGGCAAGAGAGAACCGGATGCCGAAGCCAAGTTCACTGAACTTGAAGTTCGCGCCAATATTGGTTTGGGCGCGGAACAAGCGACCGCCGGACACTAAACCTCAAAGTCATGGTAAGCGGCGTCCTCCCGGGACGCCGCTTTTTTTCTGCTCCACATTTCGCCGTCAACCGGAAGCCGCTCCGATGCGCAGCAGTTCTCCCAGTGTTCTGATCCCCGCGTTGTCCAGTTGCTGCAGCAACCGTTGCCAGAGCTGTGCGGTCAGGAAGGCGTCGTAGAGCGCGTGGTGAGCCTCGTGCACTTCCAGTCCGTAGCGGTTGGCTAGTGACCCCAGATCGACGTTCTCGACGTGATGTCCGCGGTCTTCGCGGTAGATGGTTTGCCGCAGATCGAGCCGGCGCTGCACGCGCGCAGTGTCGACCGCCGGCTCGGAAAGGGCCTGACTGGCTGCGGGCGCGTCTTTGCATTCCTTGCGTAGAGCAGCCAGGTCAATGCCGACAAAGTGGCCCACCAGCACGGCGTCGGCGGCAAACTTCAAGAAGTCGGCGACCGCATCGGCAGGAGCGCTGCCCTCCACAACGTCAGCAGGCCGCAGCCCGTGCACCAGCACCGTCTCAGCCGGAACCGCCACGCCGGGGTTGACGACGCGATAGAAGTGGTCGCCCAGACGGATTTTCGTTCCCTCCATGGCAATGGCGCCGATCGAGATCACGCGGTTCGTGTGCGAGTCCAGAGAGGTCAGCTCGGTGTCCAGAACGACGTAGCGCAGCGAGCCTAGCGGCGCCCCGGAGGGGAAGCGGCCGGAGCCGCGACGGACGAGCCAACGGTTGAGCCATGCCGGCATGGGGATCAACGCAGTTGCGCCCAGACCGCGGACTTGAACCTGCCCTCGATCGCCGTTTGCGCCCGCGCGATGGTCTGGAAGGCTTCTTTCAAGAGGCTCTTGTGGAGGTTGCTGAGACCGTCCGGGCTGATGTAGTTGCTGATGGCTTGTCCGGCGGCGATCTGCTGCAGTTGCCGCTCCAGGCGAAGCACGGTCAGGAACTCGAAAGCCTCGCGCAGATCGTTCAGCAGCGCCGGATCTTCGTAGCCGAGCGGAGCCAGGGCATTGAGACGGTCGATGGTATTGGTCTGCTCCACACCGGCGTCGAGCGCGAAGAGGCGGACCGCGCCAACGATCGGCCAGGCGCCGAACAACTTCAGGTCCAGTTCGTCTTTGTGTTCGCCGCTGTGCTCTACCACAAAGGTCCGGAAGAAGCCCAGCGGCGGTTTGTGGCTGATGGAAACGTGCGCCAGCACCGACTTAAAGAAGCCGGCTCCGGCAATCAGCTCGCGGTTGCGCGCGCGTAGCTCTTCAAAAAGCGAGAAATCGCCCGCCACCGCGCGCATGTCAAAGAAGATCAAAGCATTCTGAACGCCCCGCTGGACAGGCTCGTTGACCCACTGGCGGAATTCGGTGGTCCAGCCGGAGAGGCTCATGCGCCAGCGCGGATTGCTGGCCATGAAGCCGCCGATGCAGCTGGGATAGCCGCAGCGAGCCAGCGCATCTTGCGCGAACGAGGCCAATCGCCCGAGATATTCCTGCGCCGCCGAGGAGGCGTCGTCGGCGAAGATCAGGGCGTTGTCCTGATCGGTTTTGAAAGTCTGCTCGCGCCTGCCTTCGCTGCCCAGGACCACCCAGCAATAAGGAACTGGCGGAGCGCCCAGTTGCGCCTGCGCCAGATCCAGGATCTTGACCATGATGCGGTCATTGATCTCCGCCACCATGCGGGTGATGTGGCTGGCCCGCGCGCCTTCGCGCATGAGCAGGGGGATCAGATCGATGGTGGCCTTTTGCGCGTTCGCGAGATCTTCGAGCGTTTTTTGCCGCTCGATATTGCGGGCGACGCTCAGCGGCGACTTGCCCTGAAGCAACATCAGGTCGTGGTGCGTAACTACGGCTCGCGGCAGCCCTTCTTCGGTCACCAGAACATGATGAATATCGTGGCCCAGCATGGTGAGCAGCACCTGGAAGACGGGTTCGCCGCCTTCGACGGAAATCACCGGGCGGTTCATGATTTCCTTCACCGGCGCGTCGAACCTGAGGCCCTGGGCCACGACTTTGTCGGCCAGATCGTTGTCGGTCACAATGCCCACGGCCCGGCCGCTCGAGTCGGTTACGAAGATGCAGGTGGAGTCCGCGGCCTGCATCTGCCGCGCGGCGCCTTGGATAGTGGTGGACTCAGGGCACACCAGCGCGGCCCGGCAGGCAACGTCGCTGATGGCGAGCGAGTACAGCAGGCGCTCGCCCTCGCCGATGAGCCGGGTGCGAGCCCGCATCTCGCCCAGCGCCAGGTCCATGTACCGGGTCACCGAGGTGCGCAGCAGATAAGCGGCAAATTCGGCGTGCCCGGAGATCAGCCGCTGCACCTGGGCCCAGGGAACGCTGTAGCACAAGGTGTCTTCGACCGCGGTAACGTTCAGCCGGGCAAAATTGCCGCCCAGGACGGAAAGCAAGCCGAAGATCTCGCCTTCGCTGCGGACATCGAAGACGATCTCCTCGCCGGTTTCGGTTGGCAGCGTGAGCTTCACGCCGCCTTTTTGGACAACAAACAGCGATTCGGAAGCGGTGCTTCCGGCGGCCAGGATCACGGTGTTCTTGGGAAAATACTCCAGGGAAACGCTGCCGACGACGGCCTCAAGTTCGGACTCCGGAAGGAATTGAAACGGGGGAACCGTTTTGAGCACCGCCACCACTTTTGCCGTGAGCACGGATGTCGCCATGAAGAGCTTCTCGCCTATCAAAACTATCCCCTTAAGACTTTACCCGAGACCGAAGCGGATCGTCGTGACCGCCATCACTGGGCTTTGCCTTGCTTGCCTGTGCAGGGGCTTACCTCTTGCAAATATAATGCGACGGTATAGGATAGCGTGTCTTGCATCCAGGGCCGGAATCCTTCGTCGCATGACCGGTTGCGGCGGGTGGCCGGGAGGGCTATTCTCGAATCTCGACAAAAGAGGTCAAGCCATGGCTGACGCTCGCGTAATCAAACCAACCGAACAAGAGATGGAGTTGACGGAAGCCCAGATCGCCGTCCATTGGAGAGAAGAGCAGTACTACTACCCCGGCCCCAAGTTCATAGGACAGGCCATTCTCAGCGATCCGGCGGTGAGCGAGCGTTTCAGCGAAAAGAATTTTCCCGAGTGTTTCCGCGAATACGGCGACCTGCTTTCCTGGGACCACTACTGGCATACCACGCTCGATACCAGCGACGCTCCTTTCTGGAAATGGTTCGTCGGCGGGAAACTCAACGTCTCCTACAACTGCGTGGACCGGCACCTGGCGAAACACAGGAACAAGGCAGCGTTCATTTTTGTGGGCGAACCGGAAGAGGACGCACCGGTGGCCATCACCTACCAGGACCTTTATTACCGGGTGAATGAGATGACGGCTTTGTTGCGCGATTTTGCCGGAGTGAAAACCGGCGATCGCGTCACCATCCATATGCCGGTGGTTCCGGAACTGCCGGTGACGATGCTGGCGTGTGCGCGGCTGGGCGCGATCCACTCCGTGGTGTTTGGCGGATTCAGCGGCGAAGCCTGCGGCATGCGCGCCGCCGATTCCGGCAGCAAAGTTCTGGTTACGATTGACGGCTACTACCGCAGCGGCGCCATGACCGACCACAAAGAAAAGGCCGACTTGGCGGCGGCGACCTCAGAAAAAGAGGGAAACAAGCTGGAGAAAGTCCTGGTTTGGCGGAGGGTGCCCGGCAAATATCACTCCGCCAAGCCCATGGTTCAGGGACGGGATTATTTTGTCGATGAGGTGTTGAAGAACTACCACGGCAAGATTGTGGAGCCGGTTTCCATGCCGTCGGAAGCCCCGCTGTTTCTCATGTACACCAGCGGCACCACGGGACGCCCCAAGGGCTGCCAGCACGGCAGCGGCGGTTACCTGGCGTATGCTGCGGGCACGTCCAAGTGGATCCAGGATATTCACCTCGAGGACGTTTACTGGTGCATGGCCGATATCGGCTGGATCACCGGACATTCGTATATCGTCTATGGACCGCTGGCCCTGGCCGCCACCAGCGTGTTGTATGAAGGCGTACCCAACTATCCTGACGCCGGACGTCCCTGGCGCGTGGCCCACCGGTTGGATGTGAACATCTTCCACACTTCACCCACCGCCATCCGCATGCTGCGCAAGGCCGGGCCGGACGAGCCCAAGAAATACGACTACCACTTCAAACACATGACCACGGTGGGCGAGCCCATCGAGCCTGAAGTCTGGAAGTGGTATTACGAGGTTGTGGGCAAGGGCGAAGCCGTGATCGTGGACACCTGGTGGCAGACGGAAACCGGCGGCTTCCTGTGCAGCACCAAGCCGGGAATCGATCCCATGAAGCCGGGCAGCGCCGGACCGCCCGTCCCCGGAATCTATCCCGTGATCTACGACGAAGAGGGCAAAGAGGTGAAGCCCGGTTCGGGCAAAGCCGGCAACATCTGCATTCGCAACCCCTGGCCCGGGATCTTTCAGACCATCTGGGGCGATCGCGAGCGCTTCGTCCGCCAGTACTACCAGAAATACAATCGCGACAAGCAGAGCAAAGACTGGCGCGATTGGCCCTACTTCGCCGGCGACGGCGCGGTGCAGGCCCCGGACGGATACTTCCGCATCCTGGGCCGCGTCGACGACGTGATTAACGTGGCCGGCCATCGCCTGGGCACCAAGGAGCTGGAATCGGCGTGCCTGACGGTCCCCGAAGTGGCCGAAGCCGCTGTGGTGCCGGTGGCCGACGAGGTCAAGGGCCGGGTGCCTGAAGTCTATGTTGCGTTGAAGCCGGGGGTGGCCAATCCCGCCGGCGTCGAGAAGAAGGTGGTGGAAGCCATCGAACACCAGATCGGCAAGATCGCGCGTCCTAAGAAAGTTCACGTGGTCCCGGACATGCCGAAGACGCGGTCGGGAAAGATCATGCGCCGCGTTCTGGCGGCGATTTCCAACCAGATGGATACCGGCGACGTCACTACCCTGGCCAATCCCGATGTAGTCGAGCAGATCCGGGTGATGGTCCAGGGCGACAAGAAAGTCACCGTACGCGACGCCCCGGAAGATTTGAAGCGGTTCGGTGAAGAACGGTAAGAGAAGCATTAGGCGCACGAGAACAGAATCAAACGGGCTGTGCATGCTGAACTGAGGAGGAAATTATGAGCAAGAAGAAGAAAGGCGAAGGCGTATCCCGTAGAGACTTCATCAAGCTCGCCGGTGCGGGAGGACTCGCGGCTGGCACCGGTGCCCTGGGAACCTCGTTTCTGTTTCCGGAGCGGGCCGCGGCCCAGCAGAAGACCTTGAAGATCCTGCAGTGGAGCCACTTTGTTCCGGCTTGGGACGAGTGGTTCAACAAGAAATACACGGTCGAGTGGGGGCAGAAGAACAACACCAATGTGATTGTTGACAACATCAACCTGGTGGACCTCAACACTCGCGCTGCTTCCGAAGCCCAGGCAAAAAAAGGGCACGATCTGTTCATGTTCCTGTCGCCGCCGGCAGCGTATGAGAACCAGGTCATCGACATGAGTCATGTTTACCAAGAGGTGGAGAAGAAGCACGGGAAGACGATCGATCTCGGGCATAAGTCCACCTACAATCCCAAGACCAAGAAGCATTTCGCGTTTTCTGACGCGTACACGCCTGATCCCGGCAACTGGCACAAGGATTGGTGGACCGAGGCCGGTTATCCCAACGGCCCTGACACCTACGACGATCTGCGCGCCGGAGCCAAGAAGATTCGCGACAAGACCGGACATCCTTGCGGAATCGGACTGGCGCAGGAGCTCGACACCAGCATGGCCATGCGCGCCCTGCTTTGGTCCTTCGGCGGCGCCGAGCAGGATGTGGAAGGCAACGTTACCATCAACTCCAAGAACACCGTGGAAGCGCTGAAGTTCATGAAGGCGCTGTACCAGGAAGCGGAGACGCCCGAAGTTTTCACCTGGACGCCTCCGTCGAACAACCAGGCCATGCTGGCTGGCCGCGTTTCTTATGTCGCCAACGCAATCTCCATCACGCGGCAGTCGGAGCGAGAGCACTTGCCGATCGACAGCAAGATCATGGTCAGCCGCGCATTGAAAGGCCCGGTGCGCCGGATTGCTGCCGAGCACGTCATGAATTGCTATGTGATCTGGGATTTTGCCGAGAACAAAGACGGCGCCCAGCAGTTCCTGATCGACTACATGGACCACTTCCACGATGGCTTTGTCGCCGGCCAGTACTACAACTTCCCCTGCTTCCCCAAGACCGTCCCCAATCTGAAGCAGGAGATTGCGAACGATGCGCGAGCCAACCCGCCCGACAAGTACAAGGTGCTGGGCGACGTGCTCGATTGGGCCACCAACGTCGGCTATCCCGGATACGCCAGCGCGGCCATCGACGAGGCTTTCAAGACCTGGGTCATCCCCACCATGTTCGCCACGGTGGCCCGAGGCGATGTAAGCCCGGAGGACGCGGCCAAAACTGCCGAAGCGGAGTACAAACGCATCTTCGCCCGGTGGAAGTAGGAGTGCAGCTCTTAGTACGTAGCCATTAGTACTTAGCCTTGTGATCTTGCCCTAAGCAGCATCGGCTAAAGTGAGAAAGCACGTGAGGACGGCCATGCTCGAGCTAAGGGCTAACTACTAAGTACTAATGGCTGATTTTTCAGGGGGGTCGATGGCAGTCGTTGAGACGCGAAACCTGACCAAGGTTTTCAAGCAAGGAGAGTTGGGAGCAGTCAACAACGTTAATCTGGAAACGCGCGAAGGCGAGTTCCTGGTTTTCCTGGGACCTTCGGGTTCCGGGAAAACCACTCTTCTGCGCATGATCGCCGGCCTGGAAACGCCCACGGACGGCGAAATCCTCATTGCCGGGAAGGTGGTCAACGATCTGACGCCGCGCGAACGCCGGATCGCCATGGTGTTCCAGAGTTACGCTCTCTATCCCCACCTCACGGTTTACAAAAACATCGCTTTCCCGCTGAAAGC
>CAZFRV010000243.1:0-7201 GCA_964521445.1 uncultured Acidobacteriaceae bacterium
CGCCGTTTTGCCTGGGCCAGCCTGCTGTTGGTGGCTGTCCTGTTGATCGCGCCCACCCAGGACCTGTTCAATCAGTGGAGACACTATCAACGTGAGTATCGGAAACTAATCCGGAACCGGCCGGATGCCGCTGCTTTGGCCCATCGCACGGCAAGCGGTATCCAGCAAATTTGGATTCCCGAACGCGGTGTGGTCGACCGCTGCGCCACCTGCCATCTCGCCTTGAACGAGCCCAGTTTGGCCGACGTGAGGAGGCAGCCTTTCCGCCCGCATCCCCCCATGCCCCACTCCCTTACTGAATTCGGCTGTGTCATGTGCCACCATGGACAAGGGGCGGCCACCACAGTGGAAGAGGCCCACTACAGCACCAAAGCCTGGGAGCAGCCGATCTTGCCTGCCCGATACTTGGAGGGCTCCTGCGGGCAATGTCATATGGATGTACTTGAGGGAACGCCCCAGCTGAATCTGGGACGCCAGCTTCTGGCGCGCTACGGCTGCGTGCACTGCCACAGTGTCACCCAACCGGACGGCACTCGGATGACTCCGGTGGATGAGCCGCCATCGCTGCTCCACGTTGCAGAGAAGACCACGCGCGAGTGGATCTTTGCCTGGATCAAGAATCCCCAAGCGTACTCGGCCACGTCCACCATGCCCAACTTCCGGTTCAACGATCAACAGGCGGCAGACATTGCTTCGTTTCTGATCGCACAAAGCACTCCCTCGGAGAATGCCCGGCGGGGCGATGGCAAGATTCCCGGTGGGGTGGGGTCCGCCGATACCGCGCAGGCCAGCGCCAGCCTGTACGGCACGCTGTTTTGCGCATCCTGTCATGCGATTCAGAACCAGGCCGGTAACTTGGTGGGGGGCGACCTTGCCCCGGAACTGACCAAGGTTGGCAGCAAAGTCAACGCCGACTGGCTGGTTCGCTGGCTGAACCAGCCGCAGGGCTACGATCCAAAGACGCGAATGCCGCGCTATCGCTTCGACGACAAGCAGATTGCCTTGCTCTCCAACTTCCTGCTGAGCAAAAAGGACCCCGACTTCCTGGCAAATGTGCATCTGCCGCCTTCGGATGCGGAAAGCGCCGCTCGCGGCAAGAAGCTTGTAGCCGAGTTCGGTTGCGCCGCCTGCCACCAGATCAACGGTGTAAACCCTCCTGAGAATTTCGCGCCTGACTTGTCGCGTATTGGCAGCAAGCCTCTCTTCCAAGTCGGGTTCCTCCGTGGCATGCCGGAAACGCTGCCCGACTATATCTCCGGCAAGATTCACGATCCGCGGGCTTTCGGTCCTGCGTTGAAAATGCCTCAATTCACTCTGGCTGAGCCGCAAATTGAAGCAATCACCACCGCTCTGCTCGCGCAAACGGACCGTGCCGTCACCATGCCGCCGGAACTGGTCCGCGTTACAACCCATCCCAAATACCATCCTGGCGGTGAAGGAGGCCTGCTGCTGGAGGAGTTGCGCTGCATGAGCTGCCATACCATCAACGGGAATGGCGGAGACATGGCGCCCGACCTGACGTGGGAAGGAAGCGCGGTGCAACGCGATTGGCTGTATGCCTTTATGAAGAACCCGAACACGCTGCGACCGGCACTGATTCGCAGAATGCCCAAATTCAACTTGACTGAGGCTGAGAACAAGACTGTTTCTGACTACATCCTGAACGGGTACCAGGCCCCAGGCTTCAATTCACGAGCTTTGGATGTTCGCACCTTGAACGCCGAAGCGGCCGTCCGGGGCAAGGCGCTGTATTACACGAAATACGCCTGCCAGTCCTGCCACATCATCGACTTCAAGAACGACAAGGGCTATGTGGGCCCGACGCTCGCGGCAGTGGGTAACCGCCGGCCCGCAGTCTGGATTTACAAGTGGCTCAAGAATCCCCAAGCGGTGGTTCCCGGTAACACCATGCCCAATCCCAACCTCAGTGACGACGAGGCCCGGGATCTCACGGCGTTCCTCATGACGCTGAAGGCCAGAGAGAACGAGGCGGCAAAATGAAGCATCTCCTGGCGCATTCTCTATTCGTTGTGGCGGCGCTGGCTGGCTGCTCCAAACCTGCGTCCACGGATCGACCCCAGGCGCCGCAGCATTACGCTTCGCAAATCGTGGAAGTGAGCGGCGGAAAGCAGGTAAGCGGCGTTGGTTCTCAATTGCCTGATCCGGTTGTAGTGCAGGTCAATGGCGCGGACGGGAATGCCTTGTCCGGGGCAGCAGTCTCTTTTCGCGGCGAAGGGCTGGGTTTCGCTCCCTCGCAAGCGCTCTCCGACTCCAGCGGGCAGGTTACAACCGCGGTACGGCTGGGTTCAGCCCCGGGTGATTACGAGATCGTGGTTGAGACTCCCAAGTCCGATGGCGGCAGCATCCTGATCAACATGCGTGCCACTGCGCTTGGATACGAGCAGAAATTGGGAAAAGAGATGAATGACAAGTACTGCATCCGCTGCCACGACCCTGAATCCACGACGGAACGCGTCTCTAACTTTGACAACCTTTCCCCGAAGCCGCATGCGTTTAGCGAGGGCGCTGTCCTCAACGCCCTTCGCGATTCCGATTTGACGAGCATCATCAGCCGGGGCGGCGCTGCCCTGGGCAAGTCGGCGCAGATGCCCGCCTGGGGCGCGACTTTGAAGCCGGCGGAAATCAAAGCGCTGGTTGCCTACATCCGGGCCATGGCCGATCCCCCGTATCCTTCTCCAGGGGCGATGCATGGCAACAAGTAATGGCGGAGCGGCAGGCATGCGTGCATCGGGGAAGATTCCATGTTTCGCGGCTCGCCGGGGCAATTCGGCGCCAAAACCCACGGTCTGAGCGGTGCGACAGAAGTGTGATATACATCACAGCCCCCTGTGACGCTACTCTGAGAGAGTTAAGTTTCTAATTCAGGAGAGAGGAAAAGCATGAAACTTGGAAACTTGTTTGCCCTGTTCGCCATCGTCGTGCTGGCTGCTCAAGCGGGCGTGGCCGGCTCAATCAAAGGCAAGGTAACGCCCGGAAAATCGGTCGTGTACCTGGAAAGCGCGTCCGGCCCCGCGCCTGCAGCGGCTGACAAGACAGTCACCATGGACCAGCGCGGACTGGTTTTCCAGCCGCATGTGCTGGTGGTCCAGGTGGGCACAACCGTGGAGTTCCTGAACAGTGACAAGGTGCAGCACAACGTGTTCTGGCCCTCGATCTCCGGCGACAAGAAGAAGGGACACAACATGGGCACCTGGCCGCAGGGCGACAAACGGCCTTTTAAGTTCACCGACCCAGGTGTCGTGTCGCTGCTCTGCAACGTGCATCCGGAGATGGCGGGCTACATCATCGTGTCGCCCACGCCCTACTTCACGGAGACTGGTGCGGATGGGACCTACACGCTGGCCAACGTGCCCGACGGGGACTACACCATCACCGCCTGGCATGAAGGCAAGAAGACGCAGTCCAAGAAGATCACTGTGAAGGGCGATACCACCGCCGACTTCACGCTCCAATAACCCAGGCGAAGCAGGAAGGCTGTCGCCGTCCCGCTTCGCCACCCACTAGGGTGGTACCCTTGGACCGTCATGCAAAAAAGATTCTTAAACAAGACCGTGGATCGTGATTGGCTGAACACCAACTTTCCTTGCATGATGGCCTGTCCGGCGCACACCAATGCCGGGCGTTACGTTTCCCTGATCGCCGACGGCCGTTTCGAAGAAGCCTATCGCTTTGCCCGCGACCCCAATCCCATGGCCAGCATCTGCGGGCGCGTCTGCGCTCATCCCTGTGAGACGGCTTGCCGCCGCGGTGAGATTGACCGGCCCATCCAGATCCGCGCGCTGAAGCGTTTTCTGACGGAAAGGTACGGCCCGGAATCCAAGAATTTCAAACCCTATCCCGGCCCGCAACAGCCGAAGCTTCCTTTTAAGGTGGCTATTATCGGCGCCGGCCCGGTAGGCTTGTCGGCTGCGCACGACTTGGCATTGATGGGCTACCCGGTGACCATCTTTGAAGCCGCCGCAGTTCCCGGCGGCATGCTTTATCTGGGCATCCCGGAGTACCGCTTGCCGCGCGACGTGGTGGAAGCCCAGGTGAGAGAGATTCTGGAAACGGGCGACGTTACCCTGAAGCTGAATCAGCGCGCGGGCAAGGATTTCTCCATCGCCGACCTTCGCTCCCAGGGCTTCGATGCTGTGCTGATAGCGGTCGGGGCCCATCGCAGCCGCGATCTGTCCATTCCCGGAGTCGATTTGGACGGCGTACACAAGGGCATTGACTTCCTGCTGAATGTGAACCTGGGATACAAGTTCACGATCGGCAAGCGCGTGGTGGTGATCGGCGGCGGCAACGTGGCCATGGATGTAGCCCGCTCCGCCGCGCGCCAGGTGGTCCAGCAGCATGAGATGCAGACCGAGGCCTGGGCCAAGAACCTTACCGCCGTGGCCGCGCATGAGATGGTGGACATTTCGCTCTCGGCGTTGCGTTTGGGCGCCAGCGAAGTGCACATCGTCTGCATCGAGCGCCGCGACGAGATGCCGGCTGCCATGGAGGAAATCGAAGAGGCCGAAACCGAAGGCATCATTATTCATGCCGGCTTCGGCCCCAACCGCGTGCTGGGTGAAAACGGCCGCGTGGTCGCTCTGGAAACCCTGCGCACCGAGCGCGTGTTTGATGACAACGGCCGCTTCAATCCCCAGTTCGCCGCCGGCAGCGAATCCGCCGTCCCTTGTGACACGGTAATTCTTGCCATCGGGCAATCGGCGAACCTGGACTTTCTGGGCAAAGAGAGCGGCATCAACCTTTCCCCCCGCGGATTGATTGACGTTGACCGCCGGACACTGATGACGTCAGCCCCCGGCATCTTCGCCGGCGGCGATTGCGTCTTTGGACCGCGGCTGATCATTGACAGCGTTGCTGACGGAAAGCGCGCGGCCGCGGGTATCGACGAATTCCTGCGCGGCCGAAAGCCGGTTGACCCGATCATCGAGATCGAGGTGCTCGATCAGCATCAGATGATCACCAACTACATGGAGATCGCCCGCCAGTCGGTGCCGATGCTGCCGCTGGAACGCCGCACCGGCGTGACCGAGGTGGAGATCGGTTTCGACGAGAACTCGGCCGCGCTGGAGGCGCAACGTTGCCTGCGCTGCTGGATTAACACGGTCTTCGAAGGCACCGAGGTGGATGGTTCGGAGTGCATCCTGTGCGGCGGGTGCGTGGATGTATGTCCGGAACAATGCCTGGAACTGGTGCCGCTTGAGGACTTCGCGTTCGCCGAGCCCGTGCTGGCGCACGTGGAGCAGAACGAAGCTCTCTATGAAGTCGAGCTCCGCGGGTTCAGTCCCCAGGAGCTGCGTTCCGGCGGCGCCACGGGCGCGGTCATGATCAAGGATGAAACGCGGTGCATCCGTTGCGGTCTCTGCGCGCTGCGCTGCCCGGTGAAAGAGATCACCATGGAGGCCTTTCACTTCAAGTCCGCCTCACCCACAGGATTGATTCCCATTCAGTCGTTTGATCCAAGGAGCTCTACATGAGCAATGCGAAAACGGAAGCGCCAGGCCATCCGCTCCCGGGACCGGCTGCGGCCGCCAAAGACGAGCCATGCGCAGATTGTTCGCGGCGGGAATTCTTTGCCAGGCTTGGCATCGGCTCCCTGGTGATTGCCGGAGCCGGCGCGGGGCTGTTCGCCTACGAATATTTTTCTCCCAACGTGCTCTTCGAAGCATCGCCCATCGTCAAGGCGGGAAAGCCGGACCAGTTCCCACCCAACTCGGTGACGCTGGATCCGCAGAGCGGAATCTACCTGGTGAACAGCCCGAAGGGCTATTACGCTCTCGGCGCCATCTGCACCCATCTGGGATGCCTCACCGCATGGAAGCCGGAGCTGGACCTGATCGCCTGCCCCTGTCACGGCAGCCGCTTTAATCGCGATGGCATCAAGGTCGCGGGACCGGCCCCGCAGCCGCTGCCCTGGCTCAAAGTGTGGCTGGCGGATGACGGATATCTCATGGTCGACCGCTCCACTCCTTTGAAACTTCAGGAATTCGTGAAGGCATAAACCATGGCGACAAACATCAAGACGGAATTGGAACGGATCAGGAACTCGGGAGTTTGGCGCTCCATCTTCCGCAGCGGCTCCGGCGCCAGCAATCTGCATCGCGCGGAGGCGATCCAGCAAAGCCTCTTCCTGCACCTTTTCTCGGTGAAGATCCGCTCCCGGGCCCTGGAATTCAAGCCCACCTGGTTCCTGGGCGCGCTCACGCTTACCACTTTCTTCATCCTGGTGGCCACCGGCATCCTGCTGATGTTTTATTACCACCCCTCGGTCCCGCAGGCCTACGTGGACATGAAAGACTTGCAGTTCGTTGTGGCTTCGGGAGTGTTTCTGCGCAATCTGCACCGCTGGTCGGCCCATGCCATGGTGTTTCTGGTGTTCGCGCACATGTTCAAGGTGTTTTATCGCGGCGCCTATCGGCCGCCCCGTCAGTTTAACTGGGTGATTGGCGTGTTCCTGCTCTTGGTGACCTTGCTGCTCAGCTATACCGGATATCTGCTGCCCTGGGACCAACTGGCCTTCTGGGCGGTCACCGTCGGCTCCAACATCGCCAAGGCCGTCCCGGTGATGGGCAGCAGGATGCGTTTCTTGCTGCTGGGCGGCAATGAAGTCAACGCCAACGCGCTGCTCCGCTTCTATGTGCTCCATTGTGTAATCCTGCCGCTGGCCGCGGTGGCGCTGATTGGAGTCCACTTTTGGCGTATCCGCAAAGACGGCGGCCTTTATGTTCCGGAGAAGAAACAACCGTGACTGAACCACCGAAACCACCAAAACTCGAAGCCGAATTACAGTCCGACGTGCGAAAAAATCCGCGTCGCATAGCCTTCCTCACCCGCCGCAGCTCGCCCCATGTGCGGCCACAGGATGATGACCGGGTCATGACCTATCCTGCGGCGCTGGCCAGGTTCGTCATCGCCCTGCAAATCGGTTTCCTGGTCCTGGTGTGGTGGTCACTGATTATGAATGCTCCGCTGGAGGGCATGGCCGACCCGATGCACACGCCCAACCCCGCCAAGGCCCCCTGGTACTTCCTGGGATTGCAGGAGTTGCTGCATTATTTTCCGCCGGTGATGGCCGGAGTATTGATACCCGGCCTGGTGGTCGCGGCTCTGATCGTGATTCCCTACTTCAACATCAACATCGAGGGCCGGAGTATCTGGGCAAGACCGGAACATCGCCGGTGGG
>CAZFRV010000244.1:0-3307 GCA_964521445.1 uncultured Acidobacteriaceae bacterium
CGTGTTCGCGTGCGATCACCAGCTGGGCATCCGTCAGCGCGAACTTGATGCTTCGCACATCCGGCAGGTTCTGAAAACGAGGATGGCTCTCCTCGATTCGTTTCCGCGCTTCGGGATCACCGGCGTTGTAACTCTTGACCAGGTCCTTGGCTTGTTTCTTGTATTGTTCCAGGCTGGGACGGGCGGGTAGTTCCTTGGTATCCATATACGACCTTCCTTTCGTAACTGCGCCTGGAGTCCGCCCGAATCAGGCTGAAAGAAGGTGCGTAGCCTTCAAGGATGTAGCTAAGGTGGGCACGGCCCTTTCCGCGGACTGGATGCGCCCTTCGCGCTAGGGCCCAATCTAACGCTGGGCCGAGAACGAAGTCAAACGCGGCAGGCGACCGGGCAAGATCCTCGGTTTGGCGGTACGCCCGGACGTACTGCTGGACGTGTTCCTCGACGTGCTGCCGGGCAGCGGACTTGAAATGGCAGTGCCGCCGGATCACGGCCAGCACGTTACCCCACTGCTCTCCAGGCCGTTCTGCTCCGCGTATTGCAGCAGTCCCCGGGGCAAGTTGGTCCAGGTGCCAAACCGGTGTCGCAGAAGGCCGCACACTGTGCTTGCTTTACGGTGTACAGTATCTTCGCTTTGAGTACTGCTGCCACCGCTGCCGCTCCTCAACGATCCAAGCTGCTGGCTCCTCTCTGGCATACCGGACTGGTGTTGCTCTATGTACTTGTTCCTCGTTCATGGTGGCCCGGATGGAGCAAGCTTGTGCGAACCCTGCCCTATAACATTGGCGCCGTCGATATCCTGGGCATGGTCGTGTACATGGCGGCTGTGATTTTGGTACTTGGCGGAATAAGCCTGTATCGAACCCCGCCGGAAGAGCTGATCGGCAACCAGTGGGCCCGTTGGCTCGATGCCCTTCGTGATGTGGCCATTGCCGCTGTATTCTGGCTGGTTGCAAGGTACGCCGACCGGCTGATCTACTATCTGGCCGGTGCTTATCCGGCGACGTTCAGCCTCTTCCCGCACACGCGCCCAGAGCTCCTGATTTCGGTTCTCTACGCGATTGCTGCAGGTGTCGCTGAAGAATTCATCTATCGTGGCTACCTGCTGAAGCAATTCACAGCCCTGTGCGGCAACATGGGTGCGGCGATGCTGATCCAGGCGGTCTTGTTCACCTTGCACCACGGGTACCACCAGCCTCTCCCTGTTTTCTGCCAGCACTTCCTTTTTGCCCTTATGGCTGGTTCGCTGGCTCACTGGCGCAAGAGTTTGCTGCCGGGGATGATCGGTCACGCGTGGTTCGATGCTTATTGGGATGTGATGAAGCTTATGCGGTTCTAGAGCTTTGCTCTCTGAGCGCGTTCCATTAGGCTAGAGCGAGATGAAAACACTGAAACTGAATCGTCGGCCGACCCTGGCGTTCGCGCTCACCGTCTTCTCCTGCCTGCCGCTGGCCGGACAGACCGATTCCGATCGCTACTTGAACGACATCAAGGTCTTGAGCGCACCAAACATGGAAGGTCGCGGCGCCGGGACCCAGGGCATCAGCCGCGCTGCCCACCTGATCGAGCAACGCTACAGGAGCCTGGGATTGGAACCCGCGGGAACTCGAGGGTATCTCCAGCCGTTCACCGTCATCACCGGAGCGCGGCTCAAAGGCAGGAATGACCTTCACGTCCAGCAGGGCAACTCGCGGACGGAGTTGAAACTGTACCAGGACTTTGTTCCCTTCAGCTTCTCGGCGTCAGGATCGGCGGCCGGCGCGGCGGTTTTTGCCGGCTACGGAGTTACGGCGCCGGAGTTCGACTATGACGACTACGCCGGTCTCGACGTCCAGGACAAGATTGTGGTGTTGCTGCGTGACGAACCCGCGGGCTTTGCTGCCAGGAACAATGCCGGGCCGACGCAGCACTCCCAGTTGGTCAGCAAGGCCATCAACGCGCGCAATCACGGGGCCAAGGCTGTGGTGCTGCTCAACGGCAAGCTGGCGGGCGGCGAAGACGACCTGCTCACGCGTTTCGGCAGCGTCAGCGGCCCGGTGGACAGCGGCATCATCCTGGTCCAAGTAAAGAACGCCGCGGCCGGCCCATGGTTTCAGGCGGCGGGAAAGTCGCTCGGCGATCTCCAGGAGCAGATCAGCCATTCCGCCAAGCCGGCGTCGTTCGCGTTTCCCAACGATCTGCGCCTCTCGCTCAACGCCGGGGTGGAACACACGCAGGCCACGGTGAACAACGTTTTGGCGTATCTTCCCGGCCAGACGGATGAGTACGTGATCGTTGGCGCACACTACGATCATCTGGGACGCGGCAATTTTGACTCCCTGGCGCCCTCGCAGATCGGGCAGATTCATCCCGGCGCCGACGACAATGCCTCCGGGACCGCCGGCGTGCTGGAGCTGGCCCGCCATTTTGCAACGATGAAGATAAAGGGAAAACTTCACCGTGGCATTCTGTTCGCCAACTTTGCCGGCGAAGAGCTGGGCCTGCTGGGTTCGGCGCATTGGGTAGGGGAGCCAACGCGGCCGTTGGACAAAGCCGTGGCCATGCTCAACATGGATATGATTGGCCGGATCAAGGACGACAAGGTCTTCATCGGAGGCGTGGGCACGGGCTCAACGTTCAAGAGCGCGCTGGAACTGGCCCAGAGCAAGGCGCCGTTCAAGATCGAGTATTCACCCGGCGGCTACTCGTCCAGCGATCACACCTCGTTTGTCGCGAAAAAGATCCCGGTGTTGTTCTTTTTTTCCGGGTTGCACTCGGATTACCACAAGCCTTCCGATACCTGGGAGAAGATCAACGCTCCATCGGCGGTCCGGCTGCTGGACCTGGTAGCCAATGTCACCGAGCAGCTGGACGCGGCCGCGGACCGCCCGCAGTTCATCACCGTAGTGGAGGAGAAGCCTGGAGGCGTGGCCGCTGCCGGCGGCGGATATGGGCCTTACTTCGGTTCCATTCCCGACTTCGGTCAAATTGAAACCGGGGTGAAGTTCTCTGACGTCAAGCCGGGCTCGCCCGCGGCCAAAGCCGGACTCAAGGCCGGCGATATCCTGGTCCAGTTTGGCGATAAGCCGATCAAGAACCTCTATGACTTTACCGATGCGCTGCGCCGCAGCAAGGTCGGCGATGTGGTGGAAGTGAAGGTTTTGCGGGAAGGCCAAGCGGTGACGGCGCAAGTCACGCTGGAGCAAAGGAGGTAGAAACGAGCCGCAAATGAACGCAGACAAACGCAGATCAGCATGTCTTATACGCATTTGCTATTCTGAAGGACCGATTCCCCATATGTCTAAACCGACAGCCATCTTGATTACCATGA
>CAZFRV010000245.1:0-6433 GCA_964521445.1 uncultured Acidobacteriaceae bacterium
GGCGGTGCCGGCGACGCGGTAGATTAACTTCCACCACGGAGGCGCGGAGGCACGGAGGACTCCCTTCTGAAATCTCGACCCTGAGCTTGCCGAAGGGGAGAGATCCCTATCGCAATGAGCCAGGTTGAGGTTCCCGACAGCATCGGCCGCCCCAAAAAGGTGCGTACCAAGTGCCTGCTTAGAATAGGGGCCCTTCGCTAGCGCTCGGGGTTTCAGAAAAAGCTGCGCCGACGCTGCCAGATAGGAACTACTTCAGCAGCGACTCGATTGCCGCGTAAGCTTCATTCAGCGCCGCATCGAGCTGGGCGGGATCTTTGCCGCCGGCTTCGGCCATATCGGGACGCCCACCGCCCGATCCGCCGACTTTCTCCGCCACGGTCTTGATGACTTTGCCGGCCTGGATCTTTGCGGTAAGGTCCGCGGTGACTCCGACGGTGAGAGCCACTTTGCCGTCCTGGACCGTTCCCAGCACCACCACGCCGGAGCCTATCTTGGTGCGGAAGTTGTCCACCAGAGTGCGCATCTGGCCGCGGTCAAGATTGTCGACGCGGTGTACCAGGACTTTGACGCCCTGGATTTCGCGCACTTTCTCTTCGCTCGAGGCCACGCTGGATGCCGCGGACTTCATGCGCAGCTGCTCCAACTCCTTGTGCAGCTTTTTGATCTCAGAATCTTTCTTCTCCATCTCGGCGCGCAGCGCGTCCGCCGGTGAGCCGCCTTGCTGAGACCGCGGGACGATGGAGGCCACCAAATTCTCCAACGCGTGTTCTTTGCGGAAACGCTGGAGCGAGCCTTCACCGGTGACAGCCTCCACGCGTCGTACTCCCGAAGACACGCTACCTTCGCTCAAGACCTTGATCAGTCCGATTTCTCCGGTGGCCGCCGTGTGAGTGCCGCCGCAAAGCTCTGTCGAGAAATCGCCGATCTTGACCACGCGGACGCGATCGCCATATTTCTCGCCGAAGAGGGCCATGGCCTTGTATTCATTGATGGCCACGTCAATGGGCACGTCCTCGATGGTCTCGATTTTGGTGTTGCGCAGGACCTCTTTGTTGATAAGGTCCTCGATGTCCTGCAGTTCTTCGTCAGCCACGCCGGTGAAGTGAGAGAAATCGAAGCGCAGGTGTTTCGGGTCTACCAGCGAACCGGCCTGCTTCACGTGCTTGCCCAGGACCTCACGCAAGCCGGCATGGAGCAGGTGCGTGGCGGTATGGTTGCGCATGGTGGGCAGGCGCACAGCGGTGTCAACCAGCGCGTCTACTTTCATGCCCACGCGTAGCGGCTGGCGGGCCTTGACCTTGTGGGCGCGCACGCCCTGCACCGGCATGTAACAGCCGGTGACCTCTCCGATCACCGCGGTGCGGCCGGGGTTCGAGAACACGCCGGTGTCGCCCACCTGGCCGCCGGAATCGGCGTAGAAGGGCGTGTGGTCCAGGACAATCTCGCCTTCTTCGCCGGCATTGAGCGTCAGGACAGCCTGCGGCGCCGCTCCCTGCGTGTGCGGCAACATCTTGACGACGGACAGAATGGTGCAGTCTTCCGATTCCGTCTGCCGATATCCGTCAAAGATCGTCTTTTCTAAATCGCGGTACGCAGGCGCAGCCGTTTGCTTGGCCCCGCCTTTCCATGACGCCCGGGCGCGTTCCCGCTGGGCCTCCATGGAGCGTTCGAAGCCTTCCACGTCCAGAGTGACGCCGGCGTCGCGGCAGGCGTCCATGATGAAGTCGAAGGGCAGGCCGAAAGTGTCGTAGAGCTTGAAAGCGTGGTCGCCGCGATAGCGCATCCCGTTGGCGACCTGGTATTGGTGCTGCGCCAGTTCGGCTTGCGTGATGCCTTGGTCGCTCATGGAGTCGCGCGCGGAAACGATGCGCTGTGAGTCCGCCAGCTTGCGCCGCAGCTCTTGCAGGTCGGCGTCGAGTCGGGAGAGACCGAGCGCCAGGGTATGCGCGAAGCGTCGCTCCTCTTCATGGACCACTTTGGCGACGCGCTCCGATGACTCCACCAGTTCCGGATAAGCATCTTTCATCAAGTCGCGGACGGCAGCGACCATCTCGTACATGAACGGCTTGGTGGCGCCGAGCAGGCGTCCGTGGCGAATGCCGCGGCGCAGGATCTTGCGCAACACGTAGCCGCGGCCTTCGTTGGCGGGCAGCACGCCATCGGCAATCAGGAAAGTGACGGCACGGGCGTGATCGGCGATCACGCGCAACGAAGCCGCCGAAGATCGCGATTTGCTCTCCGTGGCCAGCTCCTTCTTTAGATCCACCCCGGTCAGGCGCGCTGCAGCCTCGATCAGCGGCGTGAACAGATCGGTTTCATAATTGGAGAGCTTGCCCTGCAGGATTGCCGCGATCCGCTCCAGTCCCAGACCGGTATCGATGGAGGGCCGGGGCAGCGGGTTGAGCGTGCCCGTCGCGTCGCGATCGAACTGCATGAACACCAGGTTCCAGAACTCGACGTATCGGCCGCACTCGCAGGGAAACTCGCACTTGGTGTGGCCTTCGTCCGACGCTTCCGGTCCCATGTCGAAATGGATCTCGCTGCAAGGCCCGCAAGGGCCGGTTTCGCCCATGGACCAGAAGTTGTCTTTCATGCCGAGTGCGAAGATTCGATCTTTCGCTACGCCCGCTTCCCGCCAGAATTTCTCCGCGTCGTCATCGCGCGGGACGCCTTCTTCGCCCTTGAAGATGGTGACGTAGAGCTTGTCCTTGGCCACGCCGTACCATTCCTTGGACGTGACCAGCTCCCACGCGAAGGCGATAGCTTCGCGCTTGAAATAGTCGCCGAAGCTGAAATTGCCCAGCATCTCAAAGAATGTGTGATGACGCTTGGTGAATCCCACGTTCTCCAGGTCATTGTGCTTGCCCCCGGCTCGAACCACTTTTTGTGAAGTCGTGGCGCGTTTATAGTCGCGCCGCTCGCTGCCCAGAAAGACGTCTTTGAACTGATTCATGCCGGCGTTCGTGAACAGCAGCGTGGGATCGTTGGCAGGCACCAGCGACGAAGAATGCACACGCTTGTGCTCTTTGCTCTCAAAGAAGCGCAGGAATTGCTCGCGGATTTCAGAGCCTGTGGGCATCTTGTGTCTATTTAATCACACAGCCGCCGAGGAAACCCTTAACCACAAAGGTCGCGAAGGACACGAAGGCGTCTCACCGGTTATGGCACTTACGTCACTCGTGACGCGTTGATCGGAAACACGTGTTTCGGAACCAAGAGGAGGCTTGCCGCGACGTGCTCTCATCGCCTCAGCGCTCCTCTTTGCTTTCCCTGAGTGGAGCGGCTCTGCCTTTGTTTCCCTTCGCGTCCTTTGTGGTTCTAGGGTTCCCTCCACTTCGCAGCGCTCAGCCTCGGGACAAAGCAAAAAAACGGGCGGCATTGCTGCCGCCCAACCTCTGGAGGGAGGATTGAAGAAGAATTCGTTATCCGGGCGTTGTTCCGGCCGGAGGCGCAGCTTGCTTGTGCATGTGATGTTGCCGATGTTCTTGCATCAGGGCCTGCGCTTTCTGGCGCTGGTCCGGCGTAAGAACGGCGTAAATCTGCGATTTGGTGCGTTCTCTCTCGACCGTCAAGTCGGTCATGATCTGCGCCTGTTTGGACGCAAACGATCGCACCTGAGCTTCATCGAACGTACCCGTCACGGCGCCTGTCTGGGACATCCGGTTCTGGCGGAGCTGCTGGCGAAGCGGCTGAATCTTCGCCTTCTCCGTCTGCAGGATGGTCTTGATCTGCGCCTGTTGAGCATCGGTCAGGTTGAGTTGCTCCGTCATGCGCTGGAGCATTCTGCCTTCGCGGCGGTGCTTGCCGTGGTTCTGGGCCACGGCTTCGGTTACTGCGAGGCTCAAGCCGGCTGCCAAAGCCAGTACTCCCGCAGTAACCATGAAAAATTTCTTGTGCATTACTGAACTCCTTTAAAATTCGAGCGGCAGCCTTTCCGGTCCGCCGGCGCGCGATCACGCCGGTAACCATCTGCCTGTTAGTTTCAACCCCAAGCGGGCGATGTGGAGGTTATGACTTGTTAATTTCTTCGTTCAGGGGCCTTCACATTTCTTAACCCGCCGTGGTGTATGCTGGGTTTATCGTGGGAAAGCTATGACTTCCGTGCTGCTTATTGACGACGACACCGAGCTGAGTAAGCTGCTGGAGGAGTATTTGCAGAGCGAGCAGCTCACCCTGGACTCAGCTCACGACGGCCCCAGCGGTCTGGAGAAGGCGCTTTCCAACCGGCATGCCGTAGTGGTGCTGGACGTGATGTTGCCGGGGATGAGCGGCCTGGACGTTCTCAAACAGCTCCGTCAGAAAAGCTCCGTGCCGGTGCTGATGCTCACGGCGCGCGGCAGCGAACTCGATCGCATTCTGGGACTGGAGTTGGGAGCAGACGATTACCTGCCCAAGCCCTTCAATCCGCGCGAACTGGTGGCTCGCTTGCGCGCCATCTTGCGTCGCACCAGCGGCGCCAACGCGGCCGCCCATCCCGTCCATCTCGCGGACGTGGAGTTGCATCCCGAATCGCGAAGCGTGAATTGCAGCGGCAAGCCCGTCACTCTGACCGGAGCTGAGTTCGATTTGCTCTACGCGTTCCTGCGCAGTCCGGGAAAGATCATCAGCCGCGAAGACTTGACCCAAGCCGCGCTGGGACGGCCCATGTCTCCGATGGACCGCAGCATTGACGTGCACGTGAGCAACCTGCGACGCAAGCTGGGACCGTACGACAGCGAACAAGAACGTATCAAGGCGATTCGCGGCTCCGGCTATGTGTACCTTCTTCCCGGGGAACAGCCTTGAGATTTCGCAGCGTTTTCTTCAAGCTCTTTCTCTGCTTCTGGCTGATGGGAGCGGTCATCACCGGGGCACTCAATCTTTCCGTCTGGCTGCGCAGCGGAGGGGAGCCCAACCCGGAAAAGAACCGCGGGGCTTTCGGCGAAGCCTTGAATCTTTACGCCGAATCCGCCGTTCAGGTGTATGACCGCGAAGGTCCTCAGGCCTTTGAGCAGTACATGTCGCGATCGAAGAAGGAGGCCGGTTCGGAGATTTACCTGTTCGATGCGAACGGCCATTCCCTTACCTCCGATAGTCCTTCCAGCGAAGCAGCCGCCGTGGCGGGCGACATACAGGTTAGCCAGCAGCATGAAGGCCGGGTTACCGCCCTCGGCCGTCTTGCCTGGGGACGGCCCGTGGTGGCTCCCAGCGGCAAGACTTATATCTTTGTCGTGCGCCTGCGCCAGCCTTATGTACCCAGAAATCTGCCGCCGCTGGGCACTGCGGTGAGTATCCTCCTCTCTGGCCTGATTGCTTATTTTCTCGCGCTGTATTTGACGTCGCCTCTCAAGAAACTTCAGTCCACGGTGAAGGCCTTTGCCGAAGGCAATCTGGAAGCAAGAGTAGGCCCGGAACTGGGCGGCCGCCGCGACGAACTGGCCGACCTGGGACGCGAATTTGACCACATGGCGGAACAGATCGATGCGCTGATCTCCTCGCAGAAGCGCCTGCTGGGGGACATCTCGCATGAATTGCGCTCGCCTTTGGCGCGGCTGACTGTGGCCCTGGAGCTGGCGCGCAGACACAGCACCGGCAAGGCCGTGTCCGCTCTGGACCGCATCGAACAGGAATCAGAGCGGGTGAACAAGCTGGTGGGCCAGCTGCTGACGCTCACGCGGCTGGAGAGCGGCGCCGAACGAGTGCCGCCGGAGATGGTGGTGCTCGAAGAACTGGTGCAGCAGGTGGTTGACGACGCCGATTTCGAGGCCAAACCGCTGAACAAAGAAGTGAAGGCGATGGAACTGGAACAATGCCGCGTACGCGGTTCATCCGAACTCTTACGTAGCGGCATCGAGAACGTGATTCGCAACGCCATTCGTTACACGACGCCGGGAACCGCCGTGGAGGTTTGGTTGCGCTGGCGGCTCGACACCGCGGTGCTGACCGTGCGCGATCATGGACCGGGCGTCCCGGAGTCGGAATTGGAACACATCTTTGAACCTTTCTACCGCGTCAGCGAAGCTCGCGAGCGGGCCAGCGGCGGCGTCGGTTTGGGGCTCTCTATCGCCGACCGCACCATCAAGCTGCACAGCGGCACCATCCGCGCCGAGAATGTTCCCGGCGGGTTGCAAGTCATCATCGAGCTGCCCCTGGCGCCGTTGCCGGCATCGGCCCCGCGAAGTCCGGAAAAGCAGCCGGTCTCCTAGATGGTCGCCTGCGCGCCTTCGATCTCCGCGTTGATCTCTCCCCCCAACAGGATCGCCAGACCAGTGATGTAGAGCCAGAGCAGCAACACCATGACTGCGCCCAGCGACCCGTACGACTTGCTGTAGGTGTTGAAGAAATGCAGGTACACGCGCAACAGCAAAGAGGCGATGATCCAAACCAACCCTCCCACGACCGAGCCCGGCGTGATCAACCGCAATCGTGGGCGGACGTCGGGGCCCAGGCAATA
>CAZFRV010000246.1:0-4224 GCA_964521445.1 uncultured Acidobacteriaceae bacterium
ACCGCTGGAACGCGGACCCGCTGCGGGAGCTGGGCGCCGGTGGCTTTTGCGAAAGAGACGTTGGCGGCAACGGTTTCGCGCCGGCCGCGCGCGCCTGCGGTTGTGGCGACCCCGAATAGAGGCGCGCGGCGATGCCGGCAACCGTCAAGCGGAGTCTGGGGTCGCGCCGCAAACAGCCGCGAACGATTTCCAGGAACGGCGCGGGCAGGTCGCCCGGGAGTATCGGGTCGGCCTGTTCCGACTGAGCCGTCTGATCTTTGGTATTGGCATTCCAGGAGGGCAGACGCTGCGTCAAGACCTCGGCCAGGGTCATGCCCAGCGACCAGACGTCCGCAGCCGGCGAGGTCACTCCGCCGGACATCTCCGGCGGGTCGTAAGCGCTTGGGGTCGCCGAAGCCAAAGGTATCTCATTCACCCGGCACAGGCTATCGCTCGAGAGCTTCAGTTGGTCGTTGATGGCCAAAACGTTGGCGGGCTTCAAGTTGCCGTGTACGAATCCCTGGCTGTGGAGGTAGGCGAGCGCGTCCAGGGTGGGCGCCAGCATATCGCGGGCTTCTTGTGCGGTGAGCGGCCGCTCAGGAAGAATTTGGGCGAGGTTTTCCTCAGCGTACTCCATCACCGCGAAGACCAGGTCGAGGGTACCCACCCGGCAGCGCCCTTTGCGCAGGAGCCTGATCAAGTGAGGGTGCGATAGTCTTTGCGCCAGCCCCCAGCGCATGAGCTGGGATTCTGCCCTTGCCGGATCCGCCGCAATCAGCTTGATCGCGGCCGGCTGATGTTCAGGTCCACCTTCCGTGAGGAAGACGGCGCTGTTCTCCGTACCGCCGAGGTACTTGTTAAGGTGGAACTCACCATTGATAACGTGGCCTTCCCATTGACTCCAGGCCTCGGTCATCCTGCCCCGCTTTCTTCCCCCTGACGTGGCGCGGCTTCGTGAGCCGGCGCACCCAGGCAGGATATCACCCTCGCGACCTCCGGAGCTAAGGCTTCACTTCTTCGCTCACGCCCAGATACGCCTTCCGCACGTGCTCATTATTAAAGAGCACATCGCTGGGGCCGTGGAGGGTGATGCGTCCCACCTCCATCACGTAGCCGTAGTGCGAGACCTGGAGGGTGTAGTTGACGTTCTGGCCGACCAGCAGGATGGTCACGCCCTGGCGGGCGATGTTGCCGATCAGGGTGAAGATTTCGTCCACCAGGATGGGGGCCAGGCCGAGGGAGGGTTCGTCGAGCATGAGGAGTTGCGGTTCCGACATCAGGCCGCGTCCGATGGCGCACATCTGCTGCTCGCCGCCGGAGAGCGTGCCCGCCAGCTGACGGCGGCGTTCCTTGAGCCGGGGAAAGAGTTCGTAAGCGCGGGCCAGGCCGGACTTGACGTGGTGGCGCAGCCCGGGAAGATAGCAGCCCATCATGAGGTTTTCTTCGACCGACATGCTGGGCCAGAGCTGGCGTCCTTCCGGCACCAGGGCGATGCGATGTTTCACGCGCTCCGCCGGCCGCAAAGCGGTCACGTCTTCGCCGCTCACGAGGATGCGTCCGGCCTTCACCGGAAGCGCGCCGGCCAGGGCGTTGAGCGTGGTGGTTTTTCCCGCGCCGTTGGAGCCGATGATGCAGGTGACCTTGCCGCGGACCACCGAGAAGCTCACACCCCACAGCACCTGGGCCACGCCGTAGCGGACATCGAGGTCCTCGGCGACCAGAAGCTTTTCGTCGTTGCCGGTTGGTTTTGCGGAATCGGTGGCGGTGGAGGTGCTGTCGGGGGTCATGGGTCGTGCCAAATCTAACAGAGGAAGCGAAAAAAATCTCGGAAAACGACAGCGCAGTCTCCTTAAAGACCCAGAGCACAGGCTTCTCGGCTCACGCGTAGCTGCAGCGGAGCCGGTCCCTCCGCCCACTCCCTTCGCAAGCTCAGGGTCGCGGGCGTTCGGGACGGTGTGTCGTGGTGGATGGATCTCAGGATGACAGGTGAAAAACGATTACTCCGTCACGCCCGGGGCACGCCTCCTACCGTGGTCTTTCCCAGGTAGGCTTCGATCACGGAAGGATCGTTCTGGATTGCATCGGGCTTGCCTTCCGCCAGCTTTTGACCGAAGTTGAGCACGGTAATGCGATCGCACACGGTCATGATGGCCTTCATATCGTGCTCCACATACATAATGGTGGTGCCGCCCTCGCGGATGGTGTGCAGCAGATCGAGCATAGAGCCGGTTTCAAAGCCGGTGAGACCGCCGCAAATTTCGTCGAGCAGAAGAAGGTCGGGGCCGGTGGCCAGAGCGCGCGCCACCTCCAACCGCTTTTGTTCGCCGAGCGAGAGCGCGGAAGCCAACAGCCGGGCCTTGCCGTCGAGTCCCACCAGTTTGAGCGCCTCCATGGCCTGTGCCCGCGCGGTCGAGACGCGGGCCACGGGATTGCGTCCGTAGTGAACAGCAAGCTGAACGTTTTCGAGCACGGTCAGGTCGCGGAACGGGCGAACGATCTGGTGGGTGCGGGCCACGCCTTTTTTGACCAGCGCCGCCGCGGCCATGCCGGTGATGTCGCTGCCGCGCAGGTGGACGCGTCCGGCCGAGGGCCGCGTGGCCCCGGTGATCACGTTGAACAGGGTGGTCTTGCCGGCGCCATTGGGGCCGATGAAGCCGCTGATCTGCTTCTCCGCCACGGTGAAGCTAACGTCCTTGAGCGCGGCTACTCCCCCAAAGTACTTGCTCAGCGTTGTTACTTCCAGGATGTTCACGGCCTCGTCCGCTCCTCAGCAGCCGCGCCAGCCGGCGGAGCAGTCCCACCAGGCCGTCGGGCTCGAACAGAATGATCAGGATCAACAGCGAACCATAGAGCAACAAATGGATGTTAGGAAAATTCGCTACCAGTTCTTCTTCCACGATACCGAAAATCACGCCGCCCAGCACCGCGCCCCATACGGTTCCGATGCCGCCGATCACCGGCATCAACAGGATGGAGATTCCGGTCTGGAAGGCGAAGACATCTCCAGGATAGAAGAAAGCGGCGCGGCGCGCGTAGATTCCGCCGGCAATCGCAGTCAGAGCTGCGGCTACAGCATGAACCTTCAGCTTGGAGGTATAAGGACTCACGCCGATGCTGGCGGCAGCGTCTTCGTCCTGCTTGATGGCGCGCAGGGCCAGCCCAAAGCGGCTGCGGGCGATGATGATGGAAACGGCCACGGCCACCGTCGCCGCGCCAATGGCGGTGTAGTAATGCTCCAGGGGATTGAAGAGTTTGTTCTCGATGATCTGGTAGCCGCTGGATCCGCCGGTGATGTCGAGATTGTTCATGACCACGCGGACGGCTTCGGTAACGCCGATGGTGGCGATCACAAAATACGGCCCGCGCAGGCGGAAGGTGGGCAGTCCTATGAGAATCGATGCCACAGCCGCCACCGCGCCTCCCACCAGGAAACTCGGGTACGGGCTCCAGCCGGCGTGCATCAGAAATCCGGTGGTATAAGCGCCCAGGCCGTAGAAGACGGCGAAGCCGAACGACACTTGGCCGGCCATGCCGCCGAGCAGGTTCCAGGCCACGCTGGTGGTGGTCCAGATGGCGGTGATGAACAACAGCTTCATGATGTTGGGGCTGAGGCCGCCCAGCGGCACCAGCAGCAACGTCGCCAGCAAAAGCCACGGCAAAACAAATTTGATCCACTGCCCAGGCGAAGAGGGAAGTTTCACGCCAGCCGCCGTTTCCTGGCGAAGAGGCTGGTCAGCCCTTTGGGCATGATCAGCAGAACTACCACGAGCAGACCAAAGGAGATGGCGGGCTGCAGGCTGTCGGGCAGGATGTACTGGCCGCGAAACTGAATCTGCGGCGCGAAGGTCTCGATCACCGCCAGGACAATCGCGCCCAGAGCCACGCCGGAGACCGATTCCAGTCCGCCGAGCACGATGATGACGAACGCGCGAACGAGAAACGGACGGCCGAAATCGGGGCTGAAAGTGTAGATCATCCCCAGCAGAGCGCCGGCGAACCCGGCGAAAGCCGTACCCAGTCCGAAGGTCAGGCGGGAAGTGCGCTCGTCATCCACGCCCACGACCTGCGCCGCGTAGGGGTTCTGGATCAGCGCGCGCATGGAGCGTCCAAACCAACTGCGGTTGAAGACCAGTTGCAAAATGTACAAGCAGGCCACCGCGGCGGCGAAAACAATGAGATTGACCTCGGGCACGGAAATGGGTCCCACGGTGATGGCGGAAAGCGTGCGCGGCGTGGTGATGGATC